>CAZPJU010000027.1:0-14580 GCA_964586965.1 uncultured Lachnospiraceae bacterium | reverse complement strand
TGGAAATTTTCATAACCAACATGATTTAATACATAACAAAATTATCCTCTGTCGGCCCCGGAAAACGGAAGTTGACAGAGGATAATTTTATAAAGCGACTAATTTTGTCGATCTGCTTGAGAAAAACGAACCGTATCCGATTTACGCTTTGGTCAAATATTTTTTTCGGATTTGTTTTTGTATTAATGAAAGATACTTATGTTTTTGTTATATAAAGATAGCGTGCAATTATTTCCGCAAAAAAATGTGTGCGAAAATGATTGACAAAGAGATGTGGAATGTGATATCATATTCCTCGGCACACAGTGTGCTGAACAAATCGGAGGTGCTTATGGACGGAGCTAAAACAGGTCTTATAAGGGATGAAATGTCCGAAAAAATAATTGAGACTGCCGAAAAACTCGCGTGTTCTGTCGGTGCGCATACTATCACGGTTCGAAAAATACTACGTGAGCTTGGAATTACAAATCGCGTCTTTTATAACAGATTTCATAACCTCGATGAGGTTCTGCGGATAGTGTATAAAAACACGATAATGAAAATGAGGTCTGGCGTTACGTCCGAAATTGACGAAAAAAGTGATTTTTTCGAGCATACCATGAATCTTGCTTCAAGCGCGGTCTTTGCTTCGTACGAAACGAAAATGCAGTTTTCGCAATATGTTTTCGAGACTGATTCCGCGTCCGATTCGAATCACGAATGGTGGACGGATGTCATAAAAAAGCATATCGAATACGGAAAAGAAAAAGGGTATATCAAGGATGTCGATTCCGAAGTGTTGAGCTATTCGATATGGTGTTTTTGTCGCGGCTATAATGCCGATGTTGTTGCCAGAAATCTTCCTTGCGATAAGGCAATAGCGGACTTTAAGTACAGTTTCGGCTTTTTGCTCGACGGATTGAAGAAATAATACGCTTTATAATTCGGAAATATACATGATCAGGTGAAAGGATCAAAAAAATGAAAAAACAGATATTGCATGAAAAACATGAATTCGAAAATGTAAGAGCGCTTGTTGAATGGGCGGCTGAAACATACGGCGACGATATCGCCATTTCGTACAGAACAAATCCGCACAAGAGTGAAACAAAGGTTGAGATAAGCTTTAATGCACTCAGAGATAAAATTCGCGGCCTTGCAACCGAAATGCTTGCAATGGGCTGTGCGGGTAAGCACGTTTCACTTGTAGGTAAGCTTTCTTACGAATGGGTGCTTACATATTATGCGGCAATGTCGATAGGTGCGATCCTTGTTCCGCTTGATAAGGATTGGAATGCGGTTGATCTTACCGATACTATCTCAAAAGCCGATGTTTCGTTTATTTTCTGCGACGAGAGCGTAGCCGATAAGATCGCTGTCGTAACGGAAACGGTCAAGCTTGATGCCGATCCCGTTTATCTCGGAGCGAAAAAAGAAAAAAGAACCGTTGAGGCACTTACTTTTGCGGGAATGGAAAAGTTCGCAGAATCGTCTGACGCATATTTCAATGCGGAAATCGACAAAAATTCACTCGCACTGCTTGTTTTTACGTCCGGAACGACAGGCAAGGGCAAGGGCGTTATGCTCAGCCAAAATGCTCTTCTTTCCGATATGTCGTACGTAATTCCTTATATTGACACCGGTAAAAAGACGATCGCGGTGCTTCCGCCTCATCATACATACGGCTCAACGGTTATGTTCATCGGACATATGCAGATCGGTTGCGAAATGTATATTTCATACGGTTTACGTTACATTCAGAAAGAACTCAAGGAAGAAAAGCCGGAGCATCTTATTCTTGTTCCGCTTTATCTTGAGACTTTCTACCGTAAGATAAACGCTAAAGTTAAGGAAACGGGCAAGGCTGAGATACTCGAAAAAACGATAAAGGTTAGTAACGCCATGCGTAAAGTCGGCGTTGACCTCAGGAAAAAACTGTTTTCATCCGTTGCTGATGTTTTCGGTGGCAAACTTAAGATGATTATTTCGGGTGGTGCGCCGATAAATCAGGAAATTATCAGTTTTTACGAGTCAATCGGTATTTCAACTCTTAACGGATACGGAATCACCGAATGTGCTCCGATCGTTGCGGTAAACAGAAGCAGAAACGTTGTTCCGGGAAGTGTAGGCAATGTGCTTGACATTGATTCCGTAAAGATTGACGCCCCCAATGAGGACGGGGAAGGTGAGATTTGCGTAAAGGGAGCAAATGTAATGCTCGGTTACTATAAGGACGAGGAGGCAACTGCCGAGGCTTTCGATGAGGATGGTTACTTCAGAACGGGAGATTACGGTAAGCTTGACGAGAACAATGTCCTTTATATCACGGGAAGAAAAAAGAATCTGATTATTCTTTCTAACGGTAAAAATGTTTATCCCGAAGAAATCGAAAACGAACTTGCGGCTACTCCCGGAATTGAGGATATAATTGTTTATGAGGGCAAGAGCGTTCGCGGCAACGATCACAATGCGATCGTTGCGGAAATATATCCGGATAAGGAATTCCTTGAAGTAAATGAAATAAGCGATGCAAAGGCATATTTTAAGCCTTTTGTCGATGAATACAACAAAAACGCTGTTTCATATAAGAAAATTAACGTTCTTAAAATCAGAGATGAGGAATTTCCCAAAAATACTTTGCGTAAAATCCTGCGTTTCAAGCTTGATACGACAATTGAATAATGTGTGATTTTCAAACGTGCAAAGCTTTTCGGCTTTGCACGTTTTTTTACATGATGTAAAGAACTATGCCGATATATTGTGTAACGCTTCCGATGAGAACAAAAATATGAAATACGCTGTGCATATATCTGTGCGTTCTGCCGAGACCGTACATGACGGCACCCAATGTGTATGCGATGCCTCCGACGAGTATCCACATCAGAGCCGGTAACGGCATTGCGGCGAAGGCAACTTTTGCCGCAGCAACAATGCACCATCCCATTCCGAGATAGCAGACCATGGAAAATGCCGCGTATTTTTTTAGGTCAATTGCATTGAGAACTGCTCCTAACACGGCGCATCCCCATACGATTCCGAAAATAGACCATCCCCATGCTGGTGAGTATGCGCGTATGCTGGAGAGGGCAACGGGCGTGTATGTTCCGCTTATAAGGAAAAATATCGTGCAGTGATCTATTATTTGCATCACTTTTTTGCCCGTGCTGTTCGGAAGTCCGTGATAAACGCTTGACATTGTATAAAGCAGGATGAGAGTTGCACCGTATACAGCTCCGCTGACGATGCCCCAAACGTTGCCGTGTGCGCTTGACGTTAAAACACAACTTACGAGTGCCAGAACGCCGAAAATCGCGCCCGCTATGTGAGATGCGGTGTTTGCAATCTCCTCACCGACTGTATAATCAGGAAGCTTTCTTTGAGCGAGAGGAGTTCTCCTTGTTTTTTTTGAGGTTAATCTTGTGCCGAATGTGTCTGTTGTGTTCATATCTTTTGTCTCCGTTTTGGTGTTATCTTATGATAACATTATATGCACTTTGACACAAAAAACTCAACCTACCGCTTGATTTCTCTCGTATACGCTTACGATTCCACCGGTAGAGATGCGGATTCTACACTCTACCATCGGTAGAAAACTCCGAAAAAATCAAGCAATATAAGAAAAAGCACCGCGCTTTGACACGGTGCTTTGAAAAAATGAAAGTTATTGTGAGTCGTTTGCTTCGCGGTGTTTTTTTTGCGGCTTTTTCATCATTGACCAAGCGATAATGATGAGCTGTGCGGGAATGCCGAGCAGATACAGCATCCAGATATTTATCTTAGCGGTTAAAAGAGATATATGTATCGAAGCGATAAGTGACCATACAAGGATGGAAATTATGAAATAGTTGCGTCTTTGGTTGAACCAAATGCTGTTAAATACGAGCCAAACAATCGAACTGACGGGAATGGCATAAACGAATGCCAGCCATTCAAAAGGCGTTTCGTTTGAGATGAGAGACATGATGATAAATGCGAAAAGCGCGATAAACCAAACGAGAAGCACAGAGGCGAGGGTTATCATTGATCGGTTGTATTGATTTGACGGTTCTGATTTTTCAGGCTTGGGTTGCTTGTGCTCTGCACGAACGAGATAATCGAGGGGAACTTCAAAAAGATCTGCGATCATAACAAGGACGGAAATGTCGGGTAAGGATTCACCGCGTTCCCACTTTGAGACCGCTTTGTCGGAGTAGTTCAGTTTTTCCGCGAGCTCGATTTGGGTCATTTTCTTCGACAGACGCAGAGACGCGATGTTTTTTGCCACGATAGGCTTGATATCGTTCATCGTAAAACCTCCGAATTAAATTAAAAACATCTTATTATAAAATAAAAACGAGCGAAAGTCAAATTATTTCTCATTTTTGTGAATGACACCGTATTTGTCATTGTGGAAAAGAGAATTGCCACGTAAAATCAGGCGATCCTTATTTGATATCAAAAAGGATTGCAGCTGCTTTTTGTGATGGCAGAGCTTTTCGTTGCAAAGCGCGCAGGAAAGGCAGGCATTTGTGTGCTCGGAAAAATATTCTGGATTGCGGTGAACTTTTATTTCCCATTTTACAAGCAGTGCAAGCGACAGTGCGACAAGACTGTACGTATAAACCGACGGAATGAACAAAAGCGGCGTGAACATCATTGCAAAATCCCAATTATATATGCGACAGCTTGTGCAACATTTGTTTTTCATTATCCAAGTTTGGAACGGGCAGAAGAAAAGAATGCAGATAACATCGCAAACGGAAAATGCAAGAGAAATGAGCATCAGTATGCCCTGATCTATCCATCCGATGAAGTAGATTGCCCCGATGCAGGCGTTTAATGCAAGCCAAATAAACGCAACGAACAACGTTACTTTGGTAGGTTGGCGCAACGGAGGGGAATTTTTGTTTGTAGATATATAATTTCGTTTGAATTGTTTTTGACATCCCATGCTTTCGTATTTGGACGGAAAAAAGCGAAGCGCCATCTCAACGGTAAAAATAAGCCAGATTGCAGGGAGAAGAAGCGGCTTTTTTTCGATTGTATCAAAATTGAAAACAACTTTGTTTATACGAGCGCGAATATACATAATAAGCGCGGCGATAAAGAGCACGGATCGCCATGCAAGCTTAAAATAATGCTGAAGATAAATAATAGAATACTTTTTAGGGGATTTTCGATTCATTGATATTTTCCTTTCGGAGAGTGATTTTACTTAAATATCGTGGGAGAAATTCGACGGAAAGCATCACTTGGCAGATGCGGACGAAACGAAAGAGAGTAAAGTGAGTCCGAACGAGCGTCAAGCGCAAATTGGCGCATTGCGGAGACACCGAGCTTTGATTCTGCATCGGCTGTTTTTGTCAGTATTGATATATTTGATTGTTTTGAAAAACTTCGCAACGCAAGTGTGCCTTTTTCGTTTGCCGCGAGCACTGAGGTATATTCCGGAATTGCTCTGAGTTCCGCCTGAGTGACTCCGACTGCGGCAAATATCGACGCGCGGCGCAAGCGCGCGTTTGTGTATTGCTTCGTAGCCGCCGAAGATAAAGCTTCGGCAAATGAAGCTGATGCATTTGCGGTTGATATAAGACGTCTGCCGACGCCTGCCGCACATTCAGCAAAGCCGTCAATAGCCTGCGGAGACATCAAACGCAGTATCCCAAGCAAAGCATCACCGTAATTTTCGTCGCACGCCGCTCCGTATGTTTCAAATTCGTCACGCAGTACGCAGTAAGCGTCGTCCGGAATAAGTCCGCATACGTCCTCACCGGCGCAGATACGATCGCGAATGTAGGATGCCGACGGGTGCAGATCTGGGAGCTTGGCGTCATGTGCCGCTCCGAGACGTTTGACCGTAACGGGGGTGAGACACGAATGAAGCTCATGTATCGCACGAACATATTCAACGGCAAGAGTGTTGTTGGGCGAAGTTAACAAAATTTCGGTTCCGTCTTTGTACATTTCGCTGTAAGTGCGTTCTATCCCGCGTGCGGTTCGGTCGATTGTGGGAAGCGAAGCAAGCTTTTGACGAAATTCATCAGATGCAAGTCGTGCTCCGACAAGCTTTATTGTGTCAGCTTCGCCGGACTCACTCCCGAAAGCGAGGATGTGCTCGTCCGCCGGCAAAGCGGAGGCAAGTCCCGTTGCAATCGCAACTCCCGCACGCGCAAAATATTCCGCCGACGAAGCGCACCACGGAAACGGAAGCGATAAAACAAGATCGGCGCCGATATAAATTGCAGCTTTTGCGCGCGCGTATTTATTTGCGATGGCGACAGATCCGCGTTCCGTGAAATTTCCGCTCATTATGCATATTACCGTTGCATCTTCTCCGAAGCGATGGCGCAGCTCGTCTATCATATACCTGTGACCGGTATGCGGAGGATTGTATTCGGCTATAATGTATATATATTTTGACATAAATACTTGACCCGATGTTGAAAATTGACTCTTGACCTTGAGAGCCGCTTATTATATAATATAAACGTTATGATTTTATTTGTCAAATATTTTTATACTTCTTATTTCGGAGGAAATTAATAATGAAAGTTCTCGTAGTCAACGCCGGAAGTTCATCACTTAAGTATCAGTTTCTTGATACGGTAAGCGGGGACGTGCTTGCAAAAGGTATTTGCGAAAGAATCGGTATTGGTGATCCCGTCGGTTCTGAGGGCAAGATCGAGCACAAGGTAAACGGCGAAAAATATGAAAAGAATTATTCGATGCCCGACCACGCTGTTGCGATGAAAATAGTTATCGACTATCTTACGGATGCGAAGATCGGTTGCATAAAGAGCATGGACGAAATCGAGGCTGTAGGTCACAGAGTAGTGCATGGTGGACCTTACTTCTTTGAAAGCGTGCTTCTTAATGACGAAGTCCTCGAAAAGCTGAAGCTTTGCTATGACTTCGCTCCCCTTCATACCCCCGCACATATCATGGGTATTGAAGGCTGTCTCTCTGTAATGCCCGAAAAGCCGCAGGTTCTCGTATTCGATACCGCATTCCATCAGACAATGCCCGAAGAAGCGTATATGTTCGGATATTCTTACGATATGTACGAAAAATATCATGTGCGCCGTTACGGTGCACACGGCACTTCTCATCGATTTGTTGCCGCAGAAATGGCAAAAATACTCGGTAAGCCTATCGAAGAACTCAAGATAATCACCTGTCACATCGGTAACGGCGGTTCCATCTCCGCTGTTGACTGCGGCAAGTGCGTTGACACAAGTATGGGATTTACGCCTCTTGACGGTATCATAATGGGCACACGTTGCGGATCTGTTGACCCGTCTACCGTAACCTACATTATGCAGAAGGAAGGCTTCACTCCCGAAGAAATGAATAACTATATGAACAAGAAGTGCGGATTCCTCGGAATTTCCGGCTTCTCGTCCGACAGCCGAGATATCGAAGCTGCAATAAAGGGCACAGATCTTCAGGGTAATCCCGTTTCCGAAGAAAACACTCACCGTGCAAATATTGCCGCTAATGTCATTGCATATCAGACAAAGAAGTACATCGGTGCGTATGCTGCCGCAATGAACGGACTTGACGCTGTTGTATTCACGGCAGGTATGGGTGAAAATAATCCCGAACTTCGCGAACGTGTTTGCGCGAATATGGATTTCTTCGGTATCAAGATCGACAACGAGTTGAACGCGAAGATTCTCCGTCAGAGCGATAATGTTGATCTTTCAACTCCCGATTCTAAGGTTAAGGTATATGTTATCCCCACAAATGAGGAACTTATGATCGCAAAGGATACGGAAAGCATCGTTTCCAAGCTTTAATAAACAAAAAATCACGCTTCGGCGTGATTTTTTTGTTTATCGAATATTTGAAGAATGAAGCTCATATATTTGACCAAGAACTGTTAACGGAGGACAAATTATGACTGATACAAACATATATCGCGATATAGCGGAAAGAACGGGTGGAGATATATACATCGGCGTTGTCGGTCCCGTTCGAACGGGAAAAAGTACGTTTATAAAGCGTTTTATGAATTCGCTTGTTATGCCGAACATTGAAAATGACTATGATCGTATACGCGCGCGTGACGAAATGCCGCAGTCTGCTGCGGGACGTACTGTTATGACGACGGAGCCTAAATTCATTCCTGATGATGCGGTAACGATTTCGATTTCGGACAATGTGAAAATGCGTGTAAAAATGGTGGATTGTGTCGGATATCTCGTCCCCGGTGCTATCGGAAACACCGAGAACGGCGAAATAAGGATGGTGTCAACGCCGTGGCAAAGCGAGCCGATGCCTTTTGCCGAGGCAGCCGAAACAGGTACGCGTAAGGTCATTACAGATCATTCCACTATCGGTATGCTCGTTACGACAGACGGCAGTTTCGGTGATATTCCGCGATCCGATTACGAAGAAGCCGAGGCGCGTGTGGCGAAAGAACTGCACGATATAGGAAAACCGTTCGCGGTGATATTGAATTCCGCAGAGCCCGAAAGTGAGCTTGCCGCAGAGCTTGCACATGAGCTTGAAGAAAAATATTTAGCGCCTGTTGCGGTCGTTTCGTGTCTGACAATGGACAGCGAGGATATTACGCATATACTTGAAATGCTTTTGTATGAATTTCCCGTTCGCGATGTTGTGCTTAAAACTCCTGCGTGGCTTTCCGCGCTTGATGAAAATCATCCGCTTGTTACGGAGCTTTATGACCGTGTACGTTCTGCTGCGGACGGTGTATGTAAGATGGGGGATATTGTCGGCGTAGGAAAATTTGCCGAAATGTGCGATGGAACTGCCGTTTCAAGCGTGTCATCCGCAGAAATAGATCTCGGACGCGGTGTCGCGGAGATGGAGATCGGAATTCCAGACGAAATTTACTATGAGACAATAGGGGAGCTTACAGGATTCGATATTTCAGACGAGGAGGAATTGATCAGACTTTTGCGTGATCTTTCCGAAATGAAAAAAGAATACGAAAAGGTGGAAGAAGCGCTTGATGAGGTTAAAAGTCGAGGCTATGGGATAGTGATGCCGGATATTGATGATTTGACGCTCGAAGAACCCGAAATCGTGCGCCAAGCGGGAGGCTACGGCGTGCGCCTGCGCGCTAAGGCACCGTCGTTGCACATGATACGCGCCACAATAGAAACGGAAGTTAACCCGATCGTAGGTACGGAAGCGCAGTCCGAGGAGATGGCACGGTACTTGATGCGCGAATTCGAGTCAGGCGACAGCTCCGTTTGGGAGACGAATATGTTCGGCAAGACGCTATACGAACTCGTGAACGACGGACTTCGCGACAAAATGGAAAATATGCCTGAGGATGCGAGAATCAAGCTTTCGGACACACTCGGAAGGATCATAAACGAGGGATCGGGCGGGCTTATCTGCATTATACTGTAAAACGAAAAACGGCAAAAAGAAACATTGTTTCTTTTTGCCGTTTTGTTATTCGTATATAAGCGAAAGCTCACCGGTGTCATCTGTTCGTATCAATGTACCTTTCAGCTCAAAGTTGCCGTAGCTGTCGGGTGTGATTTCAAAAATTTCAGTTTTCAGAAGAACGTTGCCGTTTTTATCGTTGAAAACGAGCTGAAAGCTGTCGCCTCCGGTCGTATCGGAATAAAAAACAACTTCCCTAAGCGGGTAGCGGTCGGCATCGGAAACCGTTGTTGCTTCAATCAACTGATCATCCGAATAAATTATAAGCTGAGCGCTGTAAATATCCGATACTTTATCGGATATTTCAATGTTTACGTCTAAGGAGAATTCTTGCAGCATTTCCGAATAATTGGGGGTGTTGAACATAAGAATATTGCCTGCAACAACCGCTAAAATTATCAAAATCAGCGGGATTATCATGATTAAGATGAGAATGGTGCTGAGCGCGCGATCTGTCTGCTTGGAATTTAAGCTCGGAGATAGACGATTTTCTTCCGGAATCTGCTCGCCGCAAAACGGACAAGTGTCCCATCCTGCCTCAAGGGCATTTCCGCAAGATGTGCATTTTGCTTTCAGCGGCTCGGAGCAATACGGACACACAAAGTAACTTTTGTCTACCTTGCTGTCGCAAGACGGGCATTTCAAGCTTGTTATTTCGCGTCCGTTTCTTACGATGAGATAAATTATAAACCCGATATATCCGGGAGTGAGGAAAGTAACGATCGTCCAAAGTGAAGGGGACATATCGCGCCGTTTTGCGTCGCGGTAAACGTATATGCATATCGCCGCCGTTATTCCCAAGCTGAAAAGCAAAACGATTATTGCTATGACAATGATTGTCAGTACAGGCATAAATCAAACCTCCTTTTGATTGCTTCGGCTGTGTTTATTCGATCGTCTGTTCGACATAACGAATACAAATAATATTATAGCGCCGCCAATCAGCGAATACGCAGGTATCAAAAGCGGAATCATTCCGATTGACGGAAAAAATTTGATCGCAATTGCGGAAAAGATCAACGCCGCTATAAACGTCAGAATGTTTCCGACAAAAACAATCGTTACGCTTTTTTTCAAATTGCGCTCTGAAGAAAGGCGCTTCAGATCCGATTCTTTTATGGTCGGAGGCGTATATGCTTCAAAATCAAAATTTTTCATCGGTAAGGACTCCTTTCAGCTTTCTTTTTGCCGCAGACAGGCGCGATTTAACTGTCCCGACGGGTATTTTCAGGACGTGAGCCGTTGTTTTTTCGTCGTATCCGTTGTAGAAATATAAAATTACGGTTTCTCTTAGTTTATGTGGGAGCCGCTCGACCGCTTCACGAAGCTCGACTGAGACGTAATCTTCGTCGGTGCCGATGCTTTCCATGACGGACTGCTTTTCATCAATGTCAACTTCATGCGTGAACCGTATGCGTCTTCGCCTGAGCTCGTCACGGTATGCGTTGACGCATATTGAAGTCAGCCAAGCCTCAAATGAAAGTTCTTTTTTGTACGTTCCGAATTTCATGTATGCGCGCAACCATGTCTCTTGATAGAGATCGTCCGCGTCGTCTCCGATGAGGTGACGGCAAAGCCCGTAAAGTCGTCTGCCGTACTTTTCTATATAGACTTCAAATTCGGTCAAGCACTTTCACCACCTTTCACTTACATATACGAACTTGCTCCCGAAAAGGTTCGTTTCAAAACAAAAAAATGATTTTTCCAAAGCGAAGCACCCCCGACAGTTGTCGGAGGTGCGTGTTTGCTTATTTTATAACGTTGATGTGGTACCAATCAAAGTCCGCATGACCGCCGGCTTCCTTTGTTGTGAAGCAAGAAAGTGCGAAGCGATAACCCATGAAGTGGTCGAGCGTGTAAAGCATCTTGACGGTTTGACCGAGCTTGACCCATTCGCCGTCCTTTTTGTAGTAGCAGTCGGCTTCGTCGATGTTATCGTCGAAATTGCAGTGTACCATAAGCTCAACTTCGTCCGATTCGAGCTTGACTCTGCCGTACTCAACGCCGGGAGCACCGTGCTCACCGCGACCGAGCATAACGATGTACTTTTCGTCGCCCTCGCGAGTAACAGCGATGAAGGCATAATTGCTCTGAAATGCGGAAATTCCGGCGTAATCGCCGTCCTTTAGGCAGGAAACGTCGATTTTAACGCTGCCTTCGCAAATGGGACCCATCGTGCGCTGACCGAGTGTGTTTTTTGCGAGAGTTACGTTCGGTGCAAGCTGACCGGTCTTGATGCGGAGATAACCGGGTCTTTCGGTGAAGCTGTAAAGCTTTTCGTCCGGAATGTGGTTCCACTGCCAAGCGTTGTGAAGCTTTTCACCGTTTGCGTAATCGAAATCGTCGCTGACAACAATCGGTTCGTAAACGTGATCGGGGCGCGTGGATTTTGTTTCAATGAAGTGCGGAGCCTTGCCGTCAATGCCGAATACGGGCCAGCCTTCGTCCCAAGTCATGGGGACGAGTGTGGGGATTCTGCCGACAGCGCCGTGATCCTGGAAGAGCATCGCGTACCAATCTCCGTCGGGTGTGTCTACGATACCGCCCTGAGCGACACCTGCGTTGTGATATCCCATATCGTCGTCGAAAATGTTGTTGCCGACGTAGGGACCGTCGATCTTATCGGACATAAAGCAAGCTTCGACTCTGCGCTTTGAGCCGTAGCGTAGCCAGTGGATTGTGAAAACGTAATATTTTCCGTTGATTTTGTACATATGAGAGCCTTCGTGACGGAGACCGACATAATCATTATCGGAAATGATTATCTTGTCAATTCCGCCGGGAAGCGGCTCGGAAAGGTCGGGACGCATCTCAACGAGACGGAGCTCGCCGCCACCTGATACGATAAAGGGTCTGTCACCCTCGAAATAAAGCGAGCAGTCGTGGTAAAAGCCCTTGATTTTGCGCTTTTCCCAAGGTCCGTCGATCGTTTCCGATGTGAAAAGATACGAGCAATTTTCGCGTCTTGTGTCGTTTGCAACGAAAATTACATAAAATTTGCCGTTGTGGTAGCGAAGCGTTGCCGCCCACATACCGGCGCCGTATATGCCGCGTCCGTCCTCAAGGCGCTGACCGGGAGTGTCGTCAAGCTTATCGAAAAGATATGTTGCGATTTCCCAATTTACAAGGTCGTATGAACGGAAAATGACTCCGCCGGGGGAAAGATGCATCGTTGTCGAGATCATATAATATGTATCATCAACTCTGATAACGTCAACGTCGGGAATATCCGCCCATACGATGGGATTATTTTTTTTGAAGTCCATAGCTTTCTCCTTTACAAGGAAACTTACATGATGTGTACGGTAAATATATCATACACCGAAGCGATGTGTCAATGCTTTAAGCGGAAATTTAATCGACAAGATTTTGTGTTTCCGCAGACGGCATTCGTTTTTTCCATACTCCGGAAAGAAAATATATCAGTCCCGGGATCGAGGTGCCGAACGGCGCGATACCGTAACCGAGAATATATCCGAAAAGTCCGTATCCCATAGTTACACCGATGACATAAGAAAGCGTAATACGCATTACGAAACCGTCGATAAGCGCGAATATCAAACTGAGCTTTGCATTTCCAATGCCCTGAATAAAACCATTTGTGCTTCGCATGATTACCATACCGGGAAAACCCCAAACAATCGCTTTGACGAAAACGGGGGCGAGCTCGATAACACCGACATCATCGGTAAAAAGAGAGAACAGCTGCTTCGGAAACATGAGATATATAACGGTAAAAGCAGCATATAAAATCGCAGAATACAGCATTGCAAGGAAAAATACGGATCGTATACGATCCTCCTTACCGGCGGCTATGTTTTGACCGACCATAGCGGAGACGGCAAAAGAAAAAGCCTGCGTGATCTTGTTGATAATGTCATCTACTTTTACGCCCACGCCGAATACGGACGATGCTTCCACACTTACGTCATTTATAAGCGAACTTACAAACATCATGGATATATTGATAGCGCAGCTTTGAAGCGCGAACGGTATGCCGAGACGCATAAGCTCGCTAAGAGTTTCTTTTTCGGGGATAAAACTTTTCGGTTTGAAATCGAATCCGAATTCGTCTCTATGACGATAAAGAAAAAATACTGCATAAATGAACGAAAAAGCCTGACCTATGATAGTTGCGAGAGCGGCTCCGAATGTACCCATATTGCAAAAAGCAACAAAAATAATGTCAAGGATAAGATTGATAACAGAAGCGATTGCGATAAAGATAAGAGGATGTTTTGAATCGCCCATGCCGCGCATAACAGCGGAGACCATATTGTAACCGTAAGTGAAAATTATGCCGCAGGAGCATACGATCATATAGTCCACTGCGTATTGATAGGCTTCTTCCGGTGTGTTGAGAAGTTCGAGAACGGGATTCATTATCAAAAGACCGATCACTGTCATTGCAATTCCCATAACGGTTACGATTGTGAAAAGAGTACCGATGACCTTTCCGACATCTCGGTGCTTGTTCGCACCGATGAGCTGAGATATTCGAACCTGACCTCCGGTTGAAAATCCCATAGAGAGCATGGTCATAAAGGTGAATACCTGACTTGCGGTGGACACAGCGGAGAGTCCGGGACCTTTCAGTATCCGTCCGACAACGAGCATATCGACAAGGGAATAAAGAATTTGAAGCGCGTTGGATAGCATAAACGGTATCGAAAATTTTATAAGTTGCTTTGCTACGCTTCCTTCGGTGAAATCGGCTATTATTTTTTGCTTGACTTTTGGCATTTTAAGTCTCCTGTTTGTCATAACGATCGTATTGTTTTATACATATTTATATTATAGCATAAAAAATGCGGGATCGGATAATATGATATATTTTTTTCGAAATATTTAATGCTTTGAACTCTTGCTATCGCGGTATGTATATGTTATAATCAAAAATAAAGGATTTTGCAGCGGCAAAATCGTATATTGTGAATAAAGAGGTCAGTGATATGACAATCAAAAACCCCAACAGAAATGCAGTGCCGGGAAATTTGCGCGATCCTGCCGTTATTGATTATAACGGCAAATATTATTTGGTTGCATCTTCTCCGTCGTTTTGGTCGGGATATACACCCGGAGTTAAACTTTGGTCGTCAGATAACCTTGTGGATTGGAAGTTCGAAAGTGTTATTATTTCCGCAGATGAAATTCCGGACGGGTGCCATTGTAAAAATCGCTTTTGGGCACCTGAACTTT
>CAZPJU010000026.1:0-16711 GCA_964586965.1 uncultured Lachnospiraceae bacterium | reverse complement strand
GACAATCAAGACCGCAAGTTGAGCAGTCATGAGTGCATTCATTCTGTACATTTTCAGACATTTTGCTGTCTCCTTTTCTGAAATGTTCTCGTTATCATCTTATTATAGCCCTTTTGAACTACAATATTCAAGTGTATTTTCAATATTATTTATCTTTGGACACGTTTTTCTTAATTTCGAGCACTCTTTCCCCTTCATACACACCGAGCATAAGCACAGCGGGTATCACCGAGACGATCAGCTCATACGGTGACGGTGAATTTATGCCGAATGAAGCTGCCGCATTTTCCGACACTGTCACAAAAATTATAAGCAAAAGTGACACACCGATAAAAAAGCAGGTAGCAAAATTTATTCTTCTTTCCGACGAAAAAACCGAGCTTTCGCATCTGTGCTCTCCGCAAACAAGCACAAGAGACAGTATCAGCGACACGAAAATCACCGTTGCGGCGCTTGTTTCGGTTTTGCAAAAAATGTTGGAGGTCATAAGCGTCAACGATCCCCAGATCATTCCGTGTGCAACCGACACACCTATCCCCGAAAACGGATTGGAGAGTTTTTCGCAAACATCCACGCGGTACATAAGTTCATCACGTTCGGGACGTTCAAGCGATATTGTTATCACCGCAAAAAAGTCGAAAATAAGTCCCCAAAACAATATTTGAGATGCTGTCATAGCTGCGTTTCCGAACAAAGCCGAATAAAGCACCGTCATCATTCTCGCCGCCTGTGAGGTAACAAGATAATTAACTATATTTGCAATATTTTTATATATACGCTTTGAAAACGCGACAGTTTCGACAATACAAGGCAAACCTCCGCCGTTTTTGTTTGCTCTCGGAATTATATTATCCGAATTCATTTTCAAAAGCTGAGATATACCGGATGTGTTCTCTGTCACAACGCGCTCCGACTTATTTTGATATGATATCGTATCATGAGAAAGCGCAAAGCTCGCATCGACTTTACGCAAAATGCGAAGCTCACGCATAAGCTCATGTGATGTATCGGCAACATAAGCTACTTTCTTTCCGGACGACATCATAAGCGATATATATTCATCAAGACGTTCCTCGTCAAATCCGACGAGCATTTGCTTAGTCCCGATAACATTTTCTTTTTCCGCAGTTGTCATAACCGCAAATTCCTTAGCGTAAATGACCTGCTCTCTTTTTTTTATTATTCCGGCACGCGCCGCGGCAAGCACAGACGAACGTCCCGCACCCGTCATAATAAGACGTATTCCGGCTTTTTCACACAACTTCACCGTCTCCTCCACATCGGAAGCAAGCGGTCGATAAAGCGCAATAATGCCGACAAATGACGTATCGGCAACGGCAAAATTCAACCTCTCCCTCGAACGGAACGGGGTATTTTTTCTCGCCACTCCGATAACGACGGCGCCTCTGTTTTCATGATAGGAAACCGCACGCAAAAGCGCCGTTTTCATATCGTTGGACATGACGGTGCTCTCACCGGACTCGTCAATCACATACGCTGCTGAATCTATAATAAGCGCGGCGTCTCCGTTCATATAAGCGATATAGCCGTCATTTTCGTAAGTAAGTTGTACGTCAAACGGCAGCTCGTCCGCTTCTCCTCCGAAAACAACCGCAGACTGCGATTCGGAATATATTTCGGACGTATCATAGCCTGTTTTTGCAAAATAATCAGCAAGTGCACGTGTCGAGCTTGATCTTTGACCGAGCCTTGCTCCGTCCGCAGACGGTGCAACGGTTGAAACGGCACCGTAAAGTCCCGTCGAGATAGCCGCACAGCGAAAAAGGTGCTCCCCTTCCTCACGACTTGTCAGCTCGGTAAATTTACCGTTGCGAAACGTACTGAAAACACATTCGATTCCATCGGTAAACAAAACACCGTTCTCTGAAAACACGATCGCATCTGTTTCGGAAAGTGCTTCTATCGAGCGAACTCCTCGAACCGAAGTTCCGTCAGATCGTCCTCTTCCGTCACCTCCGGCAAGCGCCGCAAGTCCGGAGGCTACAGCAATATCTCCCATTGCACAGTAATATTCGCACATTGCGGAGGTCGCGAGAGCAAGTCCCATAAAAAATACGTCGTAAAGCTCTCTTTGACCGAAGATGAGGGTAAACAGCGTTATGAGGAACACAGTCAATGTCATGACAGCGCCCCATATTCTGCTGTATTTTTCAAGGATACGAACAATTTTCAGTTCTCCCGTATGCGGCAGAGCCAATTCGCCGCGCGAGCGAACGGCAAGCGTATCCGCACCGACTTCGACAGCAACGGCAACACAGCTTCCCGAAAGCACTCCGCTTCCGGCAAAAAGCATATTTACGCACGCAGACGGTGACGCATCGACATCAACATCGCAAGCAGTCTTATGTACTGCTCCGCGCGCATCGGTAGCCACTCCTTCATATACAGAAAGCGCTTCGTCACGTATTATTCTGCAATCACACGGAACAATATCTCCCGTTTTCAGCCGCAGAATATCGCCGCGCACAACTCGGCGCGCGTCGATTCTGTAAACGGCTCCCTCTCTCAGCACAAATACGCTCGGCATTACCGCAGACGATGATGACGATTTTTCAATGTAACGCCTTGCGCGGACATACGCAAAAGTTCTGACGATTATACTGAAAACGAGCGTCGGGACAATGAGAGAGATCATCTCGTCCTCACCGAAAACAGACGCGGTAAGCGCCGTTATCAGCAGAAGAATCAGCATAAGATCGGACAGACAATATCCGAGATAGCCGAGCACAGATGCATGATTTTCTCTGTATATTCTGTTAATGCCGTATTTTCGACGCCGTTTCCTAACATCTTTTTGCGAAAGTCCGGTCGTTTCGTTTGTTCCGAGCGCATTAATAACGCTTTCGACAGAGGCGGAATGCCAAGCCGCCCTATAGCTTTTTTTCATAGCCGATATGCATTAATGAAGCTTCAAAAACGAAAGCTTAAGTCCGGCTCCGTCGTCGGAAGCGTCAATCAACGCATGAGTAACTCTGTTTTCGCGTGATGCGATTATCTCGGCTGCAAGCGGATCTTCCACATGATTTTCTATATAACGTCTCATATTTCTCGCTCCGAATTTGAACGAATACGATTCGGCAGCGATTCTGTCAAGCGCCGCATCGGTAAATTTAACTTCGATATCACGTGCGGCAAGCGCGGTAACGAGATCGTTTGTCATTATTCTCGCAATTCCGACAAAATCCTCTTTTGAAAGCGAACGGAACGTGATTACTTCATCAACCCTGTTGAGAAATTCCGGTCTGAGGAATTCGGAAAGCGCCTTCATCGTCTTATCGGACGTAAAATTGTCCGTGGATTCGGAAAATCCGGCAGTATTTGAGGTTCCGACCGAACCGGCGTTCGTCGTCATAACGATAACGGTATTCGAAAAATCAACGTGCTTACCGTGAGCATCCGTGATTTCGCCGTCATCGAGAATCTGCAAAAGAATATTCATAACATCTGGATGTGCTTTTTCGATCTCATCGAAAAGCACTACGGAATACGGACGTCTGCGGATCTTTTCGGTAAGCTGACCGGCATCGTCGTATCCGACGTATCCGGGAGGCGAACCGATGATACGAGAAACGGAATGCTTTTCCATAAACTCTGACATATCGAGTCTGATGAGCGTTTCAGGTGAAGAAAAAAGATCGTTTGCAAGCGTCTTTACAAGCTCTGTTTTACCGACACCCGTCGGTCCCGCAAATATAAATGATACGGGTCTGCGCTTGTAGCGCACACCGGCACGTCCGCGTTTGATCGCTCTTGCAACAGCATAAACAGCTTCATCCTGACCGACAATACGCGATTTCAGACGTGTTTCAAGCTCCGCAAGCTTATCGAATTCATCTTCTTTTATATCGGTAGCGGGAACTCCCGTCCAAATTTCGATAACCTCGGCAAGATCGGAAACGGTAAGTTCCAACTTGTCGCATTTTGCGTTAAGTTCGGAAAGCTCCTCTTCAAGACGCAATTTTTCGCTTTTCAAGCGTGCAAGATTTTCATAATGCGTCTTTGCTTCGTCTGCATCCTCAGGCGCTTCCTTGCCCTCAAGCTCGGAATATTCGGAATTGACCTTATCAAGTTCCTCAGATGTTTTCATGCGATCGTTTATCACATCCGTCGTAAGAGAAACGTGTGAAAGCGCTTCATCTATCAAATCTATCGCCTTATCGGGAAGATATCTGTCCGTGATATAACGTTCGGAAAGCGTTACCGCACGTTCTATTATATGTTCCGGCAATTTTATTCCGTGATAGTTTTCATAATAATGTTTGATACCGCTTAATATT
Source organism: uncultured Lachnospiraceae bacterium (assembly GCA_964586965.1). Classification (GTDB taxonomy): domain Bacteria; phylum Bacillota; class Clostridia; order Oscillospirales; family CAG-272; genus DTU064. The sequence continues at coordinate 12,413 of CAZPJU010000026.1, read as the reverse complement.
TCGATCGTATCGGCTATCGAAGGTTCATTAACGGTTACGGGCTGGAAGCGGCGTTCGAGCGCCGAATCCTTTTCGATATACTTTCTGTATTCGGTAAGTGTTGTCGCGCCGATAACCTGAATTTCGCCGCGAGAGAGCGCCGGCTTCAAGATATTAGCCGCATTCATGCTTCCTTCCGCGTCGCCCGCGCCGACGATATTATGAACCTCGTCGATAACGAGTATTACATTGCCTGCCGCCTTGACCTCTCCGATAAGTCCGAGCACACGTGACTCAAACTGACCGCGAAATTGCGTTCCCGCTACAAGCGCGGTAAGATCCACAAGTTGAACTTCACATCCGCGCAAACGGTAAGGCACATTATCCTCCGCAATACGCTGGGCAAGCGCTTCTGCGATAGCGGTCTTACCTACGCCGGGTTCACCGATCAAGCATGGATTGTTTTTCTGACGTCTGCAAAGTATCTGAATCACACGCAAAAGCTCGCGATCACGACCGACTATGCGATCGAGATTTCCCGCTTCCGCTTCTGCCGTGAGATTTTTGGTATAAACATCAAGAAATTTGCGTTTCGGCTTTTTAGGTTCTTTGCCTGACTGCTTTTCGGCGCCGTCGCTTTTGCGCTTATCATTTTTCGGAATAAACATTCCGCCTTTGATAAGCTTCGGAATGTCTATGGGCGGTGCACCGGCGTCCTCCGTTTCATCGTTGCCCTCTGCCTCCTCAAGCGAAAAGCCCTGCGAAATCGCATTTTCCATTTCAGACTCCATCTGCTCAAGGTCATCCTCGGAAATACCCATCTTGGACAAGATATCGTCTACCGGTTTAAGTCCGAGTTCCTTTGCACATTTAAGGCAAAGTCCCTCATTTTTGGTTTCTCCGTTTTCAATTTTAGTTATGAACACCACCGCTATACGCTTGTGGCATCTTGAACACATTTCCATTTTAATTTACTCCTTTCGGTAAGGAATTCAGCCGAGTATCTCCGTCATAAGAGACATTCTGATCTGTGAGAAAAGTTTTACGATAACAGTTTCATCTATCAACGCATCCGAAAACATTGACGGATCTATCGAATTAAGCGCATCGACAAGCGACACGGCAAGCGTACTCAATATCATTGCATAAAGTACAGCGCAAAGAATACCGGACACAAGTCCCAAAATCGAATTGAGCTGTTTGAGTACGGGAAGCTCGAACACAACACTTATAACTGCGGTTATTATATGCAGTAGAACGGTTACGATCAAAAAAATCACAATAAATGCAACCACGGAAGATATCGCCTCCGCAATCGGACGTGCCACAAAATCAGCCATTTCGGTAACGGTCGATTCCGTTGCAACGGCAGACGAAGAAAAAGTCTCCTTGAACACGTCAAGATCAACGTTGAAGCGGTCTACTATTGAAGTCAGTGCTTCGGGCATATCGGCAAAAAGGCGTTCTGTCGAAAGTGCATTGCCTCCTACCGCAAGCAGCGATCGAAGCGTTTCGGCAATTCCGGAAGATATTCCCGAAAGAAAGATATTGTCGCACAAGAAAGCGGAAAGATACGGAGTGAAGAATACTGCGGCAAAAAAAGCAAGGATCGACGAAGCGAAATGCATGACGGATTTGATAAATCCGCGCTTATATCCGCCCACAACGGTAATAACCATAACAGCAATGATCAATACATCAAAAAATAAACTCATAGCTCCTCCTGATAAAAAATAATTTAATAAAAATTCAGTTTGAAATAAAAGCCAACGATGAAAAATCCGCAAGGAACGCCGATGATGACGTACACACAAGCGCTGTTTGATCACCCGCGGCAATTATTCGCTTTGACGTACCCGAAGTCAACGGCAATGCCTTTTCGGAAGAAGCCTCGATGTCTATCATCACGGCACGGCTCGACGTAAGTATGAACGCTTCTCCGTAATCGTAAACCGACACATCGGTTATTTTTTCGTCTATCACCTTATCATAAACGACAGCAGCCGATGAGTCGAGTATAACTATACGGTTTTGCGTTGCAAGTGTGTTTTCTGGACACACCAAAACAGTATATTTGCCATGAACATCACATAATCCGATCTTTCCGGAAGGATCGTATACACCGCCGCATACTCCGTTAAAATCGTAAAAATACAGCTTTTCTTTGCCTATCAAAACGAATCCCGTATCGGTGAGTTTCAGTGCACAGGGATAATCTTCCGTGATCGTTATCTCGGAAAAAGGCGCATCCCCTTGCTCATACAATGTCAGCTTTGTAACAAATCTGCCCGACGAGGCACTCACGGACGACATAACAAGTTTTGATCCGTCTGCGGAAAGCAAAACGTCCGTCACATATTCGTTTTTGCTGTACTTCGTCTTTAATTCAAAGTCGTCATCGTAAATATATATGACACTTTTATGCTCGTTTCCGGATGTAAGCACCGCAAAACTTCCCGATTCGGAAAGCGTTGCCGAAACGATAGCGCCGTCTGTGTTTTCTCGATACAACTCGGAAAACGAATTATACACCGAAAATCCATTTCCGCCGATATCATATATCATTGCATATTTATCACTCGAAAGGATCATGGGTGATTCATAGGATACGGATGAAGTCAAACCGACGCTTCCGGTTGCGGAAAAAAATTTAACCTCGCTTCCGGTAACATACATGAGTTCCCCACGATATATCGAAAAGCGCTGTATCGGCTCGGCTGTATAATCAACTTCCGAAAACGCCGCTCCCGCAGACGAGCTGATGTTTATATCTCTGAAAAGATATTTCAGATTCGCCACCGTTATGTCATCTCCGCGGATCATTATCATAAGCAAAATATAAATAACAAGTACGGCAAGAGTCATCAGTCTCAAAAATCCGAAACGTCTTGAGACAGCAATATAATATTCGTTTTTTCGCTGAGTATCGACAACAGGCAGCTCGACAGCCTCACCGATAGGACGTCGAACAAGCTCTTTTTCCCGTTTCATAGTCCCTCCCGCATCATTATTCAATCAATATTCAACACGACAAAGATACAGTCCGTGCGGAGGCAAAGTTTGACCTGCCCGCTTTCTGTCGCGTGCGGCGATAATTCCGTCAATATCGTCGGACGATATACGCCCTAACGCTGCCGCGTATACAGTTCCCGCCATAATACGCACCATATTATATAAAAATCCATCCGCAGAAACAGAAAACACGACTGTTTCGTTACGTCTGAACACCTTACATTCGTAAACGGTTCTTACCGTATCCTTTATCTTCGATCCAGTTGCCATAAACGAAGCAAAATCATGCGTTCCGCACATTTTCCGAGCACAGGCATCCATTTTCAAGAGCGCTTCGTTCGTTATCGGCGGAACCGAATAAGCAAGTCCCGACATAAATGGGGAACGTACATCGGAATCGTAAAAAACATATTCATAAGTCTTTGAGCGGACGCTGTACCGAGCATGAAAATCATCCGGTACAAGCTCGGCGGAAATAACGGCGATATCATCTTCAAGCCTTGAATTGATTGCACGCGGAATTGCCGAAGCCGGTATAACGGACGAGACATCGCTTCCGTCGGCACTTTCAACGGTACAAACGTAAGCCCGTGCGTGCACACCACTGTCAGTTCGGCTTGATCCCGTCACAAGGCAGGGACATTTATACACTTCCGAAATGACACGTGTAAGCGTTGACTGAACGCTCACCGCGTTTGACTGAGCCTGCCATCCGCAATATGCGGCTCCGTTATATGCAATAGTAAGCTTTATCTTCATTAGCGTACAAGAGATAAAATCGGCGCGTACTTGTTAAGTAAAACGATTAAAACGACGGCTGCCGCTCCCAAAACCATCGAAAATGCGTCACCGAAAGAAAATTTCAAAATGTTCATTCGCGTTCTTCCGTTGTCTCCGCGATAGCATCTGCATTCCATCGCAACTGCAAGCTCATCCGCACGCTTGAAAGCGGAAACAAACAGCGGAACAAGAATCGGAACAAGCGCTTTCGCGCGATCGACAAGACTTCCCGACGCAAAATCCGCTCCTCTCGCCTTTTGCGCGTTCATAATCTTGTCGGTTTCCTCGACAAGTGTCGGAATAAAGCGCAGCGCGATCGTCATCATCATAGAAAACTCATGCACGGGAAGTTTTAAGTGCTTCAATGGTGCAAGAAGCTGCTCAAGACCGTCTGTAAGCGTGATTGGAGACGTTGTATACGTCAAAAAAAGTCCGCTTCCGGAAACCAAGAGCGTTACCCTCAAAACCATCAAAACCGCATTTATTATGCCCTCACGATAGATCTTGAATATCCACCACTTGAAAACAAGGTCATCGCCACTCGTAAGAAATATATTTATCAATGTTGTGAAAATTACTATATACAAAATCGGGCGCAGTCCCTTTGCAAAGATCCTGTACGGTATGCCGCTGATCGCCATCAGCAAAAGTGAAATCGCAACCATGAAAACAAATGCGGAAACGGACTTTGCGACAAAAACGGCAGCTATATAAATCACGGACAATATGATCTTTGCTCTCGGATCAAGTCTATGCAAGATCGAATTTCCGGGGAAATACTGCCCCAAAGTTATATCGCGCATATAAAAGCTCCTTTCGTATCAAATGGAAAAGTCAGTTTTTGTCTGCGAGAGACAGTATCGACTTTGCGGCATATTTCACCGTAAAAATATCATCCGCAAGCGGAACTCCGAGACGTCTCAGCTCAATCGCAACATCGGTTACAAGCGGAACGTCAAGTCCGACCGCAACAAGCTCGTCGCGTCTGCCGAAAACTTCTTCTCGCGTTCCGTCCATGCAAAGCTTACCTCCCGAAATAACCGCAATCCTGTCACAGTAAACAGCCATATCCTCCATAGAATGAGATACAATTATAACTGTTGTTCCGCTTTCCTTTGCATACGATCTGATCCGCGTCAATATCGACTCTTTACCTATCGGATCAAGTCCTGCCGCCGGCTCGTCGAGCACAAGCACATCGGGACGCATCGCAATAACGCCAGCCATTGCAGCGCGGCGCTTTTGTCCGCCAGAGAGCTCGAACGGAGATTTATCCAAAAGCGCTTCGTCAAGTCCGACAAAGCGCGCCGCTTCGCTCACGCGCGAAGCTGTCTCGTCAGCGGTAAGTCCCATATTTTTCGGCCCGAAAGCGATATCAGAGCGAACGGTTTCATCAAAAAGCTGATATTCAGGATACTGCATAACAAGACCTACGCGGAATCTGACGTCACGTATTTTTTTCGGATCCGCCCATATATCGCGTCCGTCGAGATAAACTTTGCCCTCATCGGGACGCAAAAGTCCGTTCAGCATATTAACAAGTGTTGATTTTCCGGATCCCGTATGTCCCATAAGTCCTGTCACCATTCCGTCACGGAACGTGATACACACATTATCGAGCGCTTTTTTCTCATATGGAGTGCCAACGCTGTACGTGTAGCTCAAATTTTCGATTTTGATCTCACTCATCGCGCGCCCCCTTCATTCTATCAAGCTCGTTTTTGATAAATTCCGCCGTTTGCTTCGCATCAAAGACACCGCGCGGAAACTTAAATCCGTGCTGTGAAAGCTCGTAAAGCAACGCCGTCGTCTGCGGAACATCAAGTCCTATCGAGCGAAGCTCCGAAACGTGCATAAAGACATCTTCCGGTGCTCCGTCTGCGAAAATCCGTCCGTGATCGAGCACTATAACTCTGTCCGCCATTGTTGCTTCGGACATATCGTGTGTTATGTTGATAACCGTAATACCGCGTTCCGTATTAAGCTTAGCTACGGTTTCCATTACCTCATTCCGTCCGACGGGATCGAGCATAGCGGTAGATTCGTCAAGAATTATACACTCCGGCATCATCGCGATTATGCCCGCGATTGCGATTCTCTGCTTCTGTCCTCCCGAAAGACGCGACGGAGAGTGACGCGCGTAATCGCTCATACCGACAACGGCAAGCGCATCATCAACGCGTTTGCGTATCTCATCCGTCGGCACTCCGAGGTTTTCGGGGCCGAATGCAACATCCTCCTCAACTATGGACGAAACTATCTGGTTGTCGGGATTCTGATGCACCATTCCGATCTTTTTTCTGACAGAGAAAACCGTATTTTCATCCGGTTCTTCCGCGCGTGACACAAGTTCTCCGTCAACGTATATTTCGCCCGAATCGGGCGTAAGTATCATGTTCAAAAGCTTTGCAAAGGTCGATTTTCCCGATCCGTTATGACCGAGCACCGCCACAAACGAACCCCTCTCTATCTCAACGGAAACGTTCGAAAGTGCAAATCTTCTCGAAGTCGAATCAAAATCGTCATAGGAATACGAAAGTCCGACTGTTTTTATAAAAATATCACCGTTCATAATGACCCTGACAACATTATTTTCTGTATGTCCACCAAGCGGAAGCGCCGGCAGGCAAAACTCCGCCCGTTGACGTTACCGGTATAGCAAGTTCTCCGGATTCAAGGAAACCGCCTCTCTTTTCCGCAATTTCTACGCGGAGAATATACTCCATCGTAAGCGGAGAAAGTCCCGTCGTATATGAATTCACAAGGAAAAAGAGCGGACGGTCGGAAAGCAAGCGCGATGTCAAAGCAACAAGCTCATGTATGCTGTCCTCAAGCTTCCAAATCTCTCCGGACGGGCCTCTGCCGTATGATGGCGGATCCATAATAATAGCATCATAACGGTTTCCGCGTCTGATCTCGCGCTCGACAAATTTTTTGCAGTCATCAACGATATATCTGATAGGAGCATTGGCAAGACCGGAAAGGCGTGCGTTTTCCTTAGCTTCCGCGACCATTCCCTTAGACGCGTCAACGTGACAAACCGAAGCTCCCTCGGATGCACAGGCAACAGTCGCGCCGCCCGTATACGCAAACAGATTCAAAACGGAAATTTTGCGTTTTTCGCCTCTGATGAGGTTACGCATTTTGTCCCAATTGACAGCCTGCTCCGGAAAAAGTCCCGTGTGCTTAAAGCCTGTCGGATGGATTCCGAAGCGCAGTCCGTCATATTCGATCTCCCAACGTTCGGGCATTGCCTTGGAGTCCTTCCATTCGCCGCCACCCTTTGACGAACGCTTGTAAACACCGTGTGCGCGGTTCCATTCTGGGCGCTTTTTTTCGGTTTTCCAAATGATCTGAGGATCGGGACGCACAAGGATGTATTTTCCCCATCTTTCAAGGCGTTCTCCACTTGATGCATCTATAAGTTCATAATCTTTCCATTTATCCGATTTCCACATATTAAGTCACCTTTTCCTATGTAAATTCAATTATTGTAGTACTTACCGATCAGCGAGCTGCGGCTGTTTGCATGGCATATCGCAACGGCAAGTGCGTCGGCGGTATCATCCGGCTTCGGAGGAGCCGGCAACTTCAAAAGCGACGTTACCATCGCTATTACCTGATGCTTTGTTGCTCTGCCGTAGCCTGCGACAGCACCCTTAACCTGAAGCGGCGTGTATTCGAAAAGCTCAAGTCCGTGCTTTCGCGCAGTCATGATAATTACCCCCCTCGCCTCAGCGACCATAATTCCGGTTTTTTGGTTCGTGTTCCAAAACAGCTCCTCGACCGCCATCTCGTCGGGATGATAGTGATTTATTATCATTTCAAAATCGCGATGCAGAGAAAGAAGCCTGTCCTCGGTTTTCATACCGGCGGGAGTAGTTGCCGATCCGTATCCGAGCACGCGGATTTTTCCTCTGTCATATTCAATTGCCCCCCAACCCGCGATTGCAATGCCGGGGTCAACACCGAGTATTATCATCAAAAGTCCTCCGCCGATACACTCGAATAATTAATCAGCATATTATAACACAGTTTACCTATACTTGTCAAAGATAAACGGTATTCAATATTTGAAGAAAGCATAAATTTTTTGTTATTCGAGTACGTTTCAAGACACAAAAACGCACATACTTGCGTTTTTTGTCAATATGTGATATGATATATCAGCAATTATATTCACGGGAGCGCATCATGCTTGAAAATATACATTCACCAAAGGATATAAAAAGCTTATCATATCAAGAGCTCTCGTCGCTTTCGGACGAGATCCGCTCCGTCATAATAGATACAGTATCGAGCGGAGGCGGACATCTTGCCTCGAATCTCGGTCTCGTTGAAACGACACTTGCCCTGCACCGTGTTTTCGCCGTGCCGGACGATAAAATCATCTTTGACGTCAGCCATCAATCATATACACATAAGCTTATAACGGGACGCTACGAGCGCTTCTCCACGCTCCGCAAATACGGTGGAATATCCGGCTTCACAGACAAAAACGAGTCCGTGTACGACACCGTAACAGTCGGTCACAGCGGCAGCTCCGTTTCGACCGCACTCGGCATAGCCGAAGCGAACAAAGCCGCAGGCAGCAACAATTACGCTGTTGCCGTCGTCGGAGACGGTTCGTTTACGAACGGTATGATCTACGAAGCGATAAATACCTGCGCCGACTCCAAGGATCTCAACCTTTTGATCGTTTTGAATGACAATGAAATGTCGATCACAAAAAATGTCGGAGGAATGACACAGTATCTTTCGCGTGTCAGAACGAGCAGAAGTTACCTGAATCTCAAACATTCCGTCGAAAATCTGCTCACTAAAATTCCTCTTATCGGTTGGGGACTCGCACGTTTTTTGAAATGGTGGAAAGATGTTTTCAAAAGTATCTTCATAAAAGACACGCTTTTCGAAAATCTCGGTATTCCCTATATCGGCCCCGTTGACGGTCACGATACGGAAAAACTCGAAGCTGTTTTGGAGAACACCAAACAACACGGAGGTTGTGCGCTCGTTCATATAATCACAAAAAAAGGCAAAGGTTACGAAAACGCCGAAAATACACCCGAATTTTATCATTCTACGGGTAAGTTCAACCCTTCTGTCGGCACTTCGTCATCAGCATCGGCTAATTTCACGTCCGTTTTCGGAGATATCATGTGCCGAGAAGCGGAAAAAGACAAAAAAATATACGCCATAACCGCAGCCATGAGAGACGGCGTCGGGCTCGGCCGTTATTCCGAGCTTTATCCTACTCGATATCGCGACGTCGGCATTGCCGAGGAGCACGCTGTCGCATTCGCAGGCGGACTCGCACTCGGCGGAATGAATCCCGTCTGTGCTCTGTATTCCACCTTTGCTCAACGAACATTTGACCAAATATTTCACGACGTCGCACTGCAAAACGCTCACATTACACTCGCGCTCGACCATTGCGGTCTTGTTGCCGGAGACGGATACACTCATCAAGGTGTCTACGACGCTTCGATTTTCTCGGTCATTCCGAACGTAACAATTTACTGTCCGGAAACATACTCCGAACTCGAAAGTGCACTGCTCGCCTCGCTTCACGGAAACGGAATCGGCATAGTACGATATCCGAAAGGCAAAGAGATCGAATATGATCGCTCATGTTTTGTCGAAAGCGACGGCATTTGCCACACCCTACAAAACGATACGGACATAGATGCCGTTATAGTGACTTACGGTATCATCACATCGGAGGCTGTTCGCGCGGCTTCGATTCTCGCAAACAAATACAAGGTACGCGTCATAAAGCTGACGAAAATTCATCCGCTTGAGTTCGACGAGATCTCAAAGCTTACAAACGGCACGAGTCTGATCTTTACGCTCGCCGAGGACGCCGTCGAAGGCGGAATAGGTGAAAAACTCGCCGCGTCGTTTGACCGTCGCGTGATCTCGCTCGGCGTAAAGGACGAATTCATCCCGCACGGCGAAAGATCCGAGCTTTTGAAACGTCTCGGAATCGACGCCGAAAGCGTTGCCGATCGAATTGCATTCGAACTTGAATAAATCAAAAAATCCCGAAAGAAATTTCGGGATTTTTCTTTATTTTACTTGATTTTTTCGCCCTTGATCTGCTCCCAATACTTAGCCGCGGCATTTTCCGTCTTGTTGTCTCCGAAGTGATAGTATTTTCTGTTTTTCAGTTCGTCCGGCAAATACTGCTGACGAACATAATCATTCGGATAATCGTGAGGATATTTGTACCCTTTGAAAAGAGGTGAGCGCAAGTGCTCCGGCACACTTTGACCGAGCCCCGCATTTACATCCGTCATTGCGGCATTCATTGCGGCATACGCTGTGTTAGATTTCGGTGCCGTCGCAAGCATAACAGCCGCATTTGCAAGCGGTATCTGCGCCTCCGGCATACCGAGCTGCTTTGCAGACTCACAACAAGCATACGTGATCGCCGCCGCAAGCGGATACGCCGCGCCGATATCCTCGTTCGCAATCACAAGCAAGCGCCTGCAAACGGAAATAATGTCGCCGCCCGCAAGCAGTCTTGCGACGTAAAACACAGCCGCATCCGGATCGGATCCTCGAATCGACTTTTGCAAGCACGAAAGAAGATCGTAATGCACATCGCCGTCGCGGTCGAAATTACCGAGAGATGACGGAGAAAGTGCGTCAAAGGTTTCGAGCGTAAGCTCGTTTTCCGCAATGTAAAACGCATTTTCAAGAAGTGTTATTCCGTGACGCACATCACCGGCGGCATAATCCGCAAGCTTCGCAAGTATTTCATCGGTAGCGGTGACAGTTCTGCCTTCGGAAGCACAAATGTGATCGAGTGCACGTCTCAGCGCGGGGACAAGCTCAGCCGACGCAACAGGACGAAATTCAAACACGCTCGAACGTGAAAGCAGCGCCGAGTATATGAAATGATAAGGATTTTCCGTAGTCGAGGCGATCAGTGTAATCCTGCCGTCCTCTATATATTCGAGCAACGATTGCTGCTGTTTTTTATTAAAATACTGTATCTCGTCAAGGTAAAGCAGTATTCCTCCCGCGCCGAAAATATCGTTTGTGCGAGTGGCAACCTCCTTAACGTCGGAAAGCGATGCCGTTGTTGCATTCAGGCGGTACAATGTCATTCCGGAATTCTTCGCGATTATATCCGCCGCTGTCGTCTTTCCCGTTCCGGGAGGGCCGAAAAAGATCATATTAGTCACACGTCCCGCGTCGATAAGCCTGCGAAGCGCACCCTTTTCTCCGAAAAGATGACGTTGCCCCACCATAGCTTCAAAGCTCCGCGGACGCATTACATCCGCAAGCGGTTGATTTTTCATAAACACCCTCAAATAAAAATAATTATTTTCATTATACCGCCAAAGCTTTGATTAGTAAAGTTAAAAATAACGTTTACTTCCGCTTTTTCAGCACACTTTTAACGATCAACGCCAAAATCAGACATCCGAGTGCTGTTATCGCGGCAAAAAAAGTTCCGCACAGAAAAAATTCCCACCAATCTCCGAGATGCAGCCAGCAAAGCATCAAAACAAACATCATTATTATCACACTGACAGACACCGCGGATGTTCGATACAGCTTTTCTTCTAACTCCGTCTTTGCCACATTAATTTTTTCCGACTCCGCAGCTCTCGTTTCAATGTACCCGTTGACCTTTACCGACGTAACAATTTGGTACAATATAAGCAAAGCGCTTATGGCAAACGAGAAAAGAAGCGCAACATCACTGTCAATATCGGAGAGTATAACCCCCATCCAAAACGCTATTACGGAAACAGCGCACACAATCCTCGCTCGAATACGTAAATCACTATACTTTAATTTCAACATTCTGATCGCGTTTTCATCACGCAAACGAATTTTATCGTCTTTTTCGAGCTTCGTTTTTTGTTCCGGATCCGACGTTTTAACCGAATACTCTACCGAAGTGCGGTGCAAAAGTTCGTCCGTGCTTATACCGAAATAATCGGCTATGTCAACCGCCATATATAAATCGGGCAAACTTTCGTCGCGCTCCCATCTGCTCACAGCCTTATCGGAAACACCGAGAATTGATGCAAGTTCCTTTTGCGTCAGTCCGCGCGAGCGACGCAGTTCCGCAATATATTCGCCTATCGTTTTATTCATTGGGACACCTCCGAAAAGAATCTTTTTTTAATTGTATCACACACTCACCGTCCGTGTCACTTCCGAAATGCGAGAATTCACCGACATTAAGCGAGAATCAAAAAAATCCTCTCTGCCTTTCGGCTTTGAGGAGCAAACGGACACAGGAAAAAATAAACGACCCGCAATATTTTTATTATATCACACATCAATCGAGCTCGCAACGTTTTTTGTGCAACTTTTACATTTTCTGCGTTTTGTACAATTTCAAGCAGTTGAATTCATACAAAATACCATATTGCAAAAACAAAAAATGTATGCTACAATATAGACACAAGGAAGGAAGGTACAAACCGATGAAGAATTAACTTAAAGCTTCCGAAGAAAAGCGAGGGCCTTAAAAAAGCCGCTTAAACAAGCTTCCGAATGAAAAAACGGTGGTTAAAGTAATTCCGAACAAGTTTTGCCTTCGTTAATAAAAAACGAAGCGAAAACAAAAAGGAACAAATAGCCTTCTTTGAAAGTTCAAACCCGTCTTTGACCCG
>CAZPJU010000025.1:0-16910 GCA_964586965.1 uncultured Lachnospiraceae bacterium | reverse complement strand
TGGAGAATGCCATGGCGAAAGTTTCAACGTTGAGCTGACCGGAAACGGTGAGGTTAGCTGGCTTGCCGAAGAAATCCTCGGAAAAATCAATTTTTCCGTCCTCCGTTCTCGGAGGATTATCCATGTCAAGCGTCGTGAGGCGGAACATTTCGCCCGCACCTTCACAGTCGGAGCAGGTTACGATCGGCGTATGAACATACACAAACCCGCGATCCTGGAAGAAACGATGAATAGCCATCGCCGCAACACTGCGAACGCGGAACACAGCGGAATATGTTGACGTGCGAGGACGAAGATGCGCGATCGTACGGAGATATTCCATTGTATGCCGTTTGTTCTGAAGAGGATATTCGGGAGTTGAAGTTCCCTCTACCGTAATTTTTTCGGCGTGAATTTCAAACGGCTGCTTTGCTTCGGGTGTGATCACAAGCTTACCGAAAACGTGCAGTGAGCAACCTATATTTTGGCGTGCGATCTCATCGTAATTTTCAAGATTTGCCGCCTCAAAAACTATTTGCAGGTTCGTAAAATAGCTTCCGTCATTAAGCTCGATAAATCCGAATGCATTAGACGCACGCATTTTTCTTGCCCAACCGACAACGTGCAGAGTTTTATCCGCGTATGTTTCGGGAGATGCCCATATTGATTTGATTGAAGTTACGTCTTTTCTTTCCATAGTTGTTTCTTGGTTATCCTTTCCGGAGCCGCATTTGCAAGTTAAAATCATTAAAGTTTCCAAAATAAGCGTGTGCGGCTTTTATATTATAGTGTATCACGCTTAATTTTGCAAGATGTAAATCAAAATAATTTATTTTTTGTGTTCCAAAAGTCCGAAAGTATCCGTTTTTCGGATCTGACGTCACCTATATATCGAAGCTTTGACCAATGATCGGGAAAAAGCGCTCTGTACTCACTCAAACCGAATCTGTCGTCTATCAAAAGAACGACACCTCTGTCCGACTCTCCGCGTATAACGCGTCCCGCCGCCTGAAGTACCTTGTTCATACCGGGGAACATATACGCAAACTCGTGTCCACGTTCGCACATCGCATCAAAATGATCACGTCTCAAATTAAGTTCCGCGGAGATCTGAGGAAACCCCACTCCTACAATGACAGCGCCGGAGAGTCTGTCGCCGGGCAAGTCAACTCCCTCGGAAAAAAGTCCTCCCAAAACGCAGAATCCTACGTGTGAGCGCGTCGGTGACGGTTCAAAACGCGAAAGGAACTCCTCCCTTTCCGTTTCGCTCATGCTTTTTTTCTGCACCGTCACCTCAAATCCGAGCGAACGTGACACAGGAATGAACGCATCCGATATCAGCGTCAGATACTTGTATGACGGTAAATAGCAGATATAATTTCCAGTTTTGGCTTCCGCCAATGCAGATATCATCTCGACGATCTGCCCCGCCGTGTTTTCTCTGTCCGCAAGACGGGTACTTACCCTGTCTGCCGCCATAATGCAGAGATTGTCAACGTCGTACGGTGACGGCAACTCAAGCGAATCTCCTTTTTTGCCGATTCCGAGCGAATACATAAAGTAATCGGGAGGCTGAAGCGTTGCGGAAAACAGAACTGCCGCGTGCGCGCGCGATAATGATTTATCAATGTGCGCCGACGGATCAAGGCAAAGATGCCTACACTGTATATCACCGCCGAACACCTCTACGAACGTGACATGATGCTTGTCGAACACATCCGCAGACGATGCAAAATCGGAAAGTTCCGCATACAACTGCGAAATTTTCCTATACTTCCGACGCTTTGTGTCGTCAACCCCTTTTTCGCACCTGATTTCACGGAGTAAGCGTCCGCACAGCTCTCCCGCACTTTTTGCAAGAGCGCAAAGCGCTGTTTGAGGCTCGCTTTTGATAGCATATCCCGATTCACTTCCGTCCGACGCTTCCGTTATAGTTTCCGATGCAAGTGAACGTAAGCCTCGAATACCATCCGAAAGCGCCGTAAGCGCTTCTGTCAGTTCCGGGTCAACGCCATCCGTCAGATCTCGAAGCTTTTCCGCGGTGGAAAGCTTCAGCGACGCCGAATACATCGACGAGGCGCGATCAACAAGGTTATGCGCCTCATCGCAAAGAAAAAGATACTTTTCCGATTTATGCGTATTTTCGTCACCGTCTGCAAAATAACGTCTGAAATATACTTTCGGATCGAAAACATAGTTGCAATCGCAAACTATCACATCGCAAAGTTCAGAAGCATCGAGCGAGAGCTCATACGGGCAAACGTTGTACTTTTCCGCAATTTCGGCAACAGCCGCCGATGTGATATGACGTCCGCTTCCGCGCTTTATTATAAGTTCGGAAAGCGCATCATCCACTCTGTCGTAATGTCCCTTCGCACGCGGACAAAAATCAGCGGAACAATACGAGCCCGGATACAACGTATTTCGTCCGTACAGGCATATTCTGTCACGTGCAAGCACCGTTATCGTCCGCACAGACGGAAGCTCACGCAAAAAAATATCAAGTGCCTTTTCCGCCGACTCCGCCGTAGATGATTTTTGCGTCAAATAAAAAACTCTGTCAATATATGACGCTCCCAGCGCCTTAAACGACGGATAAAGCGACGCCGCCGTTTTTCCCGTTCCCGTCGGAGCTTCTATGAGCGCTCGCCTGCCGAGTCTTGCGGCTCTGACAACAGCCGTCATAAAATCACGTTGCCCTTCTCGAACATCCGAATACGGAAACCGAAGCTGAGAAATAAGCTCTTTTTTCAGGTTTTGCTCGCGCTTCAATCGGTATTTTGCCCATTTGCTGTACCTCAAGAGCATTTTATTCGTTTCCGACTTCAGTTCGGAAACATCGAAACCGCATTCAAAACTTCTGGCTCTGCCTTCGTTTTTCGGCTCATAAGTAATCCTTACCGTCGCAGCTTCCTTAAACTCGGATCGACACCACATATAAGCATAAAGTATTCCTTGCGATATATGGGACAACGGGATTCTGTCCGCGCCTCCGTAAAACGTCCCCGAAACAGTCTTGATCTCCTCGATCACATCGACTTTATCGCCCGTATGTATCAGGTCGGCTCTGCCTGAGAGAATATACTTAACGCCATCGATCAAAAACTCACATTCGAGCGGCATCTCCGTAAGCACGTCCGAGGCCGCGTCATCGGCAATGCGCTTGTGAACAAGCTCACCGTCTTGTGCGGTCAATCCGTATCCGCCGCCGATATCTCCGCCTCTGCAAACGGAATCCGTCAATTCACGTACAGTCAAACGTACTGTATTTGTGTCGTGATCGTATTTAACGTTCACGGAGCGCATCACCCCCTTTTTGATACCGTAAAATTATCCATTTTGATTATACAACAATTCATCATATCTTTCAAGCGATATTGGCATAACTCGAAAAAAATACATCCGTTCGGTCGCAGTGTATTGACAGTCAAAGACGGGAATGATATAATTTAATGATACAGAACATACGTTTCTCTCGCTTAAAGGAGGCGCACATGAAGGACGACAAAATATCCCGCGACGATTTTTGGGATCTGCGATCGCTTTTACCGCAAAAACGCCCCCCCGTCATGCATCAGCCGAATACCGACACCGAACCGGTGACGATCGAAGTCACCGCCCCAAACGCAAACAAACGTACCGAATCTCTTTCACTTCGCTTCCGTGAGGTAAAGTCATCCGAAAAAGCTCAAAAAACGGAGGCAGCTTTCCGTCGTTCCCAACCTACAACGGAAAATATGCTCGAATACTCCCCCGAACACGGGCTTATCAAAAACGTTAGAATACGACGTTGGCACACAAAATACAGTTTTTACGAGCAATTCCGCTTTGATGCAGTAAGATGTAAGTCCATTGAAGGAAAGCCGTGCGCTCACGTCCAGTTTTTTTCATATACTCCGCAATACCGTCAGATGACTCAGGCACAGCTCGAATATTACTTTTACTGGCGCTCCGAATGCCGACGCGGAATTTTTCGCGAAGCGGATTTCGCATACGTGCTGTTATATATCTACGAGATCATCAACGTATACACGCCGAGCGTGGATTCTTCCGATAACACAATCAACGAAGCATCGGATGAAAAATCGTTCGCACTTGATATGCTAACCTCGCTTTGGCTGAACTATCGCGGCAAATATAAGGCGCTTGACAAATATCTTTCCGAATGGTTGCCGGATTTTTGTCTGATACATCGCTTACCGCCGCCCACGGAGAGGCTTTCGTCTATCCTTTCCGCAATCATGGCAACAACTTCATTTCGTGAATTTTTTATCAGTGATACACCGCTCTCGCCTAAATCACTCATCGCTTTTTCCAGCAGTTACGATTGGCAGAAAAGCAAATACATTTCCGAGGGGTCGGATGAGCTGAAGTCCGAATTTCAAACTCACATCTCAGGTGCGCTCCGTTGCGTATCCGAATCCGGAGACAAACGTTTCAACTCAGATTCGCTTAGGACGGTTCACGCATCAAGAGACGCTTTTTGCGGATCGCTGTGCGCGCACAGCATCAAGCGTCGAATTGATATAGAATACATCTCATTCTCGCGAAGTCTTGAGCTGCGCACGCTTGTAACTGCGGTCGTCAAATATTCCGAAAACAAGCTACGTGCACATTTCGGAATCAAATCACGTCTGAAAGTAGAGGGACTCGATGAGGGAACCAAGTCCGTCATCGACGATTATTTTGCGTCGGTATACCCTGCGGACAGGCGATATTTTTCCAAATCCGACGAAAAGCTCCGCGAGGAGCGATACTACGAGGAACTTTACGGTGCGCTGTCCGTCGGCATAGACGAAACCGAGGCAAAACGTCTTGAGGACATCTCTTGGTCAGTGACGGAACGCCTTACGGCGGAGGAATTCAGCACAGATGAAACAGTTGCCGACGTGCCGACGATAGAGAAAGCCGAAATCTATCCCGTCATCGCTGAAACAAAAGCGGAAGACACGCTTTCGCCGCTTCATTTGAAAGTCCTTGAAAAAATATACACGTCAAATTCGGAGGCGGCGGCAGCGATTTGCCGCGAATCCGGAAAATATCCGGACGAGATTGTGTCCGAAATAAACGAATACGCCGTTGACCTGATCGGAGATGTTATTATCGAGTCCGTCGGCGGAAGCTATGTAACGGTTGAAGATTATGCCGAAGAAATATACGGCATACTGCACAGCAGTTGAGAAAGGAACAAAAATGACAGAACACATAAAAAAAGTACCGAAACGGATACTGTCTCGCCTCATGAGCTCGCTTTCCGCGGGCGTTGTTCCGCGCTCCGGCGCGCCGTACATTGCCATAGGTCGAAAGGATGAGATAGATTCTTTGCTGTCCGATCTCGACCGCGTTGCGGACGGTGACGCTTCCATGCGTCTTTTGATCGGTCGCTACGGATCGGGAAAAAGCTTCCTCATTCAGCTTATGCGCGGCTACGCGCTTGACAGAGGCTTTGTAACCGCGGACTGTGATCTTTCCACGGAACGCAAGCTCTGCGGCACAAACGGTGCGGGAATCGCCACCTACCGCGAACTCATGCGAAATCTCGCAACAAAAGCGTCGCCCGACGGCGGTGCGCTTCCCTCCATACTTTCATCATGGATATCCGACATAAAGGCTTCCGTCCTGAACGAAGGAATCTCGATAGATTCCCCCGATTTTGACCGTACCGTGCGAGCAAAAATTCACGAGTCCGTCCGCAAGCTTGAGTCGGGCGTCGGTGGTTTTGATATCGCACTCGTTCTCTCAACTTATTTCGACGCTTGCGAAACGGACGACGAAATCAAAAAAAGCGCCTGCCTGCGATATTTGCGCGGCGAATTCGCCAACAAAACCGAGGCTCGCGCAGCCATTCACGGAATAAGCTCCGTTATCGGGGACGATAACTGGTACGATTCGATAAAGCTCATTTGCCGCCTTGTAACATCGATCGGCTACAAAGGTCTCGTCGTTTTTATCGACGAATGTGTAAATCTTTATAAAATCCCCAATCGCATCAGCCGCGAAAACAATTACGAAAAGCTGCTTATGATGTTCAATGACACACTTGAGGGACGTGCGGAAAATCTTATGCTCGTTTTCGGAGGTACACCTCAATTCCTTGAGGATCGCAGACGCGGACTTTTCTCGTATGAAGCTTTGCGATCACGTCTGTCCGACGGAAAATACGACACAGGCAAATATAAAAATATGATCGGTCCCGTTATCCGGTTGCGACGTCTTTCAGATAATGAACTGTACGCTCTGATACTTAGAGTTACATCACTTCATGCCGAGCATTATTCTTGGACTCCTCGCGTAACGAACGAGGACGCGCAAGCTTTTCTTACAGCGGCAACTTCCGCCGCCGGAGCGGATCTGATGATAACCCCTCGCGAAATCATCCGCGATTATATTTCGGTTTTGAACATACTTTACCAAAATCCGGACGCAACCTTCGAATCGGTGATCGGTGAAGAAATCAAATTCACTCCGAACGCAAACGAAAGTGCCGACGATACGCCCGTCGAAGTCACAGCAGATACGGACACAAAACGCTCCTCAGCTTTCGCTCCCGAAGATATAATCATATAAAACAAGGCGGTTTTTGTCATGAAGTACGGACATCTTTCAAGCGCGGAGGAGGTATTTGAGCTTTTTTCGCCGTTTATTCAGGAATATATCTACTCTCGCGGCTGGGACAAGCTTCACGAGGTCCAACTTGCGGCGGCTGACACGATCTTCACGACGGATCATAATCTTTTGATCACGTCCGCAACCGCATCGGGCAAAACCGAAGCGGCATTTTTTCCGATACTGTCACAGTTTTACGATGATCCGCCGTCATCGGTCGGTGCGCTTTACATCGCCCCCCTGAAAAGTCTCATCAACGATCAATTTTCAAGAATAGATGAGCTTCTTTCGATGACGGGGATCCCCGTTTTTCATTGGCACGGCGACGTCGCGCAGTCGCACAAATCTAAACTTTTGAAAAATCCCGCCGGAATTCTGCAAATAACACCAGAATCACTCGAATCCATGCTGATGAACCGATCAAACGACATTCCGCGACTTTTCGGTGATCTTCGCTACGTCATAATTGACGAGATTCACACGCTTACATCCTCGGACAGAGGTAATCAGGTTATTTGCCAAATCGAACGCATAGCGAGAAAAATCGGACATTCGCCGCGTCGAATCGGGCTGTCCGCGACAGTCGGTGACACCGAACTTGCCGCAAAATGGCTTTCGGGAAGCGACACACGCGTCTGCGACATTCCGAACGTAACTCCGAAGCCGATACGTTGGCGGCTCGGTCTCGAACATTTTTATCTTGCCGACGAGAACACAGTTAAAGCGGGAACTCACGAAATACGTAAGGAACCCTCTCTCGGTGATCTTTCTCCGGCCCCCGGTGAAACGCCCTCCGTTATAGACCCCGGTTACGAATACGTATACGATTGTGTTCGCGACAAACGAGCGCTCGTCTTTTCGAATTCGCGCGAGGAAACGGAATACGTTTGCGCAACACTGCGTCAAATTGCAAAAAATCGCGGTGAAGATGACATTTTTCTGATACATCACGGAAATCTTTCCGCGTCCATACGCGAGGAAGCGGAGATCCTTTTGAAAAGCGACGAGCATCGCATGGTCGCATGCGCGACAACCACAATGGAGCTCGGCATTGATATAGGCAGACTTGAACGTATCGTTCAAAACGGCTCCCCAAATTCTGTATCAAGCTTTTTGCAACGTCTCGGACGCTCCGGACGTCGTGATACACCGCCGGAAATGATGATGGTTTTCAGAGAAGAACCGCATCTGCCGAACACTCCTCTCCCTCAGCTTATCCCATGGGAACTTTTGCGCGCAATCGCAATCATCGAGCTATACATCGGAGAACGTTTTATCGAACCGCCTACGGTCAAAAAAATGCCGTTTTCGCTTTTGTTCCAACAAACGCTCTCAATACTCGCGTCCTGCGGAGAACTTTCACCGGCAAGACTTGCCGACTCTGTGCTTTCATTGCCGCCGTTTACCTCTGTGGAACGCGAGGACTATCGTACACTGCTCATTTCAATGATAAAAAATGATTTTCTCGAAATTACCGAAGAAGGAACACTTATAGTGGGAATTCGCGGCGAACGCATGACGGCAGGCTTCAAGTTTTACGCTGTTTTCAAGGATTCCGAGGATTTTACCGTGCGATGCGAATCCGACGAGATCGGTACGATTACGGAAGCACCGCCGGTGGGAGACAGATTTGCGCTTGCCGGCAGAGTTTGGGAAGTTGAGGAGTTGGATATTCCGCGCAAACTGATATACGTCCGCGCCATTGAAGGTAAAATGGAAATTTCGTGGCCCGGTGAGTTTGGTGAAATACACACAAAAATACTCGAAGCCATGCACCGGGTGCTTTCCGAGGATAAAGTCTACCCTTACCTTAAACCGCGGGCAGCAGCGCGTCTCGATATGGCTCGCCATCTCGCGCACAACACAAATATGCTCTCGTCACCCGTCGTTTCACTCGGCGGACTCACATACGCAGTCTTTCCGTGGCTCGGAACACGCAGTTTTCGCACGCTCAGACGTTATATCTCCAAAAACGCAAAGCGTTACGGCATATCGGGAATAGAATTTGAAGGCTGCTATTTTATGACATTCAAATGCGAAAGCGGAAATATAGATGCGCTTTTGTCGGCAATAAAACGCGACTTTTGTCACGGTATCGACACCGATGAGCTCGTCGGAGAAAACGAAACTCCCGTCTTTGATAAATACGACGAATATGTGCCGTCAGAGCTTTTGCGCCGTGCTTATTCGCGTGAACGCTTACGTACCGACGAGATCGCACATCGCGCCGCAAACAATTGGAACATATAAAAAAGCACGCAAAAGCGTGCTTTTTTATATGTTTTATCGTCTACCGCCCGGCTGACCGCCTCCGGGTTTGTTTCCGCCGGGATCTCCTCCCGGTTTATTACCTCCGCCAAATCCACCCATACCTCCGAAACCGCCGGAAGATCCGTAAAGGTAACCGTCCATTTTCACAGTAGTTGATTTGCTTCCGACCGTAATCGTATATTCTCCGCTGTCACCGATTTCGGGTGCAGTCAAAACAACAGACGAAAACGATTTTTTCGGAGTATATGACAGAATGACATCACCGTTTGAATTTTTCACCGTTATCTCATCGCCCGATGATCCTGATGCGTTTATCATTATCGCTCCCTGTGTTGCCGAAGTAAAGCTTTCCGCCATTCCGATTGCACCCACCGCAACACAAACACCTCCCGTAACCGTCGCACTTGTTTCGTAATCCAACGCGCCGTTTGCGCTGTTCGTCGGGCCGTCGATATATATTTCACCGCCCGCAACATTGAAGCTTCCGTTGGAGTCAACACCGTCACCATCGGCATTTACATAAATCTTTCCGCCGAGAATATTAAGCTTGTATTCATCCGATCCGCCCATCATTCCACCGAATCCTCCGTTTGAAGATTCGGATCCGCCTGCCGCGTTGATTCCGTCATCGGATGCACAGACATTAATTTCTCCGCCCGCTATCGTAACCGTTACGCCTTCGATTCCCTCATAGCTGACTGCGACATTGACTGTACCGCCCGAAATCGTAAGATCGGCATCGGAATGCAAACCGTCGTCACCCGTTTTTATTTCGAGTGTGCCGCCGGTTACAACAAGCTTCCCTGCGGAATGAAGTGCATCGTCGGCGCAATCAAGATCGAAATTTCCGCCGTTCACAACAAGCGTCGCATCGGATTTGATTCCTTTTGCACTGACCGTTTCATCAGTTGAAGA
The DNA here is from genome assembly GCA_964586965.1 of uncultured Lachnospiraceae bacterium. Taxonomy (GTDB): domain Bacteria; phylum Bacillota; class Clostridia; order Oscillospirales; family CAG-272; genus DTU064. Next base: position 7,139 of record CAZPJU010000025.1, on the reverse strand, counting down.
ACTTTCATTTCGTCCTCCGAAGCCTCCGAAACCTCCAAAACCACCGAACCCCATATCATCGGTATGAGTTTTGCCGTTTTCATTACCGCCGCCCGTTACAAAAGTAAACTCGCCGCCGTCGATCTGCACGGACGCAGATGCGTCGATTCCGTCGCCGTCCGAAGTAATATTCAAACTTCCGTTTACAACATAGACAAGTCCGAGTGTTGTGTCTTTCTTATTTTCCGAATGAATCCCGTCCTTCCCCGATGAAAGGATATATTCACCGTCAGCTATGCAGACTCGATCGTTGGCTGAAATCGCGTGTTTTGCGGCGGTAACGTTATATTTTCCGCCCGTAAATTTCGCATCGTCCTTTGAAACGATACCGTGACCGCATTCGGACATGACAATCAGAGTTCCCGTACCGTTAAATGTAACATCATCCTTGGAATAAATCGCCGCATCGACGCCCTCCTCGGTTTCCTCAAAGTCTCCGACAGAGGAAAGTTTGTTTTCGCTTCCGTCTGCAAGCATAACGAACACCTTATCCGCAGACATAACGTACAGCGCCGCCGTGCCTGCGGCTTCTACATTTACACCGTCAAACACAAGCATTAATTTATCCGATTTTTCCGCATTAACAATGATACTTCCGTTCGAAAGCGTTCCCGAAATGACGTAAACGCCCTCACCCGTGATCGTAACGACATCTCCGTTTATTTCAACGGATTCGCAGTCCGCGACCGTTTCGCCGTCAGCCAGCATGATGTGCGCCGCTTCACCGTCATCGTATTCTGTTTTGAAATCACGCTTCGAAAACAGGTCATCCGCGCCGATCTCGTCAATCGCACCGTATGTGACTTCAAGCGTATTACCGTCGCCGTCCGTATATTTTATGTTCCCATCCTCATCCGTAACGGCGTTGATACCGTCACTGTCTCCGTCTCCGGCGTTGCCGCACGCGGCAAATGAAAGCGAAAAACACAGCAATATCGCAATAAAAGCTCTTTTTTTCTTCATGATGTTTATTTCTCCGATGTAAAGCTTTACAATTTTTTATCTTGCTTTCGATTATAAACTCGCTTTATTAATTCTGACGGTATTGCCCGCGAATACTCACTGATAATTCGGTGAACAATACGTGAAAAAAGCCGATAAAAACGGAATCGCTTTTATCGGCTTATAAATTTACTTATTCGGCAGGCGTCCGTATGCGTAAAAATGAGACTTCCAATACCTTTGATTAAGATCGGCATACGAAACCGAGTTGCCGCAGTGTATCATTTTATCGTCTCCGATATAAATTCCGACGTGCGATACTCCCGACGTCGCGTATGTACCCTTAAAAAAGACGAGATCACCCGGTTTAAGCTGTGACGAAGTCACTTTCGTGCAAAGCTTATATATGTTTTTTGCGCTTGTTCTGCCGATGTTTCTCCCTATACCGCTGTTATTGACGACCCATGAGACATAACCGGAACAGTCAAACGAGGTTTTGGGCGAAGATCCTCCCCAAACATAATCATATCCGAGATATTTTTTTGCTTCCGACAAAAGCAAGGAAAACTGCTCCTCCGTAAGTGCTGGTGGAATCTTTTTTGTTTCCTGCGCGGTATCTTTTTTAGGTTTTGAAGTCGATGCGACATTATCTTTTTTCGCTGTTTCGACTTCCGGCTCATTGATCACGGGAAGTTCCCTTTTTTGTGTCACAACTTGCATTTCCGGCTTCAACTCCGAAACATCTATCGAAAAATTCGTCTCTCCGCCGGCAAGAGCGAACATTGATTTACATGAATCATCCGACTCTAACACATACGACTGAGCCGTTTCACCGACAGACGTTTTGATCGATTCGGAGGAACTCATTGTATCCGATCCGCACAAAAAAATTATAGCGGATGCCAGCACCGCACAAGCCGCACACTGCTTCACCATAAAACGTCCTCCTTTTCCGAAAACTCAAAACATATCGTTTTATTATAACACAACCGTTACGTTTTTGCAATAAAAAACAAAAGGCAGGACTTTGTCCTGCCTTTTGTTTTTTGGGGGATGGTGGATTCGGACCACCGAAGTGAAAGCACAACAGATTTACAGTCTGCCCCCTTTGGCCGCTCGGGAAATCCCCCATATAATGTGAGCCGAATTGACTCACATAAGCTGGTGATCGGAGTCGAACCAACAACCTGCTGATTACAAATCAGCTGCTCTGCCATTGAGCCACACCAGCGTGTATGTCGCTTTTTTCTGCGACGCAAATGATTATACCATAACCTTTCCGCTTTGTCAACACTTATTTTTATTTTTTTATTTGTTTTTTTCGAATGCGAAAAAACATCGTTTTTCCATTTATTTTCGCTTATAATTCACTCTGCTTCGCACACAATAAGATCACGGTGATAACCAACCGAAAAGCGAATGAAAGCGAGCAAAACAATGGACGTAAACGAAAACCGTCAGGATACGGCAGCAGAGCTTTATGCAGAGGTTCGCAGATCCTCCGTAATGGGGATCGAATCCATACTGACGCTGATGCCGAAAGTCGAGTGCGACGAATTAAAATCCGACATGACGGCACAAATGAACGGCTACGGCCTTTTCAGAGAGCGTGCGGAAAGCGGACTGTCGCTTTGCAATGCGGAAGCGGAAAAGGAAAAAGCAAGCAAGGTTTTGGCTGCGCGAATGGGTATCGCCGCCGAAACGATACTTGACACATCCCCGTCACACATCGCGGAATTGATGATACGAGGGAGCGGTGCCGACATCATTTCGATAACACGGGCACAAAACAAGGCAACTCACGGTCCGTCAAGGATCTCTGCGGATGACAGTGCGTATGCACTTGCCTCCGACGTTATAGATTTTGAAAATCAAAGCATAGACCGAATGAAGAAATACCTTTAAGACCCGCAAAGCGGGGGAGCGAAAACACATTTTTCAGCTCCCCCGCTTTATCATTTTATTTTCCGACTCCGAAAAGCTTTTTTAATATCGGGATCAGCGCACGAGGCGGACGCACAACGACTACTTTCATGCAAAAACCTTCCTTATCGCAGTTTTCTACTGTCATGATATGCCGCAATGCGGAAAATTGTCCGTTCGGGTCATTTATCCCACGGATGCTTATTCTTCAGACTTCTATAAAGATTCACATAACTTTCGTGCCGTGTTTTCGGAACGATTCCTTCGTTTACCGCACGCAAAACAGCACATCCGTCCTCACAGGTATGCGAGCATTTTGTGTACTTACATTTTCCGTGATACGAATCAAATTCCTTAAACGTAAACGGCAACGCTTCGCACGAAAAAAAGTCAAACCGTTCAAAATCAAGCAAGCTGAATCCGGGCGTATCCGCAACATAGAGTCCTCCCGCGTCGAAAAGCTCGACATGGCGCGTTGTTTGACGTCCGCGTTCCGTTTTCCTGCTGAGCGCACCAGTAACAAGCGACAGCGACGGATAAAGCTTGTTCAAAAGCGTTGATTTTCCTGCACCCGACGCGCCGGCAAATGCCGTTATCGCTCCTTTTCCGAGTGAATTTATGTATGCGGAAAGCCTATCCGTCCCCTCTCCGGTGACAGAGCTCACCTCGAACACGTTATATCCCACGCGCTTGTATATTTCCGCCGTTTCTTTTGCCGACTCCGGATCAAGCTCACATTTGGTTATGATCACGGCAGGCACAATATCCGCGTGCTCCGCGATCGCTATGAGTTTATCTACCAAAAAAAGATCCGGCATCGGCTGTTTTGTCGGGATGATTGCAAAGATCACGTCAAGATTCGCCATGGGTGGGCGTATGAGCAGATTTTTGCGTTCGTCGATCGAATCTATCACTCCGTCTATTTCTTTCGGGTCGTTCTTTTGGCGGCGCTCAAGGCTTTTATTTCCGCCTTTTTCAGCCGCATCTCCGTCAAGCAGCACAGTCACTCTGTCTCCCACCGTAGGTGAGATAGACTCGTGACGAAATACCCCTCTCGCACGGCACAAATATGAATCTTTAGAATCAATATCGGGGCGAACTGTATAAAGTCCGCCCACGCCTTTGGTTATAACACCTTTTATTTGCAAACTTTCTCCTCCGGTCCCTCTACTCGACAAGCTCCTCCGCAGTATCCGACGGTATCACCGTCTTAGGTTCGGGGCCTTTGCTGACGATAAAATCTATTGATGTGCCTTCAACAACCGTATTAAAAGCAATTCTGCTCTGATTCAATATTGTTCCCGCAGGCTGATCCGAATACTCGTAAGTAACAGTTCCCACTTTCAGTGAATATTTTTCAACATCAAGCCTTGCTTCCTTTTCGGTCATTCCGACAAACTGCGGAACAAGGACAGTCGAAATTTCTCCGCCCTTGCTTACCTTGAGGACTATATTATCTCCGCTCTTTACCTCTGCTCCGGCGGCAGGCGTTGTCGATATAACAAAACCGGCTGTAACGGCAACATTGTATTCTTCCTCAATGGTAACAGTCAGACCGTATTTCTTGAACAGCTCGTCCTCAACGGTTCTGTAATCCTTCATCAGGCAATCTGGCAGAATAAAGATCTCAGTTCCCCGACAAACAACAAGCGTCAGCTCACAAGTTGTTTTTCCCGATTCAACGCGTCGCTTTTCGCCCTCAACGGGAGACTGCTCTATTATTGTTCCCGCTTCGTGACCGCTGTCGTAAACGTACTCGACAAACACCGTATAATCTTTTTGAGCAAGCTCGTTTTCAAGTCCCTCATGATACGTCTGTCCAACGAAATTGTCAACCGTCATGATGTACGACTTGTCCGCTTCGGAGTTAAAAAGTACATTTGCCAACAGATGGTACGCACAAATAATGCAAACGATCAAAAACGCAAACGCAACACCGAGTATGATCGGAAACATGGACGAACCGAGATATGACGGATAAAAGCGTTCATTGCGTTCGCTTTTCTTTTTTTTCGATTTGAATATTTTTTTGGTTTTTTTAGGCAGTTGCTCCGTTTCCGAAAGCGACTTGAAGATAACTCCCGGATTTTTATTCAAGATATTGAGTCTGCTGAGCATTTGATCTGCCGTTGAAAAACGCGCATCAGCCGACTTTTCCATAGCCGTCAGAATGATCTGCTCCATTCCCTTGGGTATTTCGGGATTTATTTCGGTAGGCGGCGTAGGCTCGGAATTAACCTGCATAAGCGCGACGGAAACAGGCGTTTCCGCAACGAACGGCAGCTTGCCCGATGCCATTTCATACATAACGACACCCATCGAGTAAAGATCGCTTCTTGTGTCGATTGCAAGTCCGCTTGCCTGTTCGGGACTGATATAATAAACGGTACCGATCGCCTTATCGGTCATTGTAACCGTTTCGGCGTTCGGGAGCTTCGCTATACCGAAGTCCGTAACCTTGATCTTACCGTCCTTGAGCAGCATAATATTCTGCGGCTTGATATCACGGTGGATGATTCCTTTTCCGTGTGCGTGTGCAAGCGCGGAAAGTATCTGACGCGAATAATGTATAACCTCATCGAGCGGAAGCGCGCCTTTCTGAGACATATAGCTTTTGAGGGTGATTCCCTCGATATATTCCATTACTATATATTTGTACTCACCCGAAACAGACACATCGTATATGCTCACAATATTCGGGTGCGAGAGCATTGCTACCGCCTTTGACTCGTTAATGAAGCGTTTTACCGCCGCTTCATCTCGCGCAACGTCCTCCTTGAGCATTTTAACGGCAACGTAGCGCTGTATAACAGGATCGTATGCACGGAAAACAACCGCCATTCCGCCAATACCGATCTGTTTTTCTATTCTGTATCTTCCTCCGAGGGTTTGCCCCACGAATCTTTCGTACGATTCCATCACTTTCTCCGTTTCCCGTTATTCGATCAGTTCGGCTTAACGAGGACGGTCGTGATATTATCCTTACCGCCGTTTTCGTTTGCTCTCGCCACGAGAGCTTCCGCCATTGAAGCAAGTTCTTCCTCTGCAGACATGATAGAAAGCATTTCCGCCTTGCTGACCATATTAGTCAGTCCGTCCGAGCAGAGAAGAACGTATCTGACGCCGTCAAGCGACACCGTAAACGTATCCGGATTGACCTGATCGCTCGTTCCGACAGCCTTTGTAATGATATTCTTTTTAGATGAGGTCTGTGCCTGCTCGCTTGTCATGACACCCATATCGACAAGGTACTGAACATAAGAATGATCGCGTGTTATCTGCTTAACTTCGTCATCGGTAACAAGATAAAGACGGCTGTCGCCTACGTTTACAACGTACATTGTATCGCCGGAAATGATCGCCCCCACAAAGGTTGTACCCATTCCCGTCAGCTCAGGTTCATCTGTCGCGCAATCATACACGGCAAGATTTGCTTCCTCTGCCGCATACGTCAAAATTTTCGGCATATATTTACATTTGTCGATACTTTCGTCGGCAAGGATCGCAGAAACATCCTCAGAAACGCTTTTCACTGCCGCATCAATCGCGACGCGGCTTGCCTTTTCGCCTCCTTTTGCGCCGCCCATTCCGTCGCAAACGAGGAAAAAAGCTGTATCCGGCGCAAATTCAACAGCGGCGAACGCATCCTGATTAGAGGAACGTGTACGTCCTTTGTCCGTTTTTCCGAAAAATAACATAAAATATGACCTCCGTTACCGCATTCGGCGGTGTCTGAAAGATTTACTTTGCCGCGGACTCGATTCTGAGCTGTCCGCAGGCGGCATTTATATCGGGACCGAGGCGGCGGCGAACAGTCGCATTAACTCCCCGTCTTGTAAGCTCCGACACAAAATGCTCAATTGATTTCTTGCTCGGTCGTGAAAGTCCGGTACCTTCCACATCATTAAGCGGAATTATATTGACGTGAACGGGCTGAGGCTTGCCGTTTTGTTTCATGCACCGACGCAAAAGCGTAGCAAGCTCGGCTGCATGAGCGTCGGAATCGTTTTTGCCCGAAATAAGCGTGTATTCAAAGGAAATTCTGCGCTTTGTATCCGCAAAATAATCTCTGCACGCGATCATAAGCTCGTCGAGAGAATAAGCATCATTGACAGGCATGATTTCAGAACGCGCACGGTTATTTGACGCGTGAAGTGATATGGAAAGCGTGATTGGCAGTGAGAGCTTTGCAAGCTCGTATATTTTCGGAACGACACCGCAAGTCGAAACCGAAA
>CAZPJU010000024.1:0-17226 GCA_964586965.1 uncultured Lachnospiraceae bacterium | reverse complement strand
GTACGGGAAACAAACTCGATCCGACTAAATTTTTTGTTACGGACATACACAAAACCTCAGTAGATCCGCTTGCGAGAGTTATGCGGCGCGAATGTAAGGCGCGCGGAATTAAAAAGCTCAAGGTCGTTATGTCGGATGAGCTGCCGCTTAAATCAACGCTTGAAGCGACAGAAAAAAGACGCACCGTGCCTGCAAGCATCAGCTTTGTGCCGTCGAGCGCAGGTCTTATTATCGCAGGAGAGGTTATCAAAGATTTAATTTTCGGAGAAAACAATGGAAAATAACGAAATCAAAAACGAAATATCCGGTAAATTTCGGGTCACGGGTATGAGTTGCTCTGCTTGCAGTGCATTTGTTGAACGTCTTGTCGGTGACGTAGACGGCGTAAGCTCATGCTCTGTCAGCCTTTTGACCGACTCGATGACAGTACGCTACGATCCGGAAAAAGCCGACGCCGACTCGATAATTTCGGCAGTTATATCCGGCGGCTACGGCGCAGAAGTGCTTGATTCAGCCAAAGCCGCAAAGGAACGCGAAGAAACTGAACGTAGAGAAGACAGAAAAACGCTTCGTCGCCTCATTCTCTCGATCGTACTGTCAATTCCCGTTTTTTATCTTTCAATGGGCGTTATGTGGGGTGCACCGGTACCGAGTTTCATCGGATATTACGGTTCCGCGGCAATTCAGCTCGTGCTGACGTCGGCTGTAATGCTCATAAATTCTCATTTTTACAAAAGCGGATTTTCCTCCGCAATGCACGGTTCCCCAAACATGGACACCCTCGTAACGCTAGGAACAATAGCCTCGTATGTTTACAGCATCTACCTTGTTATCGTAAAAGAACATCATCTGTATTTTGAATCCGCGGCAATGATCCTGACGCTCGTTACGCTCGGAAAAACGCTCGAAGCAAGATCAAGACGCCACACAACGGATGCGATCCGCGCGCTTGCCGCACTCGCTCCGGCGACTGCCCGTGTTATGCGTGACGGTACCGAAACGACCGTCTCGACATCGGAGCTTCGCATCGGTGACATTGTCAGACTGCTTGAAGGCGATCCCGTTCCCGCAGACGGCGAACTTGTATCCGGATCAATTTCCTGTGACGAAAGCGCCGTAACGGGCGAATCGGTACCGATCGAAAAAGCCGTCGGTGACACCGTCATCTGCCCTTCAACCGTAACATCGGGATACGCAGAAATGCGCGTCACAAAAACGGGCGACGACACAACACTCGCCGGCATAATCGCACTTGTTGAGGATGCGGCGGCTTCAAAAGCGCCGATATCACGTCTCGCAGACAAAATTTCAAAGGTTTTTGTACCTGTTATAATCGCGATTTCCGTCGTAACGGCGGCAGTTTGGCTCATTGCGGGCGGAGGACTTGAGCACGCACTCACTTCTGCCGTTTCGGTTCTCGTAATTTCATGCCCGTGCGCGCTCGGACTCGCAACCCCGACAGCGGTAACGGCGGCGTGCGGTGCCGGAGCATCGCTTGGCGTGCTCGTACGTTCGGGCGAAGCGCTTGAATCCGCCCACAAGATCCGTGCCGTCGCATTCGATAAAACCGGAACTCTCACAACAGGCGAAATGTCCGTTTCCGACATCATCGCCGTCGGTGACGAAACGGAGCTTCTTGCGCTTTCCGCTGCCGTTGAATCCATGTCATCTCATCCGCTTGCCGCTGCCGTGGTCAGATATGCATCTGAGCGCGGAGTTACATCTTACACAGCTTCGAATTTCGAAAGCACAGTCGGTGGCGGCGTCATTGCCGAAGTTAACGGAAAACGTGTCGCGCTCGGCAACGCCGCGTATATGTCCGAGATGGGAATATGCAACATTCCTGACGCAAACGCAGGTAAAACAGCGCTTTACGTTGCGATAGACGGCGAATATTCAGGTATCATCTCAGTTTCGGACTCCGTCCGTGACGGAAGCGCCGATACGGTAAAAGCTCTTCGTGATCGCGGCATTGAAGTCTATATGATAACGGGTGACAACGAAACAACCGCTTCCGCCGTTGCGGATACGCTTGGAATCAAGCACGAAAATGTAACTGCCAATGTGCGTCCGTCAGGCAAAATCGAAGCTCTTTCCGCAATTAAACGCGCCCACAAAGATGAACTTGTTGCAATGGTGGGTGACGGAATCAACGATGCACCGGTTCTGTCATACGCAGACGTTGGCATTGCAGCCGCAACCGGCAAAAACGCTGTCGCTTCTTCCGCCGCAGACATAATAATGATGGGTGCGGATCCGAAAAATGTTGTTACCGCGATCCGTCTTTCCGAGACTGCGATGAAAATCATTAAGCAAAATCTGTTCTGGGCGCTCATTTATAACTGTATTTGTATTCCGTTTGCGGCAGGCGTATTTTATCCTATATTCCATATCACACTAAGTCCGATGCTCGCATCGGCGGCGATGGGACTTTCGTCGCTCTTTGTCGTAACAAACGCTTTGCGTTTAAAAAAATTCAAATAAAATATATAAATCTAAGGAGAAACATCATGGGACTTTTTAATTTTTCCAAAAAAGCAGCATCAAAGGATGCGATCGTTCTTAAAATCGAGGGTATGCATTGCGGACACTGCACATCCCGCGTTGAATCGGCGCTTTCCGCAATTCCGGGAGTAAAAAAGGTTACGGTCAACCTTGAAAAGGGCACTGCCGAAGTTGTCGAGAATGTCAAGGGAACCGTTGACGTAGAAGCTATGAAAGCGGCGGTAAACGCACTCGGCTTCAAGGCATAAAAAGCATAAAAGAATATAAAAAAGCACGCTAAAGCGTGCTTTTTTGCTATGATGATTTCTTAATTTGATGATTGACGATGCTCTTTATATGGAGTATACTTATAATAAATCATTAACAGGGGATAAAAGAACATGGAAAAAGCTTTGAAAAAATTACTTATCTGCTTGCTGGCATTGGCAATGGCGTTTGCTCTTTGCGCTTGCAACGATGACTCGGCAGACAACAATGATGACAACGACAAATACGTCGATAACGTCGATGATAACGACGGCAACGACGACAATCATAAATGCGTTGACAACGACGACGACAATCTTTGCGACACCTGCGGCAAATCAGTTTCCGAAGGACAGCTTGAATTCACTCTCAACGAAGACAGAGAAAGCTATGCCGTTGCCGGCATCGGAAGCTACACCGGCACGGATGTTGCAGTCCCGTCAACCTATGACGACAAACCGGTTACTATCATTGCTCGTCGTGCTTTCGACGATTGCAAAAATCTTACGAGTGTTACGCTTCCGGACAGCATTACGATCATTGAGGATATGGCATTCGAAGATTGCACCTCGCTTACAAGCATAAATCTCGGAAACGGCATTATAATCATTTCCGACAATGCATTCTTCGGTTGCGAAAGTCTTACGGACTTCACGTTTCCGAACAGCATCGTAGTCATCGGTAAAACTTCATTCGTGAACTGCAAAAATCTTACAAGCGTAACACTGCCGAGCTACATCTCAACCATTGATAACTCCACCTTCCACGGCTGCGAAAATCTTACGAGCGTAACGATTCCGGGCAATGTCACTCGCATTAATATGTGGGCATTCGAGAATTGCAAAAGCCTTACAAACATCAATTTCAACGGAACCATGAAACAGTGGAATGCAGTTGAAAAAGGCAATAGTTGGGACCTTGGATGCGGTAATTACGTCGTTCACTGCACCGACGGGGATATTTCAAAATAACATCAAAAAAAGCACGCTAAAGCGTGCTTTTTTTAATTATGCGTCTTTTTTTCGCGTCTCAAACTTTTTCCACAGCTTTTCGGACGCCCATTTGCCGGCGACGGCAAACAAAACACCGAGCACCAGTCCGCAAAGGATATCGGTGGGATAATGCACATAAAGATACATCCGCGAAAATGCGATAAGTGCGGCAAGCACGAGCGCGGCAATTCCCCATTTTTTATTATAGAGAAACAATACAGTCGCTCCTTCAAAGCTTGCAACCGTATGCCCGGACGGGAACGAAAAATCGTGCTGCACATCTGTAAGATACGGTAGCGTACCTGCCACATCATAAGGACGGACTCTCGCAACAAGCGGTTTTATCGTAATATTACAGAACACAAGTCCTAAAACAAGCGCGATCCCCATCGCGGTTCCGATCTTACGCGTTTTCTTAGGGAAAAGTAATATAACCGCAAGCGCGATCCAAAATATTCCGGCATCTCCGAGCATAGTGATCTTCGGCATAAGAAAATCAAGGAAACCGCAGCGGAGATGATCCGCAATAAAATCGAGAAATTTCAATTCAAAAACGTTCATGATCTTAATTATTGTTACACCATTCGTAAATTTTGTAGCCGTCATCCGTTTTGTGCATGAACACATACATATCTATCTCATCGGGGCGAGCTGTGCTGCTTCCGTTATAGAGAATATGATTAAACGAAATATGACAAGTTACCGTCGTTTCGTTAAATGCGAAAAACTCTCCGACTTCAACATCGGTGAATTCGTAGCTGTCATGATCAATGACCATCCAAAGGTCTTTTCCTGCCTTTTCGATCGCATCGTAAAGCTCGGTATTCGGATCGAAATATCCCTTTATTTTCGAGAAGCTCGAATCCGCCTGCATAAACGCGGCATATCCCGTGATCGCCTTTGTTACAAATTCTCCAAGCTCATCGGACAGCGCATCGCTGTAATTGATTCCGGCGGTACAAACAAGCGTTTCCTCGTTGTAATCGCAATCAACCTCAACTCCGTTTTCATCTTTGACTGTCACCGAAGACGGAATTTCGCTCAGTCCGGACAAACGGTACGTGCAATAATCAACGCCTTCAACATCTGAGGGAAGATTTTTGATAACGTCCTTATTTTTGAAATAGTCAATTATGTGGCTGCTTGTCAGTGCCGTCTCACCGACAGTTACGGAATATCCTTCCGGCGCGTGCACCGTAACAGTGTACGTTACGGGCTGGTCGGTATTGTCTTCCACAAATGTCGTGTCGGAAACGGAGACAAAAAGCTCAATACTGTCAAATTTATACATTTGATAACCGTGATCTGTCGTTTCCTCGGACGGAACAAGATTTATCGAGGCAATCTTGACCTTTCCCGCCTTAACGATAAATGTCGCTGAGTCCTCATCTGCCGACGAGCCGCGTGAATATGTAAGCTTTCCGTCCGCGATAACTTTGGTAAGATGATCCGTTATTTCGGCAGGAGTGGCTCCTCCCGCGTCATAAACGGCGTCCGCCAAAAGCGCGGAATAATCAACAGTCGGTTCAAAATATTTTGCAAATATCTCCGCCGCAACGTATTTCGGCTGTGCAGCCTCATATTCGGCAAGTCTGCCCGAAATAATTCCGAGCACAACCGTAATTGCCAATATTGAGATAACAAGACAAGCAAAATATATTAAATAAAACTTAGGGAATTGCTTTTTTTGATTTCTTTTTTTCATTTAGCCCTACCTTTCTTATTTCTCAGGCATAACGAGGAAATATGTCGGCATACGGCGAGGCTTGGTAAATGCTTTATATTTATTGGTCAAACCTTTAAGCTGATATTCATCGAGGTTAGAGGTGTCAATGCCGTACTTTGTATAATAATCTTCGTAATACATCATTGCCGAGGAGCCTCCGTCAAGCATACCTGCCGTAACCGCGCCGTAGGAGAGCATAAGGTCGATAATGTCGTTACGTGTTGCGCCGAGGCTTGAAGCGGTTCTTCCGTCCGTAACCATAAGAATAACAGTTCCGTCCGCACGCTGACCGATAGCGGTACGCTGTGCGGTACCTGTATTGCTTTCTGCGTAATGAAGCGAAACGCTCACACCGTCGTTTGATATGAGGACATTACCCGTTTGGAAAGATACCGCATCTCGGATGCCGAGCGATTCCGCTTCCGATTTTGTCATGGAATTTGCAACAACGAGCTTATTATCGTTGTCAAATCCGATAAATGTTCTTTTTTTGCCGTCATCCCAAACGCAAGAGCCAAGCGAGAACGTTAATCCTATCGGATTGTCTCCGGTGCCCTGACCGTTTGTATCGGCAAATTCGCCTGCATTGATCGCAGCCACCGCACCGTACTTTGAGACCATGTCAAAAATACGCATACCGGTTTTACCGCTCTTATAATCACTTGACGTACCGACGCATAAACGGCTTGGATCCTTTACAAGCAAAATATATGCCTTAAAAGTCGAACCGGAATATGTTTCGTAGATCATACCGTCAACAGCATTTGCCCATTCGTCAACAACCGGAGTATCCGTACCGGATGAATCGTTATCCGTTTCCGGTGTGCTGTCGTTTCCGCCCGAACTCGGTGAGTCGGGATTCGGCTTAACAAGCGCATCCATCGGAATAACATCAACATTTACGTCTGCGCTCTTTGCAACTATTTCGTCAACTACCGCGTCGTCAAGGAAAAGGCCCGGAACCCATTTCGTTGCACTTGCCTGCATTGCAGAGAGTACGAGCAAATCGCGAACGGTTTCACTCGGACCCGTTGCAATCGTTTGGCAAAGCGCGAAAACCGCAAAAACAAAAACGAAAATGACGGTAAAAATAACAAGCAAAACGCGTCCTACGACGGAATATTGTTTTTTTCGTCTCGAACGATTTTTTATCGTCCTTACGTTCGGGGAAGGACGTCCGTTTGGAACAGATGAATTATTCATTTTTTCTCCTTTTAACAGCATATCAGTTAAATACCCATTTTTTCTGCACTCTGAACGAAATCAGAAACAACAAAATATCTACGGGCATTTTTACAAGTGTTTTAAGCAGAGCGTTTTCGACAGACAACAGATCAGTCAAAACAAACACGACAAGCCATGATGCAAGCATTATCGGCACAGCGAGACAAACATATCGCAAAAACGTTTTTATCGGCTTTCCGTTGCTCTCAAACACGAGTTTTTTGTTCAATGAAAAATTAAACACCACAGATATCACCCTCGCAAGAGCAGTCGCGGCAAATACGTGAAGGCGCGTACCGTCTCCGAAAAGCAATGCGGTGAGCAGATAAAACGACAAAAGGTCAACACACGATGACACAATCGAGGACGCCGCATACTTGATTATAAGACCGTACACGCGGATCGAATCGCGGATCGGGCGAAAATGCGACTTTTCGTTATTGTCGTAATAGACGGTTTCGATCTTGATCTCTTTATACGGAATGCTGTCCGAGCCCATCATAAGCAGCATATTGGTTTCGTATTCGTAGCGCGTACCTTTGACTTCCAGCATCTTGGGCAAGAATTCACGCGGGATCGCGCGCAGTCCTGTTTGGGTATCGGATATGGACATTCCGCAAAACAGTTTGAACACGAGCGAGGTCATTTTATTGCCGAAGCGGGACTTCGACGGAACGTGAGGCAGCGAAAAATCTCTGCAACCGAGCACAACGGCAGGCTCGCCGTTTAGCATTTCGTGCGCGCAGGCGAGGATGTCCTCCGTCCGATGCTGACCGTCGCCGTCTGCGGTAATAATGCCGCGGCTGTCCGGTCTGTTTTTGAGGAAGTAGGAAATTGCCGTTTTAAGCGCGGCTCCCTTACCGAAATTGACCTCGTGATTCAAAAGAGTAACTTCGGGAAGTTCGTTCAGATCGCTGAAATATTTTTTATTTTCAACATGGCTTCCGTCATCGATCAAAATAACGTCGGAAAATCCGGCTTCGATTGCGGCTTTAACGGTTGAAACAAGCTTCTCGTCCGGATCAAGCGAGGGAATCACGAGAGTAACTTTCAGATCGTTCATAATCAAAACTTCCTTCTTCGTTTGAGTTTTTTCTTTTTTCTCGAATTTACGTTTACGGAAGCAACGGCAACGGCAACAACCGCAACAACCAATACAACAACCACAACGACAGTCGTAACCGACTTCTTTTCCGTATCATTCTTCTTTTTTTCTTCTTCATCAAGACGCACGCTCTCGGAAACGGACACCGATTCTTCAAGGCGCTTGCTTTCGGATTCCGCATATTTCGATTCTTCATCGAGACGTATGCTTTCCGATTCCGCTATTGATTCAAGTCGGCTCGATTCTTCCTCAAGACTTATACTTTCGGATTCAAGCCTGCGCGATTCTTCCTCAAGACGAAGTCTTTCCTCCTCCTGCTCTTTGTAAGACGTAAGATTTTCAAACATATCTCCGATTCCGCTGTCAAGTCCCACCGTAGTTCGGTACAGACCGTATTTACAAGGCGAATATGTTTTTATTTCCGTTGCTTTTGTTATCTTGTTTCCGTTTTTGCCGTAAATCCAACCGTAGAACCACGTCCAATGCTGTGATTTATGATGTGAAAAACCGTCCTGCGTAACCTGAAACGCCGTTTTTCCGCCAAATGATTCAAGCGGTTGATCCCAATCCATGACGATAGGATTTTCTTTATAAAGGTGTATGTATGTTTTAGGGGTATCCCATACTCCGTACTTGTCGGCAGACTCGGTGTACTTTGTTTCATCCGCGGCAAGTTCAAGCGCTTCCGTAAGCGTTTCCGTGTTGATCATGTGCTGACCGTGACTGTATTCTCCGGCGAAATCGTGACCGACAACCACAAGCGGCTTGAAGCGTCTGAGCATTTCCACTTGAAATTCAACGATATCATCCTTTGTAATTCCGTAACTTTTCTGATGAGAATACGCATCCGCCTTTGTTTCGGAATATTTATCCCTGACGTCACCATATATGGGATAATGGCGGACACCGACTTCCCACAGTCCGTTCAATTGCTCATGAGGACGATCATGATATGAAAATGGGCTCGTAAAATAAACGACCTGTACATTAAGCTTCAATTCTCCGGCAAAATACGGCAATATTCCCGCAAAAAAAAGTTGCTCGTCATCGCTGTGAGTTGAGCAAAGCATCAGATCCGTTTCGCCGTCGCACGGGAGCTCCCAAATTTGAACCCATGACGGAACAGTTCCCTCTCCGAACGCCGAAATTTCCGAAACGGAAACGTCTGATTTTTCGAAAGTTATGCTTATCTCTTTCGGCGCGTATCCGAAGATTTCTTTTACATCCGTATATTCATGGAGAAAGCCGTTTTTACCGCAGACCTCGGAATCGGAACCGTCGGATATGATCCATTCACCGGGAATCCGGTCAAAAACAATATATAAAGATGCAATTCCGTTCCCCGATGTAAGCTTCAATGTCGTGCCCGACGAAAGTTTACGATACGAGGCTTCGTCTCCGTCGGTAAGATTCGAAAGACTTGACGCTCCGGAAAGCTTTATCGAAAGCTGTTCCGCATCGAGCGGCTCCTCTGCATAAACTGCAAAAGAGAAAACCGCCGCTGTCATCATTAAAGCAAGCATCAAAATGAAATATTTTCGCATAATTCTCTCCGTCAATAAAATAAACCATTATTATTATACCATGCAATATTGTTTTTTTCAACACATTGCACAATAAAACGAAGCTGCAATTTATTTCCTGAGCGGCTCCGGCTGACTCTTTCCCCTGTAAAATTCGACAAGGCGCTCGAATCCGTCGATATAACGCGTGATTTTGGCTTCGTTTCCGCGGTTAACAAGAATCGGTTTGCGCTTCCCGATGATAATCGACGCGGGAACGTCATCTTCACCTGTCGCTTCGTTAAATGTCGTTAAATCAAGCGCGGCGCATAAAGAACGCCCCATCAACTTCGGAAAATTAGCCGCGATCCATGCCACTTGCTCGGTGGTAAAGAGATTGGCTGCAAAATCGAACCGCTTCAAATTCGGCATTTCATGCAAAAAAGACAGGTCTTCGTCCTCTATTCGTTTGCCCGTAAAGCCGAGATATTCGATCCCCGTCCCCGAAAGCGGCAAAAAGCTGTCGATCGTCGCATTGCTCCACACGGCGTTTCCGATTTCAAACCTACGTAGCGCAGGCGCGGTTTCTATTCCATTGATACTGTGCAGCTTCGAAAAGTCATCTATCGCCAATCCCTTGAGAGCGTAATTGGCGGACATATCCCAAAGTTTTGTAATTCGTTGATTGGCAAAAAAGTAAACGAATTCGAGTTGCGGAAGCTCTCCGAGCAAAGACCAATCGCTCACAAACTTATTTTTGAAAAATCGTATCGCTCGGAACTGCTTTCCGTACTTTTTTATAAAATATTCAAACGTATCCTGATGCAGTCCCGACACCGTCACAACGTCGAGCTTCGGGTATTTTTCCAAAACATCAATATCCTCAAGGGTCAGCGTACCGCCTCCGATGTCCGCCGCCTCGTTCACGAGATGAAGCGGCGTATGCTTGCCTGCGAATTCATCGAGATCAAACTCACCGGACACAAATTTATCAAAGGATTCAAGCGTTATGTTCATTTGCCGCCTCCGTTTTTTCAACATTTTCAGCTACATTTTAACATCAAGCATAATCCAAGTCAACAATTCCGTCGCGACAAAATCCAAGAATCATAAAAAGCGCAAAAAAAGATGGCAGATACACAAAAGCATCTGTCATCTTCGATTATTTTGCATATTTTCACGCAAAGTGTCGTTCCGATCCGATAAGATCACACTGTTTTTTTGCCCGTCACCGCTTCAAAATGATATCTTACTATACCCATGTCCAATTTGGTGTAGAATCCGTTGCCGGAGCTGAGTTTTACGCTTTCGTCCGGCAGCAGCTCAAAGTGAAACTTCTGCTGATTCATAGCAGTCGGAGCGAGGATTGCGGCATTCATGCCATCCTCGAACCACTTCGGCATCGGTTCCGCAGCGCTGCACAATTCATTCACAGGCTTACTGATGTGCGCCGTACCCTGCGTTTCGCCGTAGCCGAGTGCAATCAAACAAAGCTGTTTTTCGCCTTTTCCGACAACAGCCTTACTTTTGCCGTGTGTCAGCGCCACCCAACAGGTATTGAGCCCCAATTCCTGCGCTTTCAATACAAGCTCCTCGCCGTAATAACCCAACAATTCATCCGAATTCGGCGCTTTTTTCCCGACAAGGGCAATATAATTCCGCACACCGCTGAATTTTCCGTAATGCGCCATAAACGAATCAAAACACTTCGGATCATCATAAACTATCTGAACATGAAGTCCCGATTTTTGATTGATTTCGTTGACCAAGACATCAAGCTCGGAACGCTTTTCACGTTCTATCGGTTTATCCGTGTATTGACGGACGCTGTGACGCGACTTCATAATTTTGAAAATTTCCATTACAGTTACCTCCGACTGTTGCTTTATAATATAATAACCGTCCCGTTTATTCGGACTTTTCTATTCTGCGTTTCCACTTCGATCCGGCAATGATTTTGATATTTCCCTTGCAAGCTGCAACGTCGAAATCAATTTTTCAAGCGACTCCATCTCCGGATCGAAATAATAATAATTTTTAGTTCCTTCCTTGCGAACCTTTACGAGTCCCGCATCTTTCATGATCTGCAAATGATGTGACACCGCGGGACGCGAAAGATTGGTTTTTTCCGAAATATCCCCGACTCTGACCCCGTTACAGTTTCCGTGTCGCATCAATTCCAAAATAATATGCTGTCTCGTTTCGTCGCCTATCGCGGTCAAAATTTTCGTGCAAGACGAGAAATCGTTCGCAAGCGCATAAATACGTTCATGTTTATCCATGGACATTCCTCACTTCAGTTTAAGTACTTAAACCAAAGGTATTATATCATGATTTTACAAAAAATGTTCATCCGTAAAGAAAATCGAGACAGACAAACTCCGCAAACTCGTCGATTCGGTTTTGTCGCAAAAAACTTAAAAGAAATAATTAATATATTTTTAATAATTTGTTGACGTCATTGGCTTTTTATGGTATCATGTGTATAGAAGCTTACAGTTTAACGACCTTTATCCAAGGCAGACTGCATAAAAAAACAAAAAAGGAGCACTTGCCGAGATGAGAAGACAGATACACGCAAAAATCAACATTGCTCAAAACGGCAGTTATGCGCTTCTCTTCCGCTTATGAAAGCGTGCGAGCGCACGCGGCTACACAACGAGAGCTAATGTATACCTCAATCCGTCTAACATTAAAATTAAAGTCGCAGAATGCAAACAGTAAACAATATACAAAGGTCAGGCGTCGCACGACGCCTGACCGAATCCCAAGCAATTAGGAGATCATTATGAAAAAAACTCTTACACTGTTAGTTTTGTTGATTATATTTGCGTTTGCCTTAGGTTCTTGTAGTGACAACGAAAACCCCACCGATACTTCCGACTCCGAAAACGATAACAATCTCATAGACAATATCTTTTCATCCTCCGTGAGTAATTACGGAAGCATAAGCGAGGAAGAAGCGGAAGCTCGCAAAGAATATAGCTTCAGATTAAGCAATTCGCTTAACATATATGCCTATAATAATTGCCTCTTTTTTCGCACAAAAACCGCATCGGGTTCAATCGAGGGTCATAGCGGTGGAAAATCCGAAAATATAATGTTTTATGACACAACATACACGACGGACACGCCAATGTCCGCTTTTTTTGAATCTATAGGATCCCTTCCGTTTGATGTAGACAGAATGTTTATCAACTGCTTCCTCGTAGACGAATACGCTTCGGAGAAAATCGGAGGTCTTCCTGTATTTATTATATCTATAGCCGCTTATAACGGAGACAAAAATCTATCCGGAATTTATTCATATAACATGAATTCGCGCGAATTAAAGCTCTGTCACCCTACGCAAAACAACCATCCTGACCGGATCGGGCTCTACGGTGACAGGCTCTATTATTCGTACGATAACGGCGACAAGGGTTATTTGCTGTGCAGCGTAAGGCTCGACGGAACGGACAAAAAAGTAATCGAAAAAGAGTTGAAATTTCAGCCTTTTGTCGTTGACGTTAATGACGAATACATATTCTACACTTCCGGCTCCGGCGGCACTATATACAGATGCGACAGTAATTTTGAAAATATAACGAAATTTGCAAAAACCGTTTCCTCCGAGGGCGGCATATATAACGGATATTTATATTACGCCGACGAAAAAATCACCACGGAAAACTACAACGACAAGCAAGTATCGCACCGCGGACTTGCAAGAAAACCCATTGACGCAACAATTGACGATCCGGAAGAAATTATACTCGAAAAGAGTGCTATGGAAGTTTACGGCGACGGAGTTATATACATTCGTGAAAAAGAGCTTGGTCGTGTGTACAATCTTTCAAGCAGAATTCTTGCGCTTGATCCCGAAACTTTGGAAACAACGGTTGCGTTCGAATACACGCAAAACGATGAAGATTTCATTACGCTTCAAGATGTGCACGGAGATGAGTGGGTCGTTGATGTAACGAAATACGAGGACGGAACAAACATAGGTTACACATTTGCGTACTACAATTCAAAAAGCGGAGTTTGGCAGGAATTCGATTTATCCTAAAAGGAGGAGAGTGTCTGCGTGAAATTTTTGAAATTAGTCGGATGCGAGCTTCGTAAGCTATGGTCTTTCGGATATGTACGGTTCTTGTTTGTATTGCTTTTAGCGGTAAATATGCTCTCCGCTCTTATCTACTGCAACGAATATCTTGACACGGAAACAAAATCGGATTACGGATATACGAGAGATGATGTTTTCTATGTGCATCGGCTTTACGAAAACGATCCGGAATGGTTTGAGCAAGAATACAAATTTATCGTAAACAAATGGGAAGAATGGGACGGATCGGAGCCACCCGAAAGCTTTTACTCAAAATGTGATTGGAACACTTTCGAGCACGTTTACAACGACGTCCATGCGTACGATAATTACGTATCCGACATGAAAAAAACACTTAGTAAAGCAAAATATTTGCTTTACATTGCGGAATCGTACGAAAACGATTCGTCAAACGCCACAAAAGAATATCAGGAACACGTAATCGAACGGTATTCGAGTCTGCTCGAAAAAGTGGAGCCTTACGGCAATTCCACCTACGGCTGGAGAACACTTTTTTCGTTCTCTACCCTGCCCGTCATCCTCTTTTTATGGACTTTGATAATTTCGGTTACGATATACCACGAGCATATTCTGACGGGCTTTTCTTCCATCGCACGTATATGTCGAAAAGGACGCTTCAGCACAGGCGCGGCAAAGCTTATCGCGATAATGCTTGTCATCGTTTTGAGCGTTGCGTTGTTCTCCTTGTCTACAATGCTTATCATTGAGTTAATGATCGGCTTTACAGGCGGAGAAGCGTCCGTACAGCTTTTGACGGTGCCGCCCATGACGAACGATTCAACATCGTACACATACGTTCCGTTCAATTTGTCAATGCGCGGCTACACACTCGTCAATGCGGGGCTCAAATGTCTTGCGCTCTTTGCGTTTGCCGCTTTGGTTGTATTTGTTACGTCTTTTTCAAATCACATTTTCGGCTATATATCGGGCATTGTTTTATTTGTTTGGCAGTATTACTCCGCCAATTCAACCGTCCTGACGACGGATCAGTGGCGTAATTTCAATTTGATTTCGATCTGTCGGGAGAATGTATTTTTAACGAGACTGCGCGAAGTAACACTGTTCGGCTCATCTGTTGATCTGCTCCTTGTGGTGATCGTATGTCTTTCAGCCGCGAGCGCAATCTTTTTCCTTTCTGCGGCGGTCTGCTTCTCGACAAAGCGCGGTTCGTCAAAGCAGGTTTGGGTAATAAAAAAGCTGAAAAACAGCATAAATACGGTATCGCAGGCGATCAAAGGTCGCGTAAAACGTCGATATCCGATGAATTTGTGTATGTATGAGCTTCGCAAAAGTCGCATCGCGCTCTTTGTCGGCGTGATACTGTTGGTTGTCGGCTTCGGCACTACGTCCGAATATTACAAACCGCCAACCACCGCGTATGACAGAATGTACAGCGAAATAATCGCGAAATATGAGGGCGAATATACGGATGAAAAAGCGGCCGACATCTCGGAGCAGTACGATAAATGTCAGAAAGTCATTGATGAATTTAACATCTGCGAAGCCGCCTTCCAAAACGGTGAGATCAGCGAAAGCTATTTCTTCAAGCTATATGAAAAATATCTTGTAGCAAAAGCTCGAATCCAAGTTTACGATGATCTTCTAACTCAATCAAACCATCTCAAAAAGACGCCGGGCGGTTGGTATTTTTACGACACGGGTGTGCTCGAATATGCCGACAGGGACAACGATTGGAGCTCGATTTTGTTTGTTTTGCTTTTGGGCGCGGGCATATTTTTGCCCGAATACAAAAAGAAATCGTCCGAATCAACGACGATTTCCATTATTCGCACATCAAAGCGCGGAAGACGAAGCTTCATCCGCACAAAGCTTTGGTTTGTATCGGTGTCGGCTGTGATCGCATCGGTTGTTTCGAACGCGGCTGAAATATATTATTATCTGCAAAATTATGACACGTCTGCGATAAACGCGCCGATAAGAAGCATTGCCGCATACGGCTCGATGCCGTCATGGCTTTCGGTAGGCGGATTTTTCGCGTTGACAGCGGCACTTTCCATCGTCGGAACAGTCATTCTCGCGCTACTTACGTGTGCCGTCTCATGCATAGGCGAACGCGCCGTAACCGTTTACGCCGTTACAACGATATTACTCGTTCCGTATGCATCGGTAATACTCGGAATGAATTTTATGTCTTACGCGGATTTGACGCGTCTTTCAGACGCACAGCGTCTCATATCACTGACAAAAAGCGGCGGACTTCTGCCAACGGTACTGTATTTCGCCGCAGCTTTGCTCGGCGCGGTGCTCATGACGCGCGCCGTTCACATCAAAACCGAAAGGAAGTCTTGATATGCAGCTAAAATTAACAAACGTTACAAAATCATACGGCTCAAATCTCGCTCTCAACGGATTCACGGCGACACTTGAACCGGGAATATATGCACTTTTAGGTCCCAACGGAAGCGGAAAATCCACGCTGATGAACATCATCACCGACAATCTCAAATCAGACAAGGGTGAGATCACTTTTGACGGCGAAAACACACTGAAAATGGGCATTCGTTTCCGTGAAATGCTCGGATTTATGCCACAATATCCCGGACTTTACCCAAATTTCACCGTCGAGCGCTTTCTTTGGTACATGGCAACGCTCAAAGACATGAAGCGAGAGGACGCGGCACGTCAGATCCCGGAAATTCTCGCCGCCGTCGAGCTTGACGATGTTCCGAATCGTAAGATCGGCGCACTTTCCGGAGGTATGAAGCAAAGGCTTTGCCTTGCACAGGCTGTCCTCGGTAACCCGAAGATTCTCATTCTTGACGATCCTACGGCGGGACTTGACCCAAAGCAACGCATATCAATACGAAACTACATTTCCAAGATTGCGCTCGACAAGATCGTCATCATCGCAACGCACGTGGTTTCGGACGTAGAATACATCGCGCGCGACATCATCATGCTCAAAAAAGGCGTAATTGTCGATAATGCTCCGCCGCATGAATTGACCTCAAAAATCGTCGGCAAGGTATGGAATGTACCTGTCTGCGAAAGTGAAGTAAGCGAAATGCAGAACCGATATCAAGTCATAAACATAGCCCTGGACGAAACGCTCGGCAAAGCCGTTTTACGTGTACTGTCGGATGAACAGCCGACCGACTATGCAAAGGCGGTCACGCCGACACTTGAGGACTATTACCTTTATGTGTTCGGAAGTGAAATTTGAGGAAAAGCGTTTTATTTTCGTACAGCATCAGTCTTTGTCAAAAAAGTTGTCGGATTTTTCATTATCAACGTGCGATTTTCTGCCTAACATTTTGGAAATAAAATTCGTAACAAGTCCCGCTATGATCAGCAACACCGAATATCCTCCGGCGGCGATTACATAATATCGCCAAGAGAAAGAATTCCGCAGTCCGATCACAACAAGCAACACGGGAATCGCCGGAAACTCTGCCACGCTCCATATTATTGTTCCGATATAACGAAGTTTTTCCGTAAAATCAAATTTCTTTTTCATTTTACATATCCTCATAATTATATTTTGTTTTAAGCCGAGAATGCAGCGGCATTCTCGGCTTAAAATTTATCTGTTCGGTATCTGTAAAAAACAAAAGTCCACACCGTTGGTGTAATCCTCTTTCGGGCGCGTCGGATTCTGAACCCATGCGTGCGCGTTTGTTCATCCGATATTTTTATTTTCACACCGCACGCACTGAGAACGCTGTCGCGTTCTCGGCTTCAAATCTGTTTATTTCTTTGTCTGTGAAAAAATAAAAGTCCACACCCTTGGAGTAATCCTCTTTCGGGCGCGTCGGATTCTGAACCCATGCGTGCGCGTTTGTTCATCCGATATTTTT
>CAZPJU010000023.1:0-17789 GCA_964586965.1 uncultured Lachnospiraceae bacterium | reverse complement strand
GCGGTGTCGAAACCGATGTTCAGTCGCCTAAGCTTCTCCCTAACTATACCCGTAAGGTGTAAATCAGACGTCTTTGTTGACCGTATAAATCACAATGAGCTCATGCGTTTTCGCATGAGCTCATTGTATTAAAAAAGCCTCCGGAAGGAGGCTTTTTCTTTTATTATTCGTATTTTGCCCAAACGACAGTGTCGGAGTCCGGCATCGTGAGCGTTGCGGTAGTTGAATCGGCATTGGTAAGTTCACCGTGCGATGCAACCCAACCGATGAATTTCTTTCCGTCGAGCTCGGATTCTGCCGTCAGAGTGACAACGTCACCCGTTGAAGCAACGGTACCGCGGCTCTTTCCGTCTGCAGATCCGTCATGAATGAACACAAGATGCTTTGCAAGATCCGCAAAATTTCCGAGACGCCAAATACCGCCGTGGCGTGCGTCATCATCGGTAAGCGTCAGAGCTGTTCCCATGTCGGGTTTTCCGTCCGTAATAAGACGCTTTTCTCCGACTTTTATCATTGCAAACGGATGCGTTCCCATGGTCGAGATCGTAAATACAGCCGCTTTTTCCGCATCATCTCCGACAGCAGAAATACGAGTACCCTCAACAGCAAGATATCCGCCTGCGACATTCTTTATTTTGACAGTGTAAATGTGTTCGAATTCGCCTTCGTCTTCGTTCATTTTTTCGATGACGGGGGAGACTTCCTCGAACATGAAAGTCATTGATGTTTCGTCGTGACCGTCACCGGAATAGTCGTACCAAACGCCGGTGTATCCGTCTGATGCACCTGTGTCGATTATGAGTCCCTCTCTCGGCATCGAAAGCTTATAACCTTCATTATATTTCAGACCTGCGTATGCGGAATCGGTTTCGGGGTAATTGAGCGTGTAGTTTCTTCCGGTGAAATCTTCTTCGGGATCATCCTTGAGTCCCGTTACCTTATAATAGTTGGGCACGGGCGTCCAGCCGCCGTCAAGATCGCGGTGAGGATATATTTTTGAGAAGAATTTATACGCATCAATATCGTAATTGTAAAGTTCGCGCCTTGTGTTGATAGGTCCGCGAGTTCCGTCCCATCCGTCATCTGCGTGACATTCGTTCATAACGTTGAACCAAATCGCGGAAAGTGTGGCAAAGTATTCATCTGAGTTTGATATAGCGTATGTATTTGGCCAAAGTCCTGCCGATTTTGCGTGACGGTAAAGCATCTGAAACTCAGTATAAAGAGAACGGTCCTCCATTCTGTCGATACCTGCGATTTTTACGCCGTGACCGAACTCGTGAATGAGAATGTTTTCGTTACGGTAGTGAGTTGAGTAGTTGGGATCGGGGCGTGAATCATTTTCGTTATGCCAGTGCCATACGTTAGCTTCCGTGATTGAGCAGGTTATTCCGCCAAATCCTTCAACATAAAGCGAGCCTACATGGTATCCGGAGCGATGTTCCGGAATGTGGTAAGCATTTTCTCCGCGACCGAAAATGCAGAGAGAAGCGCCGGATTCAACCATTTGAGCGGCAATTTCGGGGGAAGCGGAAAGCTGGATGTCAACGATTTCCGCCGCACGCGCGACTGTTTTTTCACCCCAAATCAATGTTGCGCTTCCTTTTACGGGTACGCCTGATTTAGAAATGATTTTGTATTTGTAATAATCTTCGAACGGAACGGGAAGAACTGTGTCCTTGTATGATATTTGTACGGTGTCGGTGTCATCGCATGAAAGTCTATCACGCAGGCGAAGCGTTGTCATACGGCAAAAATGAACGTTTCCGCCGTATCCGTAACGATCCTCAAGCTCTGCGACAGCTCCGTTTACCGTAATTGAAAATTCCGAAGTCTCCGGAGCGTGACCGTATTCGAAATCGCCGTCAAAGTATACTTCAATGTCGCGATCATTTATTCGACGTGCCGAGATCGCCTTAATGTTGAGCTCGGACTGATCAAAAGGCAGAAGCTCGATTGCACACAAGCCGTATTTATTCATATCATCTTCGGAATAATATTTTTTCATTCCGTCGCGGAAGGTCTCGACAGTCTCGTCTGCCTCGGATCCGAGAGCGGTTGGAGCATAGGCATTAAAAAGTTCGTCTATGCTATCGAAACGTCTGATCTCTGCGATCTTGCGATAAAGCATTTCCGCAAGATATGGCTGCTTCTTGAAAAGAATTATATTTCCTTTTGAAAGAGATGCTCTTTTTTCATCGAAAAGACGTATTTCAACAGTTTTTGATCCGTCGCGTATAAGGTCATAAGGCGCGGGATGAAGCTTCATTTCATTGATAAACATAACTGTGTTCCTTTCCGTTTGTTGAGAAGTAATCGGTAAAACCTAAAAAATTATATCACACAGAAATAATATTTACAAGAAGAATTTGCCGTAAACGACGAATTATCGGTTTTATTTTCGAATATATTTGTATTTACAGAACAAAAATGCGAGGTGGGGCAGGGAAATGAGAAAAACGAGTGAATCGCATTATGATGTTTCCGGAAATCTTACGGCGAAGCTTGTATTTTCCGTTGACGAAACGGTTGCCGATTCCGATTTCGTCAAGGCGTATGAAAATAAATTGTTTCTTTATTTCTTGAGTGAATTTTCATCAATTGCGGACGTATCCGCAAACGGTATTTATTTGAAAGAAAGAAAACACCGCAGACCCTTGACACTTTCGGTTACAATGCGACTGATAAAATTGAAAAAAACATATCTTGTCGAACTTGTGTCGTGCGATGTCGGAACAAAAAAACTATATAAATCCAAGACAATTCATGTGTTTGATAAAATCGGCGGAGAGCTAATTTATCGTGGAACAAGAAAAAAGACAAATGCAGAAAAGCTCGCCGCTCAAGATAAGATTTAATTATAAAATACTTGATTTGCCGTCGGCTTTGTGTTATACTGAAAACAATATGATATGGCACAATGCCCAAAATATCAGATAATTATTTCGGGAGGTGGGGTACGTTGTCTAAACAAATCATAGAGGCGGTTAAAGCGGCTGAATTCGAAGCGGCTAAGAAAAAGGCTGCCGCTACTGAAAAAGCAAAAGCGTATTCGGTGGAGTCGAAAAATAAGGCTAAAGAAAATTATGAAGCTTCCGTTGAGGCGGCAAAGCAGGATATGCAAGATAAGCTTTCCCGGATAGCAAATCAATCCGAAGCTCTCATAGCGAAAAATAAAGCCGAGGCTGAGTCTGAGGCGGCAAAGGAAACCGAAGCTGCCATGGAAAAAATGGACGCGGCGGTTGAAATAATAATCGGAGAATTAATTAAAAATGTCGGTAAGTAAGATGAAACGGCTTACAGCCGTTATTGACCGTAACGGTTGCGATGATCTTGCAAGACGGCTTGTTTGGCTTTCATGTGTTGATGTTGACGTAACTCCGCAGCTTGAGACCGATGCGTTGCGTCAAGCCGATCTGTCCGAGGAAACGGACAGTATCCGCGCGAATCTCGAAGAATGTGCACGGGCGATAGAACTGCTTTCCGGACGCGGAACTGTTGAAAAACGCGGGCTTCTTTCGGCAAAGTCGGAGCTTCCTCGTGGAGAAACAGATGTAGATTTGCTGAACGAAGCGAATGATGTTATGCATTCGGTCACGGAAATATCTCGTGAACTTGAATCAATAGCGTCAGACAGAATGCTTCTCGCTTCCGAGCTTGAAGCACTTCATCCGTGGAGAGGTTTTGAGCTTCCGACCGCTTTTGTCGGAACATCGAGAACGGATATCTTTTCGGGCAGTCTCCCTGCGGGAGTAAATGCGGACGAGCTTGCGGCTAAGGTGGAAGAAAAACTTGCCGCTGCCTTGCTTTATAAAAATCAAATAGACGGAGTTTCGTATGTAAGCTTCATTGTTCATAAAAGTGATACGCAGGCGCTTGCGAGAATGCTTTCGGCGTCGGGATTTGTAAAATCTCCCGTTGCAAGATATAAGGTCACGCCGGAAACTGCGGGGTGTGCGCTTGAGGAAAAGCTTATGACGCTTGACGAAAGAGCAGCTGCTCTTTATAGGGAGGCAGACGCCCTCGCGCCACGTATTTCCGAATTGCAGATGTATTACGATGTTGAAACAACGCGTCAAACATTTGTGGATGCGAAAAAACGAATGTTAAGCACTGACTATACTTCAATTTTGACAGGTTGGGTACCGGAAAAATCGGTTGATGAAGTGGTAGCCGAGCTTGAGGCGGTTCACGCGGCGTACGAACTGAGAGATCCGACAGAAGATGAAGATGCTCCTGTGCTTTTGGATAATAATAAGTTTGCAACAGCATTTGAACCCGTTGTGGGACTTTATTCCTTGCCGAAGTACGGTTCGTTTGATCCCACAATGGTAATGAGCATATTTTATCTTATCATATTTGCGTTTATGTTTGCGGATGTCGGATACGGACTTTTGTTGTTCGTCGGTTGCCTTTTGGGACTTAAACTGATGAAACCGCGCGGCGGACTGAAAAAGTTCCTTCAAATGTTCGCTTATTGCGGCATTGCCTGCATGGTTACGGGAGTTCTGTTCGGCGGATATTTCGGAGACCTTCCCACAAAGATGGCGGTAAATATGTTCGGCGCGGCTGAAGAAGCAGATCTTTCACTTTGGTTCAATCCGATAAACGATCCGATGACATTCCTTGTCGTTTCATTAGCGATCGGTGCTGTGCATCTTGTCGGTGCGCTTGCAGTTAAGTTTTACGTTTTGTGGAGTTCCGGGAAACGCCTTGACGCAATTTTTGACGCGGGATCATGGATATTGGTATTTATCGGCGCCGGAATTGCCATTGTCGGCGTTGCCTTGGGCAATTCGGCGTCTAAAGTCGGACTTGCACTCGTTATTATCGGATATGCTATCTTGATTTGCACGCAAGGACGTGCCGAAAAAAGTCCCGTGATGAAGGTTCTTAAAGGTTTGATGGCACTTTACGATACAATTTCGTATGTATCCGATCTGCTTTCTTATTCGAGAATTCTTTCGCTCGGACTTGCTTCCGCTGTTATCGCAAGCGTGTTCAACCTTATCGGGACTATGGGAGGACTTTCATTTGGCGGAATCGTGATTTTCGTAATAGCGGTACTTGTCGGACATCTTCTCAATATCGCAATAAATGTGCTCGGATCGTTCGTGCATACGAGCCGACTCCAGTACATCGAGTTCTTCGGCAAATTTTATGAGGACGGCGGACGCGCGTTTGTTCCGCTTGAACCGAAGACAAAATATCACATTTATAAAGAAAAATTATAATTAAATTTTTTAAGGAGATTAAATTTATGAATTTCGGTACTTTCGCAGAGTTTTTGGCAAACATTAACGGCGTTACTCTCGCTGTTGCGGGAGCCGCACTTGCTGCTATTCTTCCCGGTATGGGAAGCGCAAAGGGCGTAGGTATGGTTAGTGAAGCTTCGACAGGACTTTTAGTAGAGGATCCTTCAAAATTCGGTAAGGCTCTTTTGCTCCAGGCGCTTCCGGGTACGCAGGGTATTTACGGTCTTGTAACCGCGTTCCTTGTTTTCTTCAAGATCGGTGTCCTCGGTGAGCTTTCCGAACTTACAACAGCGCAGGGCGCGTATTTCCTTTTCGCTTGCCTTCCCATCGCAGTTGTAGGCTATTATTCCGCTATTAAGCAGGCAAGAGTTGCTGTTGCCGGTGTTAATCTCATTGCAAAGCGCCCCGGAGAAGTAGGTAAGGCTATTACATCTGCTGCGCTTGTTGAAACATACGCGATTTTCGCACTTCTTATCTCGCTTATCCCGATTATTTTTGCGTAATTTTATACAAACGATAATGAACGGACTTCAGAATATAATCGCCAAAATCGAGGAAGAATCAAGCAGAGAATGCGAAGCTATCCTCGCGGCGGCTAAGGATGAAGCTGATCGTGTGAATGCGGAATATAACGCGCTTGCGGCTGAGGCAGTTGCCGAAATCGATGCTTCTCTTGAAAAAGAAGCTGAAGCAATTATCACAAGAGCAAGATCGGCATCAGCCATGACAAGACGTAACGTTGTTTCCGGTGCGAGAAGCAAAAATGTAGATGCCGCGTATCAAAATGCGCTTGATTTTATTTATTCGCTTCCGCGCGAAAAATATGCCGAGCTTGTTATTTCCTTTGCGATAGGTGCGATAAAAAATCACATCTCTGCCGCAGAGTCTAAAGAGACGATGTACGGAGAAAGTGTTGATTCGTCGCGCTTTGAACTCGTATTTAACGAAAAGGATAGGGCGGATATCGGTGAATATTGCGTGTTTTCAATAAAGAATAACCATAAGAAGGATCTTGGTGCGGATGTGCTTCGCCGTGTGGTTCTTGCCGATGACTCGGCTAAGATCGACGGCGGTGTGATTGTCAGATGCGGTCAGATCGAGGAGAATTGCTCGTTCTCACTTCTTGTCGGTGATCTTCGTGAAAAGCTCGACCCGGTTGTCTATAAGACCCTTTACCCCGAAGTATGATCAGCATAAATAATATCAAAAAAAGTGCGGCGGCAAAAAAACGTTCAAAGGATACTGAATATCTTTATGCGTCCGCGTACCTGCGCTCGATTGAAGAAAAAGGCGTTTGCAGAGATCTTCTTTCGAGAATGCTCGATGCGCCCGACGGAACTACCGCTTCAGCAATGCTTTTCGAAGTTTACCGTAAAAATTCGGTAACCGAAAATGAACTTTGCGATGAAATAGTAAACAGTGCGTTTGAAACAGTGGATGAGGTCGTTTCTGTTGAGGATATGTTTACATTTATGCGTTATCCGTATGATGCAAACAATATAAAAACGGCCATCAAATGTGCCGCAAAGAAAATGCCGACAGACGGCTTGATGTTCGCTTGCGGTACATTGCCGGAAAAGGAATATGTGCTTGCGGTTGAATCCGGAGATTATTCAAAGCTGCCTGCTCATATCTCTGATGCGGCGAAAGTTGCGGCAGAGTCTTTTACAAAAACGGGAGATCCTCAGTCGATTGATCTTCCGATAGATAAGGCTTGCTTGGAATCAATGCTTGAAAAAGCAATGGAAACCGGCAGCAGATTTATCTCTGATGCGGTATGTTTGAAGGTCGATTCCGCAAATATCCTGACTGCATTGCGAATTTCAAGGCTTAACGATCAAACAGCGGCGGCAACTGCGGAACGCGCGCTTGCAGTCGGCGGAAAAATACCGGTAAACTTGCTGACGGAAGCTGTTGAAAACGGCGAATCCGTTGAGAATGTTGCTGTAAAATTCAGACCTGAACTCTCGACTGTGCTTGACTCGTCAAAGTCGCTCGGAGAGATGGAACGTGCACTTGATAATGCATATCTTGAAGCTGTCTATGCGGCAAAAAAAGTGTCTTTCGGATGCGAGATACCGTTTGCATATCTCGTTTCGGCTGAGTATAATTCGAAAAATGCACGAATAATCCTTGCCGGAAAGCGTGCCGGTTTGCCTGCCGAAGCAATCGGAGAAAGGATGCGTCTTTTCTATGTATAAAATCGGTATAATCGGCAACAGAACCGACGTTGCCGGATTTATTGCACTCGGATATTCGGTTCATGAGGTAGAGTCGGCTGAGGAAGCCGCGTCTGTTCTCTCGTCCTTGGTTAAGGAATCCGAATCGGAGTCCGAGAACGGCTATGCGATCATTTTTATAATGCAAAATTATGCTGAATTGATCGACGCCGAAATAAAACGCTATTCAAAGCGTAAACTGCCTGCAATCACCGTTTTTCCCGAAGCCTCGTCAGACGGTACAATGAATTACGGTATGCGCGTCATAAAGGAACACGTGGAAACAGCGGTCGGTGCCGATATCCTGTTCAAAGATTGACGAAAGCAGGCTAAGTAAAAGTAAATTATGATTCTCTAACGGAGAAAGCGTGTCCTTTAACTCCGTTAAGAAAGGTATGGTTACAAAAGTGACAGAAGGAAGGATAATTAAGGTTTCCGGACCTCTCGTTATTGCGGAAGGAATGCGCGAAGCCAATATGTTCGACGTTGTCAGAGTAGGTGAGAACAGCCTTATCGGAGAAATCATCGAAATGCACGGCGACAGAGCTTCCATTCAGGTGTATGAGGAAACCGCAGGTCTCGGCAGAGGCGATAAGGTTGTTTCAACCGGCGCGCCGCTTTCGGTTGAACTCGGTCCGGGACTTATGGAGAATATATACGATGGTATTCAGCGTCCTCTGGTCGCAATCAAAAATGCCGTCGGCCCGAATATAACGCGCGGTGTAAATATTCCTGCGCTTGACCGCGAAAAAAAATGGTACTTTGAAGCGACGGCAAAGCGCGGAGACGTTATTACCGGAGGTGATATTTACGGCGTTGTTCTTGAAAATGATGTTGTAAAGCATAAGATCATGGCGCCTCCCGGCACATCAGGTGTTGTTGAGGAGCTTCTTTCGGGATATTATACGGTCACAGATGCAATCGGTAAGCTTAAAGTCGGTGATGATAAGCTTGAGCCGATTACAATGATGCAAAAGTGGCCCGTAAGACGCGCGCGTCCGTATAAGGAAAAGTTGCCTCCGAATGAACCGCTTATAACAGGTCAGCGTAATGTTGACTCGATGTTTCCCGTTGCCAAAGGCGGAACAGCCTGCATTCCCGGACCGTTCGGATCCGGTAAAACAGTCGTTCAGCATCAGCTCGCAAAATGGTCAGATGCGGATTTTGTTATTTATATAGGTTGCGGTGAACGCGGCAACGAAATGACCGATGTTTTGCAGGAATTTCCCGAAATCGCAGACCCTAAAACAGGGTCGTCGCTTATGAAGCGAACGGTTCTTATCGCGAATACATCCGATATGCCCGTTGCGGCGCGTGAAGCGTCCGTTTATACGGGAATAACGATTGCCGAATATTTCCGTGATATGGGTGCGTCAGTTGCTGTTATTGCAGATTCTACGTCGCGTTGGGCTGAGGCACTTCGCGAAATGTCCGGACGTCTTGAAGAAATGCCCGGCGAGGAAGGCTATCCCGCTTATCTTACGTCCCGTCTTGCACAGTTCTACGAGCGTGCGGGTATGGTCAGATGTAACGGAAGCGATGACAGAATCGGTGCATTGACCGCCATCGGTGCCGTATCGCCTCCCGGCGGTGATATTTCCGAGCCTGTTTCGCAGGCAACTTTGCGTATAGTAAAGGTGTTCTGGGGACTTGATTCCTCGCTCGCATACAGACGCCATTTCCCCGCAATAAACTGGCTTAATTCATATTCGCTTTATAAGGATAGACTTGCGCCTTGGTATGAAAAAAATGTCGCTTCCGATTGGATGGATCAAATTACGGAAGCAATGAGAATCCTTTCCAATGAAGCGGAACTTGATGAAATAGTTAAGCTTGTCGGTATTGACGCACTGTCCGCCGATGACAGACTTACACTTGAGGTGGCTCAGTCAATCCGCGAGGACTTCTTACAGCAGGACGCAATGTCTGAGGATGATTCGTATTGTCCTCCCGAAAAACAGCACGATCTTTTGTCGCTGATCCTTTATTTCCGCGATTCCGCAAAGCGTGCAATCGAAAACGGTGCAGATATCGAAAAAATTTCCGAGCTTTCCGTGCGCGAAAGAATCGGACGTGCAAAGTCGATTGCTATTGCTGAATATAAGTCTGAATTTGCAAAAATCAGAAATGAAATAGACGATGAGCTTTCTGCGCTCGGAGGTGAGGCAATATGAAACGAGAATATAGAACAATTGAGGAAGTTGCCGGACCTTTGATGCTTGTTCGCGATGTTGACGGTGTTAAGTTCGATGAGCTTGGTGAAATTATTCTTCCGTCCGGCGAAACAAGACGTTGCCGCGTACTTGAAGTAAACGGATCTGACGTGCTCGTACAGCTTTTTGAGGCTTCTGCGGGGCTTAATCTCGAATACTCAAAAGTAAGATTCACAGGTCACGGTGTGCAGCTTCCCGTTTCAAGAGAAATGCTCGGACGTGTGTTTAACGGCATGGGAGAGCCGATAGACGGCGAAGCAAAGCTCATTCCCGAAGCAGTGCGCGATATTAACGGTACGCCGATGAATCCTGCTGCAAGAAAATATCCGTCTGAATTTATTCAGACAGGTGTTTCAACGATAGACGGACTTAATACACTTGTACGTGGACAAAAGCTGCCGATATTCTCCGGATCCGGTTTGCCTCATGCAAATCTTGCGGCGCAGATCGCAAGACAGGCTAAGGTAAGAGGTACGGATGAGAAATTTGCGGTCGTTTTCGCAGCTGTCGGTATCACTTTTGAGGAAGCGGATTTCTTCATCTCGGATTTTAAGAAAACGGGCGCGATAGACAGAACAGTTCTCTTTATTAACCTTGCTTCCGACCCTGCCATCGAACGTATATCTACTCCGCGTATGGCACTTACAGCAGCGGAATACCTTGCATTTGAATGTGATATGCACGTCCTTGTCATTATGACGGATATCACTAACTATGCTGAAGCGCTTCGCGAAGTTTCCGCCGCACGTAAGGAAGTTCCCGGACGTCGCGGTTATCCCGGATATTTGTATACCGACCTTGCAACAATGTATGAGCGCGCAGGCAGACGTGAGGGAAGTAACGGAAGTATCACAATGATACCGATACTCACAATGCCTGAGGATGATAAAACACATCCTATTCCAGACCTTACAGGATATATCACCGAGGGACAGATTATCCTTTCACGTGAGATTTATCGTAAAGGTTATCTCCCGCCGGTTGACGTTCTTCCGTCGCTTTCGCGTTTGAAGGATAAGGGCATAGGCGCCGGACGTACACGTGAGGATCATTCCGGTACGATGAACCAGCTTTTTGCCGCTTACGCAAGAGGCAAGGAAGCCAAGGAACTCATGGTTGTGCTCGGAGAAGCGGCATTGACTCCTATCGAACGACTCTATGCAAAATTCTCGGACGAATTCGAGGCTCAATATATCAATCAGGGCTTCTACGAGGACAGAACGATTGAAG
This sequence comes from uncultured Lachnospiraceae bacterium, assembly GCA_964586965.1. Taxonomy (GTDB): domain Bacteria; phylum Bacillota; class Clostridia; order Oscillospirales; family CAG-272; genus DTU064. Next base: position 6,872 of record CAZPJU010000023.1, on the reverse strand, counting down.
AAACACTCGATATCGGTTGGAAGTTGCTCCATATCCTCCCCAAGAGCGAGATGAAGCGTATCAAACCCGCTATTCTCGATAAATATTGGGATATAACCAAGTGAGTGAAAGGTAAGATGTATGCCCGCAATTAATGTTAATCCGACAAGAATGGAGCTGAAAAAGCTTAAAGCACGGTTGATAACGGCAAGACGCGGTCATAAGCTCCTGAAGGATAAGAGAGACGAGCTGATGAAGCGCTTTCTTGATATAGTCAGAGAGGAAAAAACGTTACGTGCATCGCTCGAACAACGATATGCGTCCGTTAAGGGCAGCTTTGCGATCGCTGCGGCTACAATGAGTCCGCAAATTCTTTCGGAATCGTTGCTTTTACCGAAATCAGAAGGAAGCCTTACGGTGAGCGACGAAAATTTGATGAGTGTGATCGTTCCGCGCTTTTCCTATGACGAGGCAACTCGTACAGACGGTTGCAGCTATGGCTTTGCATTTACGTCAGGCGAACTTGATGCCGCTGTCGAGGAGCTTTCGGGAATGACTGCCGATCTTATTAAGCTTGCCGAACTTGAAAAGTCTGCGGAGCTTCTCGCGGATGAAATCGAAAAAACACGCCGCCGTGTAAACGCGCTTGAAAATATAATGATTCCAGATTTTGAGGAAACAATAAAGTCCATCTCAATGAAACTTGACGAGAATGAACGCGGAAATACAACGCGACTTATGAAGGTCAAGGATATGATGATGGCGCGTCAGCTTGAGGAACGCCGTGCGCGCGAATCATACTGACAGTATGACAATTGATAAAAATTTTAATAAATATCTTGGAGGATATTATGATTAAAACAAAAAATTATGAATTTTGGTTTCTTACCGGTTCACAGGATCTCTACGGCGATGAATGCCTTCGCATCGTAGCTGATCAGTCAAGCAAGATCGTTGAGGCTCTCAACGCATCCGGCAAATTCCAGTATCCCATCGTTTGGAAGCCTACGCTTATCGACAGTGTTTCCATTCGCGAAACTCTCGCTGCTGCAAACGCAAACGAAAACGTAGCAGGTTGCATCGTTTGGATGCACACTTTCTCCCCCGCAAAAATGTGGATCCGTGGCTTCAACGAATACAGAAAGCCTCTTTGCCACCTCCATACACAGTTCAACCGCGATATTCCGTTTGATACTATTGATATGGACTTCATGAACCAGAACCAGTCCGCACACGGCGACCGTGAGTTCTCGCATATCCTTACAAGAATGAACGTTCCACGTAAGGTTATTTCCGGCCACTGGTCTAATCCCGCAATTCAGGAAAGACTTGCCGATTGGATGAGAACCGCTATCGGTGTTCTCGAATCCCGTTACCTCCGCATCCTTCGCGTAGGCGATAATATGCGTGACGTTGCAGTTACCGAAGGTGACAAGGTTGAAGCAGAGCAGAAGTTCGGCTGGGAAGTAGATGCTTACAATATTACAGACGTTGCAGAATATGTTAACGCAGTATCCGCTTCCGATGTAAATGCGCTCACAGACGAATATTACGCAACATACGATATCGTTACTGACGGCAGAGACGCTGCTGAGTTTCGCAAGCACGTTGCAGAACAGGCTAAGATCGAAATCGGATTCCGTAAGTTTGTTGAAGAGAAGAATTATCACGCAGTTGTTACAAACTTCCAGATGCTTGCAGGCTTCAATCAGCTTCCCGGACTCGCAATGCAGAGAATGATGGCTGACGGCTACGGTTTCGGCGCAGAAGGCGACTGGAAAACCGCAGGTTTCGTTCGTCTCTTTAAGCTCATGACAGAAGGTAAGCCCGGCGCGCTCGGCACATCTTTCATGGAAGACTATACTTACCACCTCGAACCCGGTAAGGAAGCAATCCTTCAGTCACATATGCTTGAGGTTTGCCCCTCGATCGCATCAGGTAAGCCCTATATCCGCGTTTGCCCGCTTTCCATGGGTAACCGTGAGGATCCCGCGCGTCTTGTATTCACCGCAAAGGAAGGCAGAGGTGTTGCTTGCTCACTCGTTGACCTCGGACATCGTTTCCGTATGATCATCAACGAAGTTGAATGCGTAAAGCAGGATAAGCCGATGCCCAATCTTCCCGTTGCATCAGCACTTTGGAAAACGCTTCCCGATTTCTCAACGGGTACTGAAGGCTGGCTCATCTGCGGCGGAGCACATCACACCGCATTTACCTATGACCTTACAGCAGAAAATGTTGTTGACCTCTGCGAAAACTTCGGCATCGAAAGCGTTGTTATCGGTGAAGGTACAACTATCCAGAGCCTTAAAAAGGATCTTATGCTCGGAGAAGTATTCTACAAATAAAAAATCACTTTTTATCTCCCGTCCGACTTTAACATCGGACGGGAGAATTTTTATTTTAACGGACGGTTGCGGCAGATGACTTGATATAAGAAAGAAACAAAAAGACGCCCTCGGTTTGAGAGCGTAAATTAAAAAAAGATACTCTCACAATTACCGTGAAAGTATCTCGTTCGATTGTCAATATAGGTATACAAAATATGCGATTATCGCGTGAAGCAATATGAATATCGGCAGAGGAATCATGTATTTCGCGTGACGTGTCTTGTGGTGGATCAGCTTCATTGTAATGAACATGAATAAAGCACCGCCGAGTGCGCCGAGCCACAAAAGCACGCGTTCGGGAACGCGCCATGCACGCTTCCAAGAAGCGGATTTGTCGTATGCGGTCAGCACGACGGATATGACCGATATAATGATAAAATATACAAAGATAATATAACGAATGATAATCATTTTGTACTCACTTTGCGTTATTTTATGAAAAGACATCCGGCGTCGAAAAGCATTTCGTCGGAGAGCGAAACAACATCCCGACCGAAAGCGCTTGCAGCAGAAGCGATAAGCTTGAAATCAGGATGACGGCTTGCGTCTCCCAAAAAATAAACGGTATCGTCAGTGGAAAATGACGCGCCTCCGATGAAACCGGTATCATAGCCGGGAAGGGAAACGTGGCCGTATGAGATTTTTACCGTGCTCGCTGCGTAATCGGCAACGGATTTGATGATAGAGGTGTCAGCGGAAATGACAAGACTGTCGTTGCGGTCGGCGCCGGAAATCAAAACAGATGAACATTTTGAATATCCTTGCTTTGTGTCAATCACAGGTAACCCGGAATTTGTCGCTGCACATTTTATTGCCCCGGAAATAAAGTCTGCCTTGCCTATCAATGCGGTTTGCGGGATCACAAAGCAGTTAAAAGCTATGTCCGACGGATAAAGCTCGCTTGGTGCGTCGGAGGTTGGAGAAATTATATACCCCAATCGAGAAATTTGATCGGAAATATCAGATATGCGTTTATTTTCAAGGTGCTCCGAACGCACAAAAAGTCGATCTAAGCCACAGAAAAAAATCATATCCGGATGAGCGGAAACCGGAGAAGCCATCCCTGCTGCGGACGGGACTGAGACAACGTCAAATCCGTGAGCCTTGGCAGCGGAAACGATTTTTGCGGGAGTATTTTCCGAAAGAAGCAAAATTGACATAGGCTAAAAAACAAAAATGGGCGGAACAACTGTCCGCCCTTGTTTGCGTTCGATATTAAGTCAGACGGCGCGAGTTACCTTGCCGGAGCGAAGGCAACGGGAGCAGACGCTAACAGTCTTGTGAGTACCGTTGTCGTCAACACGGACTTTTCTTATGTTGGGCTTCCAAGCTCTCGAAGTCTTACGCTCGGAGTGAGATACGTTGTGACCGAAAGTAACGCCCTTGCCGCAGATAGAACATTTTGCCATTGTGATACACCTCCATATATATATGATATATTATTTATCAAAATCACGAACGTGATTATTATAGCACAATCATTGAATGATTGCAAGAGGATTTTTACAGAATTATAGCGATATTTTCAAATATTTTTTCAAAAAGTGCTGTTTTTCACTCAAAACCGAGTACGAATCTGTCGTGCAAGTTGATTTTTCAACGAAAATGTGGTACTATTTTAGTATATTTGAAAAGAGGTACGGTATGAAACGGGAAAGCGGAATTTTACTTCATATATCATCACTTCCAGGAAAATACGGGTGCGGAAGTTTCGGAAAAGGAGCGCGTTCTTTTATAGATGCACTTGTCGAAGGTGGTTTTACATATTGGCAAACCTTGCCTTTTTGTGTGCCGGACTCATTTTTTTCACCATATAGTTCTGCATCGGCATTTTCGGGTAATCCTTATTTTATAGATCTCGATATTCTTTTCGAAAACGGGTTGATAACAAAAACGGAGCTTATGATTTCGGAAGAAAAATCGCCGTATGCCTGCGAATTTGAGCGTTTGAGCAAAGAAAGAACGGCTTTACTGTTCCGCGCGGCTTCGCGGGCTCTTAAAGACAAACAAATTGCACAAGAGGTGGATTTGTTTATGTCGGAAAATCCGCGTGTGAGCGAATTTTGTCGCTTTATGGCGCTTCGAGAGGCAAATGGCGACGCTATGTGGCATGATTGGAAAACGAACGAGCCGAATGTAGAAACAGAGGCTTGCTGGCGCTTTATCGAGTATGAATTTTTTCGTCAATGGTCAATTGTAAAGACTTACGCAAATGAAAAGGGAATAAAAATAATCGGAGATATTCCGTTTTATGTTTCGTTGGACAGCTCCGACGTATGGGGGGCGCGTGATCAATTTCTGCTTGACAGCGACGGCAGACCGGAATGGGTAGCGGGAGTGCCGCCGGATTATTTTTCAGCGGACGGTCAGCTTTGGGGAAATCCGCTTTACGATTGGAATTATATGAAAAAAGACGGTTACGCCTTTTGGCGTGAGCGAATATCATTCATGCTGACGCTTTTTGACGGTGTGAGAATCGACCATTTTCGCGCGATCGAATCATATTACGCTATTCCCGGAGACGCTGTAACAGCGAAAAACGGCGAGTGGCGCAAGGGACCCGGAATGGAGCTGATAAATGTTATAAAGGAAGTTGCAAAAGATAAGCTTATTATTGCTGAGGATCTCGGAGACATAACAGACGAAGTACGAGAGCTTCTTGACGAAAGCGGATTTCCCGGTATGCGTGTTATGCAGTTCGGTTTCTTAAATGACGGAGATTCGCTTCACCGTCCGCATAATTATGTTGAAAATTGTGTTGCATATACGGGAACTCATGACAATAATACGCTTCTCGGCAGCATTTGGGAGATGCCGCCGGAGCGCAGAGCGGATCTTTTTGATTATTGCGGATGTCCGGACGATTGGAGTGCGGCTTGCGTTGATGTTATACGTTCTGTTATGGCATCCAAAGCGGCGATTGTTATTCTGCCGATGCAGGATATACTCGGTTACGGCGCCGATACGAGAATGAATAAGCCGGGAGTGACGGACGACAACTGGAATTATCGCGTTACTTTCGATCAGCTTGCGTCTGTGAACAAGGCATTTTACAGACGGTTGAACAAATTATACGGAAGATATTAATGATGTTGAAATAAGAAAAGAGAGCTGTTGTGAAGAAGAATATATCAAATTATGAAAGAATGACAAAAACGCCGGTCGCAAGGCTTATCGTTTCGCTCGGAATACCTACAACTATCTCCATGCTTGTCACTAATATATATAATATGGCTGACACATATTTTGTAGGCAGTCTCGGAGAGTCGGCGCAGGGCGCAATGGGAATCCTTTTTACACTTCAAACCATAATACAAGCGATAGCATTTATGCTCGGTCACGGTTCGGGAACGTTTGTCTCAAAGGAACTTGCCGATCAAAATCCGCGTCGAGCATCAACCTATGTTTCAACGGCATTTTTTACGGGAAGCGCACTCGGAACAGTGCTCATGATTCTGGGACTTATATTCCTTGAGCCGTTTGTTATGTTGCTCGGCAGTACAAAAACAATATTGCCTTATGCCAAAGATTACGGAATGTGGGTGCTTATTGCGTGCCCGTTCATGGTTGCGTCCTTCATACTAAATAACAATCTCCGATACGAGGGCAAAGCGATTTATGCGATGGTTGGCTTGACATCGGGAGGAATTCTCAATATTTTCCTTGATTATGTTTTCGTAAAAGTTTATAAATTCGGTGTTTTCGGTGCGGGAATGGCAACGGCAATCTCGCAGGTTGTAAGCTTTACCATTTTGCTCATTATGTTTGTTACAAAGGCAGAAAGTAAACTGTCAATCCGATATATAAGCAAAGAATTAAAGGTGTACCTTTCGATAGTTAAGGTCGGATTCCCGTCGTTGATAAGACAGGGACTCACCTCGATCTCAAACGGAATACTTAACAATCTTATAAAACCGTTCGGAGACGCCGCAATTGCCGCGATGAGCATTGTTAACAGATATTCTTCGTTTGTTATGTGTTTTGCGCTCGGTATCGGTCAGGGATTTCAGCCGTTTGCGGCATTCAATTATCAGACGAAAAATTATGCGCGTGTGAAAAAGGGACTTTATTTCACAATGCTTATGGGACTTGCCTTTGTCGGCGTACTTTCTACTGTCGGTTTCATTTTTGCAGACAACGTTGTGTGGATATTCCAAAAAGCGCAAGATGTAATTGACGTAGGCACACCGGCGGTGAGATATGCATCTGTGGGGATTCTTTTCTCTCCGTTTTTTGTGCCGATAGGTATGCTTTTTCAAAGTACGAGAAACGCAAAAACAGCTTCTTTCCTTGCCTTGCTCAGATCGGGACTTGTGCTTCTTCCGGTTTTGTTTGTCGCGTCAAATATAGGCGGACTTACGGGAATTCAGCTCTCACAGCCGATAAGCGATATCTTGACGGGACTTATAAGCCTGCCTTTCTTGGTGAAATTCAATAAGGAACATCAGTCGTAAGCCGAAAAAACTAATGTGTAAGAAAAATCCTCCCGAAGTTGAAACTTCG
>CAZPJU010000022.1:2938-18174 GCA_964586965.1 uncultured Lachnospiraceae bacterium | reverse complement strand
AGCACTTTATCCGCCTCCGCATACAGCTTCGGTGATGTTTGCGGATAAGTAAGCTTGATAGGGAGCGTATCAAATATTTTGATTTCTTTCATTTCGCTTTCGGGAAGCTCGCCAAGGGAATGAACCACCGCAAGAAAAACCATTCCGTTGGAGCAGGCTTGACGGTTGAACCCCCAATAGTCGCAAACGGGATAAATGTCTGCATTTTTGATACCGCTTTCCTCAAACAATTCACGCTTTGCACATTCCAGCGGCGTTTCGCCGTCTTCAATATGACCACCCTGGGTTTCCCAAGTGTCACGCTTTTTGTGTCGTGATAAGATCCACTTCCCCTTGTAATTGGAGCAGATCACCGTGTACTTGTATCTTTCCAGATAGCCAAGCGGATAAATTCTGCATTGAAGCTCTTTGCGAATCGTTTCACGGTCAATCGTCGGAGCGTTCAAATCAACACCAAACGCTTTGCATTTTTCGATGGCAAGGTCGTGACCCTGTAGAGCCGCCTTTCGATACCAGAAAATCGCCTGCTCCAAATCACGCTCTACGCCAATGGAATCCTCGTGGAACCAAGCGAGATTGCATTGCCCGTCACGGTCGCCGTGATCGGCGGCTCTGCGTGTCCAATAGACCGCTTTCGCAAGGTCTTTCTCCACACCTAAGCCTTCATAATAAAAGTAACCGATCTGACATTCGGCAAGATTATATCCCTGCTCGGCAAGAATCAAATGCCCCTCAAAACACTTTTCATATTGCCGCGTGTTAAAGTATTTCTCAATCAGCTCATTGCAGATGTCAAGTTCTCTGCAAGGCTTGTAATAAGGTTCTGCCATTGTTAATCTTCCTTATCCCGTCACAACTACTAAAGGGGACACGGAAACTTCCGTGTCCCCTTTTCGAGAACGGTTTTTACGACCTAATTACTTTGCAGCGTCTTCGGTCTTGTTAATGATTTCTTCGCCGTTGTAGTGACCGCAAGCCTTGCATACACGGTGATCAAGATTATACTCACCGCAGTTCGGGCACTTAACCATGTTCGGAGCCCCGAGCTTGCTGTTATTGGAACGTCTCTTATCTCTGCGAGCTTTAGAAACTTTTCTCTTCGGTACTGCCATCTTGTGTTACCTCCTTCAGATACGTCGAACTTTCGTTCGAACGCTTGTATTATTTTTTATTTTCATCGGTTGATTCGAGCAGCTTTGCGAGCACTTGCCATCTGGGATCTATCTCGCTCTGCTCCGCGCAATCACAGCTTTCATAATTAAAATTACAGCCGCATTTCGCGCATATCCCCTTGCAATCGGGGCGGCAAAGAAGCTGCGACGGGAATCCGAGCATGATCTCTTCAACAAGGTCAAGATCTATATCTATTACTCCGTCTTCTTCTATGACGTAATCTCCTCCGTCTTCCGCCGTTATAATCTCGGAATTAGCGATGATACGATCAAGTGTCACCGTTACGATTTCGTTGATCTTATCGGCGCATCGGTCGCACTGAGCTTCATAAGACAGCGTTGCCGAAGCCGACAGAGAAAGACAGCTTCCCGAATCACTGACACAGCCTTCGACCTTGATCGGTGATGTCGGAATTATACCCTCGGGAGGTATTGGATACTGCTCTTTCGATGGGTCTATTTCGTACGAAAATTCATATTTTTTGCTTCTTCCGGCGAGGACAGAAGTTATATCAAGCTTCATTTTCCCTCCAAAAATCACAAAATCAAAGTTTACGTGCAGAAAACATCCCCTAATACGAGGACAGCATTGATTATTATAAATCAGAAGATTTCTTTTGTCAATAGCTATCTGTCAAATTTGTTCGAGATAAATTAAGATATATCCGATTTTTTTCGTTTTATAATGCTTTTGCCGCACTTTTGCGTACTTGACAGCATTGATTCACTTTGATATAATGTATTTTGTAAAAAAATGCGATTTGATCATGGAGGAGATATGTTCGGTAAAGATTTTTCATCCGTTTGCGGAAACCGTCCGCTAATCGAACATATTAAGTCCGAAATCAAAAGAGACACTCTCGCTCACGCATACATCATAGAAGGCCCGAAAGGCGTAGGAAAGCACTCATTTGCCGAATGCTTTGCTGCAGGTCTTATTTGCGAAGGCGAAGCGATTGCTCTGCCCTGCGGTGAATGCGCCGCTTGCAAAAAGTTTGCCGCAGCTTCACATCCCGATATTAAGTTGATCGGATCGGAAGGTAAAGCCTCGATCGGTGTTGACTTAATTCGTGCTTTACGCACAGACGCTTACATCATTCCGTCGGAAGCGGAACGAAAAATATACATCATTGAAGGCGCGGACACGATGACGGAGCAAGCACAGAACGCTTTTCTGCTTTCGCTTGAAGAACCTCCCTCTTACGTAACATATCTGCTTTTGTGTCGAGATTCTTCATTGCTTTTGGAAACGATACGTTCCCGCGCACCGTCACTGAGGCTTTCGCCTGCTGACAACGACGAGCTTATCGAATTCATTTTGAAAAACAGATCGTCAGCGGAAAAATACAAGCGCATTTCGGATTCTGAAAAAGCCGAACTTTCTGTATGTGCCGGTGGGAACGCAGGCCGTGCTCTCGAATTGCTTGACGGAAACGCGCTTCGCGATCGCATTGAAGAAAAAAATAAAGCTTTCGAACTTCTTAAATTGCTGTTATCCGACGACGGTGAATCTTACATTGCCGTAAACGAGCAAAAAAAGCTCAAGCGCGAATCGGTCACCTCGTTGCTCGACGATATGCTTTCCGCCTTGCGCGATATGCTCATGTCAAAAAAAGTATCGTCCGGCGACACACTGTTTTTCGTTGACCGTCATGCAGCGTCAGAAGCGGCATCGCCGTATTCTGCAAAAAGGCTTGCTTTTGCGCTCGACGCTGTTTACGAAGCTCAAAAGCGCGTTTACGCAAACGCGCAAATTACATCAGCTCTGCTTTCACTTGCTGTGCAAATGAGGCAGACAACACGATAAAAAGACAAAACAGCCGCTTTATTTGCGGCACGGAGAATTTATATGTCTGAACAAGCAAAAACACCAAAAAACAATAGACATCATTATCACAAGCGTCGCGGTAAAGCTCCTGCAAAAGCGCAGGTTCAAGCACAGCCGAACGAATCCGCCGAGTTTTCCGCATCATCGGTTTCCGCTGATGTTACTGTGGGCAACGAAACGCCCAAAAAGCACCGTGGCAAAAATCACATCAGAAACAAAAACGGATCAAAGACGCGTGTTGATGAAAAAAACACGGAAATGTCCGTTACCGATGAAAATGTTTCCGCAAAAGAAAGAACCGACTACCGCACAGTTCCGGATTATTGGTACGAGGATGCGGTCACCGAACCGGTAAAGGAAGAAGAACCTTACGATGAATCAAAGCTTGTCGATATCGTCGGCGTTCGATTCAAAGAAAACGGCAAAATCTATTATTTTGCGCCGATGGATTACGTTTGCCCGGAGGGACTTGACGTAATCGTTGAAACGGCACGCGGAATAGAGTTCGGCACTATATCCATCGCAAACAAAAAGGAACGTCCCGAATCGCTCGTTGCACCGCTCCGTCCCGTTGTGCGAATAGCTACACCGGCTGACATTGAACGTCACAACGAAAACGTGAGAAAAGAGGCTGAGGCTTTCAAGCTTTGTGAAGAAAAGATCGCTCAGCACGGTCTTGAAATGAAGCTTATTGACGCCGAATACACATTTGACAACAGTAAACTTACGTTCTATTTCTGCGCCGACGGAAGAATTGACTTCAGAGAGCTTGTCAAATCGCTCGCATCCGTATTCCGCACGCGAATAGAGCTTCGTCAGATCGGAATCAGAGACGAGGCAAAGATGCTCGGCGGTCTCGGAATTTGCGGTCGTCCTTTCTGTTGTTCCACTTTCCTTTACGATTTCAATCAGGTTTCGATCCGTATGGCAAAAGAACAGAACCTTTCGCTTAATTCCGCGAAGATTTCCGGCACCTGCGGCAGACTTATGTGCTGTCTGCGATACGAATGTGAGGCTTACGACGCCGAAATGAAGCTTACTCCTCGCGTAGATTCAACCGTAAAAACGCCCGAAGGCATAGGAACCGTCATCGAAGCGCTTCCCATGCTTGCATCGGTCAAGGTCAAGCTCGGAGACACAGACGACGCACCCATCAAGATTTTTTCGCGTGACGATGTTACAATCATCGGAAGAAAACACGAAAAGTCTACGGATGAAAAATTCGAATAAAATAAATATTTTGCAAAAAACACTTGCATTCTTGTACGTTTGTGCTAAAATAGAGTGTGGATCGACGGAGCGCCATCCGTTTATCCGTAAATACTATCAATTTGGAGGATTTTAAAGATGGCATACAAGATCAACACCGAAAAGTGCCTCGGTTGCGGCGCTTGCGAAGCTGAATGCCCCGTTGAAGCTATTTCTGAGGAAGACGGCAAGTACGTAATTGATGCTGAAAAGTGTCTTGAATGCGGCGCTTGTGCAGGCGTTTGCCCTGTTGAAGCTCCCGAAGCTGAATAATCAGAACAAACATAATTTCAAAGGGGAAGGAGCCTCACGGTCCCTTCCCCTTTATCCTATTAAAAGGTATTTTATATGATGATTAACGACGGCGAAAGAATAAACCGAATAAACGACAGCGTAACGCTTATCGAGTCCGAAAGCGGTCTGAAATTCACGACAGACGCATATCTTTTGTCCGCCTACATAAGGCGTCCGAAAGGCAGGAAAAATGTTCGTTCAGCCGAACTCGGAGCCGGAACCGGTGTGGTTTCCCTGCTCGTTGCGGCTCGCGGGCTGTCCGATGAGATATCGGCTTTTGAGGTACAGCCGCGTTTTTGCGATATAATCAGCAGAAATGTCGAACACAATTCCATGACGTCTCAAATTAAAGTGAGATGCGCTGACGTGCGTGAGATAAGTGAGCTTACCGAGGGAGGTCAGTTTGATTTCGTATTTTCAAATCCTCCTTATATGCGCTCCGGAACGGGCAGAGGAAACGACAGCGATGAAAAGAACATCGCCAGGCACGAGGTTTTCGGAGGCATTGACGATTTTTGTGCAGCGGCGTCTCGTTTATGCAAATTCGGCGGTATGTTTTACGTTGTTTACCGTCCCGAAAGAACGTCCGAACTGTTTTTTTCGCTCGTCAAAAACGGATTTGAGCCGAAACTTTTGACTTACGTGCATCCCGACGTTAAAACTTCTTCTTCCTTGCTTTTATGTGCGGCAAAGCGCGGAGGTAAGCCGGGACTGACTGTTACGCCGCCGCTTTATATGTACGAAAACGGCAGAAAAGAAAGCGAAACTGTCAAATACATCTACAACAACGGAGCATTTCCGGAGGAATACAGGCTGTGAATGATTTCGAATCGGTATTTACAAATGAAAAAAACAAGGTTTTAAGCGGGGTTCTGTATCTTGTCGGAACTCCGATAGGTAATTTATCAGATCTTTCCGAACGCGCAAAAAAAGTGCTTTCGGAGGTCGATTTCGTTGCCGCCGAGGACACGAGACGGACGGGAAAGCTGCTTGCCGCGCTCGGTATTTCAAAACCGATGACAAGCTATTATGAGGAAAACAAATACGAATCCGGCAAACGAATCGTTTCGCGCCTCAAGTCCGGCGAAAGTTGCGCGCTTTGCACTGACGCAGGTATGCCCGCTATCAGTGATCCGGGAGAGGATCTTGTGCGCTTATGCGCTGATGAAGGAATCACGGTCACGTCCGTTCCGGGTGCGACGGCTGCCATCACGGCGCTTGCGCTGTCTGCCGCGTCTACGCAAAGCTTTGTTTTTATCGGTTTTCTTCCGACGGAGAAAAAGCCGCGTCGAGAACTCATTGACGACTGCAAGCGCGAACGCAGAACGGTTATACTTTACGAAGCTCCGCATCGTCTGAAAAAAACGCTTGACGAGCTTTGCGATGCCTGCGGCGGAGAACGCGGTATCGCTGTTTGCCGCGAGCTGACAAAGTTAAACGAGGAGATTCTCCGCACGACGCTTGCCGAAGCCGTACATCATTACGAAGTTGAAGCGCCGAGAGGCGAATATGTTCTTGTTCTTCACGGAGCGAAAGCAACCGACAAGGCGGCCGATTGGCGAGACATGAGCGTTTCCGAGCACGTTGAAGCATATATCGCGGACGGTATGAGCAAAATGGACGCAATTAAAGCTGTCGCACGCGATCGTGGCGTCGGAAAAAGCGAAATATACAAAGAGCTTCTCTAATGCAAAAAGCACGTTTCGAATGAAACGTGCTTTTTAGGGTTAATTTTCGTATGTGGGAATATTTCTGCCGATATAATTTATGAGTATCGAATCGTCATCATACAGATACAGCTCATAAACAAGCATACGTGCGGAATCGCTTTCTATATCGTTACGAAATGTTCCGTTATTTTTGAATATTTTATATGTTACGTAATATATATATGATGTAGCGCCGTCAACCGCTTTTGTACTTTTGAATTTCACGTTTATATCATAAAGCTTTTGCTGAGTAAAACGCGTTTTATTTGAGTTTTCCTCGAAATACGCATCGGTAAAATATTCATCATACGTTTCGTACTCGCCGTTAATCACGGAATTGAAATACTCCGCGAAAAACCTTACTGTTACGTCGTATTTCGAATAATCATCGTCAGTGATCGTATATGTATCGCTTCCCTTTGTATACGAAAGATACCTGTTAAGGCTCATATATTCCGTATCTTCAAATATATTTTCACTGTAATCGGTCGGATAAAAGGTAAGGCTTTTTATGTCATCCATATAATCGCTTTTGAAGCCGTCGTCGTTGCGTTTTTTTATATAGTCCGCCAGCTTCGACACACCGGGAACGATAACGTACGCTATCATCACGACAGCGAACATTAAGGCAAATGCGATTATTATCCCGCGCTTTTGTTTATTCAGCTTTTTTATATTGTTATTATTATTCATACATTTTTCCGTTTCTAAATCACACATTTACTATATTATAGCTGTCAATGCTGATTATTACAAGCATTAAAATATGAATTTACGATAAATATTAATATGTGCTTTTTTATTTTAATCTAAATATGTTATTGACTTTAACTCTCGCCTGCAATATAATATTTTTGTCGATAACAGTCTAATTCGGCTGTACAGTTTAATAATTTATGAAAATTAAAATCGGAGGATACATTATCCATGTACAATCAGCTCAAGCAGATCCTTATTGAAGAACTCAACGTTGACGAAAAGCTCATTTCTCCCGATGCAGAGCTCATCAAAGATCTCAACATCAACTCGATCGAGCTTGCAGACCTTATCATGATCTGTGAAGAAAAATTTGACACTGTATTTGAGGAAGACCAGCTTTCAAAGTTTGTAACAATCAAGGACATTGCAGACTATCTCGAAGCTCTCGAAAAATAACAAAAATCAAAAAGGTGCCTTACGGCGCCTTTTTTATTTTATACGTATTCCTTTGAGTCACCCACTGTCAAAAGCGGGCATATTTTCTCGACATAACGCTTTGCCGTATCTGTTCTTACGAAGCGTTCAACATACTCGGTATCGTTCCAAAAATGCATTGGCACGGCGCATTTTATTTTTAGCGTTTTCATTGCATAATCGAAGCCGAGGATTCCCTCCTCGTCCTGTCTCGGATCAAGCGGAAGGAAGGCAATGTCGATTTTTTCGTCGGTAAGCGTTGCAAGTTCTGTCTCAAAAGCAAATCGGACTGCATTTCTTTGCATCGGTAAAGCGCCTTTCCACAGCCACAAATGCAAATCTCCGGCATGATAAACAGTGTGTCCGTCCAGCTTAACGAGATATGCGACACCGCAATCGGTAGAGCGCAGTGTTCTAACGGTCATGCCTTCAAAGATATATAATTCACGTTCGGAAACGAAATTTATTTTGACATTTCCGGGATATTTAGTTATTCCGGAGTCGAGTACATAGCTGACATTCGGATCGTCTGCACACGAAAAAATACGTTCGGAATAATGATCGTCATGATAGTGACTGACGAAAAAGACGAGTTTTTTCCCTTCCGGACGTTTGGGAAGCTCACTTCCGATAAAATCAAAGACAAGCAATGCGGATTCGGTTTCCACGGAAAATCCGCTATGTCCGAGGTAAGTAATTTTCATAAAAACTCCTTTTATCAAGCATTTTAGGCAAGCGAACGCAAAAGTTTGATTTCGGCGGCGTAGCCGTCCGGATCGTTCGGTGTTTCAAGGCAAAACGGAATATCCGACAATCGCGGCGATCTCAGAAAACTCAAAAGCGCTGAGGTCCCGATCATTCCCTCACCTATTTTTTCATGTCTGTCCTTATGCGAGCCGAGCGGATTTTTACTGTCGTTAAGATGCACGGCACATAGTCTTTCAAGTCCTATAACACGGTCGAACTCATCAAGCACGCCGCACGGATCCGTTACGATATCGTAGCCTGCATCAAAGACATGACAAGTATCAAGACAAACTCCGATAAGTCCCGCGATTGCGGGATTTTGTTTTTCGGCAGCATCAATTATCCTTGCAAGTTCATCGAAAGTTTTTCCTATTTCGCTTCCCTTACCTGCCATTGTTTCGATCAGCACTTTTGTATTCATTCCGCTCCACATGGTTTCCGCAAGGCAGGTTGCGGTTTGACTGATTCCGATCTCCGCACTTTGCGTTGTGAATGAACCCGGATGAAAATTATACAGCACACCGGGCATACGTTCAAGATATTCAAAATCTTCTCGCATTGCTCGTTTTGTAAAATTGCGCACTGCCGATTTTACCGAGCACGGATTCATCGTATACGGCGCATGAGCTATAAGATTTCCCGCGTCTATGCCGTATTTTTTTAACAAATCCGCGGCAAGCGCCTCATCTTTCGGATCACTTTGGCGCGAATTTCCGTTTCGCGGATTACGAATAAAGCACTGTATTACATTTCCGTTTATTCGGTGCGCTGTTTTTACCATCGCAGCGAATCCTTCCGCAACGGAAAGATTAGCTCCTATTTTGAGTTTTTCGTTCATTTTTTCTCCGTTCCGCGTTCGGGACTGAATAGATTACGCGCAAAATTAGTATCAAATTACTTACAATGACGCAAAAAAATGATTTTTGTGAGAATTGAATAAATTTGCGTCGTTCGATTTTCTTGTTTTCAAAGCTGACTCAATTATTATAAAAGAATTGATTTTTCTTGTCAACACTATGATTTTAGACAACATTTTTATTGCGATCCTCAAATTCGTCGGATCTAACGAACTTTTGTTCGTTTTGCCGATTGATTTTTTTGCCAAATTGTGGTATAATTATGGCACGATATAAAAAGCACGCGCTCCCGGCGTGTTTTTATATCAGTCAAAAAACGAACATTTGTTCAGAATGGTGGTGAAGCTTATGTGTGATATTTGCGATTACGAACTTGATTTCGGGCATTACGACGGGTGTCCCCTTGATGGATACGAATACAGCGCGCTGATCTGCTCTGTTTGCGGCGAGCAGATACGTCAGGGACAGTTTTACGTTTACGAGCCCGACAATCACAGCAGCGGCTTTGTTTGTTCGGACTGCATTGAAGCTTTTTCGGTTTCGGAGATCCTCGAAATATGCGGCATATCATCCGTTTCCGAGATTATTGCGGAGCTTTCGGACAAGCTCTTGATCGCCGGCGAATAGCTATGGCACATCTTCTGCTTCATTTTCATTATGCACTGTATTTTTCGAAATTTGGATTTTGATTCGAAATTTGTGTGAGCCGAACTCATTTTTCCATTTTGATTAAATGTGCTGCCATGAAGCAAAAATGTCGTTTTACCTTAATATGCGGTATTGAGGCTGTATCCGCACCGTATTTTTTGGGGGTGATATCATATAAATCCTACTGAAAGGGAGCGTTGCTTTTACGAACTTTACGATTCTGGTATGCCTGCCGAAAAGGCGGCTGTCGAAGCCGGCTACAAAAAAGCCGGAATCGAAAAGTCATTAATCAAGAAGCGTTCCTTAAAAAACGAAGGCGATGAAGCGGAAAAAATTGCGGATTCGTCCGAAATTCTTCGTATGCTTACATCTGTTATGCGCGGCGACGTCCGTGATCCTGTTATTGTAGTCGAGCAGAGGACAGGTAAGGAAGGCAAGACAGAAAAGCGTGCGAGGGTTATTAAAAAATCCGCATCAGTCAAAGAGCGAATGTCGGCGGCTGAAATGCTTGCCAGACGGTACGGCATACTCGACGGCGACAGTGATGATTCGGGAGTGATCCTTGTCGGTGAGGAGCGATTTGACGATGCGGAAGAAATAAGTTTCGATGAAGCGGATTGACATTCGCGATGCTGTCGGTGGCGGCTACGACAAGTTTTGGAATTTCAAGGGCAGGTACAGAGTTGTCAAAGGATCTCGTGCTTCCAAAAAGTCCAAAACAGCCGCGCTTTGGTTCATTTACAATCTACGAAAATATCCGCTTGCAAATTTACTTGTCGTCAGGCGCACATACGCTTCTCTTGAACGCTCCTGTTACACGGAGCTGAAATGGGCGGCAGAGCGTCTCGGAGTTTCAAAGGAATTCGTTTTCAAGACATCTCCTCTTGAAATAACGCGCAAACGTACAGGTCAAAAAATTTTCTTCAAAGGACTTGATGACCCAATGAAGCTGACATCCATTTCGGTCAGCAGAGGCGTTCTTTGTTGGCTATGGTGTGAAGAAGCATTCGAAATAAGCAGTGAGGATGATTTCAACATGATTGATGAGCTTATACGCGGAAGCGTTCCGGACGGATATTTTAAGCAGTTAACCGTTACATTCAATCCGTGGAGCGAGCATCACTGGTTAAAAAAGCGTTTTTTCGACACTAATGAAAGCTCTGAGGTTTTGCGCTTAACTACGACATACAAAACCAACGAATTTCTCGATGAATCCGACATCCGTATGTTTAACGAAATGAAAGAATCGAGACCGGAACGTTACAGAACTGCTGGTCTCGGTGAATGGGGAGCGGCAAGCGGACTCATATATCCCTCATTTGAAATTCTCGATTTCGATCCGGATGATATTTTATCCGAACCGGGAGCCGAGATGATATTCGGGCTTGATTTCGGCTACACCAACGATCCGACAGCGCTGTTTTGCGGAATAATATGCAAAGCGTCGCGAAAATTATATGTTTTTGACGAGATATACGAACGAGGACTCACCTGTGACGCTTTATCCGATCTGCTGAAAGCACGCGGACTATGCAAAGCACGAATCGTTGCCGATTCCGCAGAACCGAGGCTCATTGATGAGCTTCGTTTTTCGGGAATCAGAGGCATCCGCGCCGCCTCAAAAGGCAAAAGCAGTATTCTTCACGGAATCGACCGCGTTCAGCGCTTCAAGATAATATCAAGTCCCGTTTGTAAAAATTTCATCAGTGAGATCAGAAGCTACACTTGGGAAACCGATCGCGGCGGTGAAGCCGTCAACCGTCCTGTCGGTGGCAATGATCATCTCATGGACGCGATGCGGTATGCCGTAACCGATGTGTCGTCCGAATCAAGGTTCAGCTTTTGACGCTGTGAAAAATTTATTATATATGCAAAACGGCAAGGTGGTCAATAATGAAAACAAACATCAACAAATTTTACGCCGATATGCTTGAAACGGAGATTTCACATTTTCGTATGTCCCCGTCAAGGCTGGAGGCGTGCGACGCCAAGCGCTACTATCGCGGCAATCACGATGTTTTGCACCGCTATAAAACTGCGATAGGCAAAAACGGAGAAACGATACGTCTTGATCTGCCATGCGCGAGGATAGTGAACAACCAATACGGTAGAATCGTCGATCAGAAAGTCAACTACTCGCTCGGACGCGCTTTAACCGTTGACACTGAGGACAAGCATTTTTCCGACATTTTGAAAAAGCATTTCGGCAAACGCGGTCAGACGCTATGGCGCCGTGCCGCCACAGAGGCGATAAACTGCGGAGTTGCGTGGCTTCATCCTTACATTGACGAAAACGGAGAGCTGAAGCTTCGTCTGTTTGATTCCGCTATGTGTCTTCCCTTTTGGAGCGATGCGGAACATACAAAGTTAGATGCGCTTGTCCGCATTTGTCCTACCGAAACTTATGTTAACAAAAAATCAGAGCGCAGCGAACGTATCTTTGTTTACACAAAGGACGGAATCGAGGAATTTTCCTGTGATCGCGGTCGTTTGCATCTCGTTGACAGGCAGGCTTATCACTTCCGTGACGCAAGTGGGAGGTGCTTCAAATGGGACAGAATCCCGATAATCCCGGTCAAATACAACATTGACGGCATTCCCATGATACGCCGCGCCAAGAGCTTACAGGACGCGCTGAACGAACTTCAGTCATCATTCTGTGACAGCATGGCGGAGAATTCTCGAAACACAGTTTTGGTTCTCAAAAACTTTGACGGTGAAGATCTCGGAGAATTTCGTCACAATCTTGCAACATACGGTGCCGTAAAGGTTCGTTCAGACTCAAACGGCGACGGCGGAGTCGAATCATTGAAGGTTGAGGTGAACTCCGAAAACTACGAAGCTTTGACAAGTCAGCTCACAGAGGCTCTTATCGAATGCTGTCGAGGCTTTGACTCGCACGATGCGCGGCTTTCCGGCAATCCGAACAGGATGAATGTGCTTTCCATTTATTCCGACATTGATCTTGATGCCAACGGCTTTGAAAATGAACTCGGCTTCGCCTTCGACGAATGGATCGGTTTTATTCGTTCGTATCTTTTCTATACGGGTCGGGGGGATTTCAGAAACGTCAGAGCTGACATTATCATCAATCGCGATCTTCTCGTTAACGAATCGAGCGTCATAGATTCGCTTTCCGCATCTGCCGGAATTCTATCACCGCGCACGCTTATTGCGGCTCACCCAATGGTAGATGATGTCGAAAAAGAGTTGGAGCGTCTCGGTATACCATCCGAATACAAACATTCATAAGGAGGAAAAATGGACAAAAATTTTCTTTTAAGCATCGGCATTGACGAAAACCAAGCTGACGCTGTTTTGGAGTCTATCAGATCGGAATTGGATGAATTACGATCGGGGATTGAGCGCGAAGGACTTTTGGACAAATATTCGCGCGCCGTGAACAGTGCTTTGACGCTTGCGGGAGCAAAAAATGTAACAGCGGCTCGTTCCGTACTCGATTTCGATTGGGACGGCGGCGACTTTGAAGCAGAACCGAGCGGCCTTACCGATGCTGTATCATCGCTCAAAGCATCTATGCCGTATCTTTTTTCACAGGTCACAGACTGCGTAGGCGGTTACAGCTTTGTGGGTATTTCTCCCGTTGAGGAAGCCGACGGCGACATTGCGCCGGATGAGCTTTCTTACAGTGAATATATGCGACTTTACAGAGGTCGATAAAAAATAATTATTTGAAGAGGTTTTAACATGAAAAGACAATTTGATTCAAAGATTTTCGATTCCGAAGCATTCGGTGACTATGTCGGACGAGTTCCCACTGTAAAGAAAAGCGAGCTTATCGCACGTCACGTTTTCGTCGGCAACAGCGAGATACGTTCGCTTTTCAGCGGTTCCGGCAATGCGGCTTACGCGAGAATTCCGCTTTTCGGCGCGATTTCCGGTGACGCGCAGAATTACGACGGAGTAAGCGACATCACTCCTCAGGAGACGGCTTGCTACGAATTCGGTGCTGTTGTTGTCGGCAGAGCAAACGCTTGGAGTGAGCGCGATTTCGCTTCCGATCTTGCCGGTGTCGATTACATGGACAACGTTGCTCATCAGGTTGCTGAATATTGGGAGGAAGCGGATGAGGCGACGCTCATTTCGGTTCTCACCGGTATTTTCAACACAGGAAGCTCAACAGATTCCGCACTTTATGCGGCTAAGAATTCATTCATTAACACTCATACCTACGACATAAGCAAGCAGAGCGGAGAGGCATCCAAAGTCGGTGCTGTTTCGCTCAATGCAGCAATCCAGCGTGCCTGCGGATCCGCAAAGGGCAAGTTCCGTGCAGTTATTCTTCATTCCGCAGTTGCTACGAATCTTGAAAATCTCCAGCTTATGAACTATCTCACCTATACAGACAAAGCAGGCATAACACGTGATCTTGCCATTGGTACATGGAACGGAAAGTCCGTCATAATTTCCGATGCGCTTCCCACATCAACAGACACATCCGGCAACATTATTTACACATCTTACATTCTCGGTGAGGGTGCATTCTTCTACGAAAACATCGGTGCGAAAGTTCCTTACGAGATGCACCGTTCTCCCTCCGAAGAAGGCGGCTGTGACGTACTTTACTCACGTCAGCGAAAGGTCATTCATCCCTTCGGCTTTGACTACGTCAAAGCTTCTCAGTCCACCCTTTCTCCCACTGACACCGAGCTTGCGCTCGGCGTAAACTGGGAGCTTGCGTCAGACGAGGACGGTGCAATCATCGACGACAAGCTCATTCCGATTGCAAGAATAATCTCTCTCGGCTGATGAATACCGCAAGCAAGATATTCAAGGGGGTTGAAGCGAGACTTTTATCGCTTCACATTGCCCCGGCTACAGACGGTTCCGATATCGGAATAATAAACGCCGCGGTCGAAAAGGCAACTTCCACGGTTCTTGCCGCATCCGGATTTGACTCTATACCGGACGAGCTTGTATGTGCCGTTGCCGATCTTGCGGCTGCCGACTGCGCCGAATACATTATGTCCTCATCTGCTTCAAGCGGTGAAATTGCATCGAAATCGGACGGAAAATACTCCGTCAAATACAAAGACGGTACAAGTCGAAACGAAAAGATTTTCGCTTTGATTCGGGAAATGCGCGAAAGCGGAATCTCCGCAATGAACACATTTCGCAGGTTGAGGTGGTAAGATGATTTGTGCTTATTTATGCAACGTTGCAAAAAATGCATTATCGGAAGAATTGGGAAACGACGTAACGATAACGATCGGTGATCCTCCCGTTTCTCCGAAAAGCAACAGCATTTATCTGAGCGTACCGAAAATCTCTTATGCAAGAAAGACATTTTCCGCCGATGCCGAGGACAAAACACAGCGAATCACAGTTTATTTGAACGTTGTTTATTATCCGAAGCTTCCTGTAACCCTCTCCGGTGGAAGATCCGACATCTTTAAGACTCTCGGAAATATAACGATCAGCTCCACCGAGTACAAGGTAACATCGTATTCGTCCGTCACAAATCACGGTCATTACGACATAACGATCGGATACAGTTTACCAATCTCGTATTTCGGCGTAAGCAGTTAATTTTTCCGCA
>CAZPJU010000022.1:0-2838 GCA_964586965.1 uncultured Lachnospiraceae bacterium | reverse complement strand
ATCGGATACAGTTTACCAATCTCGTATTTCGGCGTAAGCAGTTAATTTTTCCGCAAATCAGAGAACAAAAAAATCCTCCGTACATTGTACGGAGGATTTTTATGTATTTGAAAGTTAAAATGCGATCACGCCGAGATGTTCAAGCAAAATTTTAATTCCTATCAAAATCAAAATTATGCCTCCTGCAATTTCGGACGACTTTTTATATTTATCTCCGAATATCGCGCCTATACGAAGTCCGATCGCGGAAAGCACGAACGTTATAGCGCCGATTACGGATGCGGCAACTCCTATCGAATATGTTTGCATCATTGCCAACGCAATTCCGACAGCAAGTGCGTCGATGCTCGTTGCGACAGCCAAAACCGCCATTTCTTTAGGTGCAAACGGATCATTGCCATGTTCTTCGAGCGTCTCATCTTCATCCGAAAAAGATTCGCGGATCATATTCACTCCGATCAGCGCAAGCAACACAAATGCGATCCAATGATCGAAATTTTCAATAAATTCAAGTGCATAATGACCGAGATAATACCCTATCGTCGGCATAAGCGCCTGAAAACCGCCGAACCAAAGTCCCACTGTTATCATTTGACGCGGTTTCACTTTACCTACGGCGAGTCCCTTACATACAGACACGGCAAAAGCGTCCGCGGAAAGACCTACGCCAAGCAATATAAGCTCGACAACTAACATCAATTGCATAAATTTCTCCTAAATAACGCGGCAGATTCTCTGCCGCGTTATTTGAATTATTTTGTTGCACCGTCATCGGAGGCTTCGTTAACCTCATCGGTTTCCTCAGGCAGTTCAAGCTTTGAGGTATTCGCCTTAAATACATCCGCGACCTCTGAGATCGTTATGTACGCGCCAGGATCGACCTCATGCACAAGTGTTCTCATACGACCGATCTGGAAACGGTTAATAACAATATACACGACACTCTTTTTCTTATCGGAATAGTAACCGTGCGCGTCAAGAATTGTAACTCCGCACTCAAATTCTTCAGAAAGTGCAGACGATATTTCACGCTCGTTATCCGTAACTATCATAGCCGCCTTTGAGCGATCAATACCTTCTACGATAAAGTCAACAGCCTTAAGTCCCGCCATATATGTAACAATCGAATAAAGCGGAAGTATCCAGCTTTGCATAACAAGTCCGCTGCAAACGTAGAGAATGAGGTTGTATCCCATAACAAATGTGCCGACAGTTATTCCGAGCTTCTTTGCGAAAATGACAGCCAAAACTTCAACGCCGTCAATTGCGCCGCCGTATCGGATTGTCATACCGCTACCTATACCGGAAATAATGCCGCCGAACAGCGCACAAAGCAACAGATCCGTTCCCGCAAGGGGAGATGCCATACTGACGTCAACGGGCAAAACGTCCGTTATTAACCATGATGCAAAAGAGTAAACGATGACCGCGTAAATCGAATATGTTGTGAACGTAATTCCGAGGCGCTTTAGTCCGAACAAAAAAAGCGGGATGTTTAATATAATCAGAAAGAATGAAAGGGAAAGCGATTCGGGAGTTATTTGCGAAAGCAAAATAGAGGTTCCGGATATACCGCTGTCGTAAAGTCGGACGGGCGCAATGAATATATTAACGCCGATGGCGTTTATACAGCCCGCAATCGTTAAAAACAGAAAATTTAACGGCTCTATCCGTGCTGCGTGGGATGGATTTGCGTGGTTCTTTTTAATCTTTCTCATTGAGTCTCCTTCTTTTATATGTTTATATCATATTTATATTATATCATTTTGATAATATATCTGTCAACTGTGACAAAAATAAATCGGCGGCTGAGTTTTTGATTGCAATTGACTCATTAATATAGTAATATATAAATATATTCGGCAGAATAAATTTTATGTCTGTGAAAATTCACATTGATCGGAGAAAATGCCATGAAAGCAGTAATAACAGTTGTCGGACGCGACAGCGTAGGCATTATTTCACGTGTATCTGCGGAATGTGCCGCATATAACGTAAATATTCATGAGATAACGCAGTCCGTACTTTCCGAGTATTTCGTAATGATAATGATCGTTGATATTTCAGAAATTTCAGCATCCTTTGACAGTTTTGCGGACAAAATGACAGAACTCGGACGCGATGCTAATCTTGAAATTCGAGTTATGCATGAGGATATCTTCAACTCAATGCATGAAATATGATGTCAGAGGTGGACGTATATGCTTAATGTAAAGGCGATAAGAGAAACCGTTAATATGATACGCGAGGAAAACCTCGATATCAGAACAGTAACAATGGGAATTTCTCTTTATGATTGCCAAAGCGACGATATAGGTCGCTTGTCAGATAAAATTTACGATAAAATAACCCAAAGCGCGGGAAAGCTCACGGAAGTTACCGCCGAACTCGAACGCAGATACGGAATCCCGATAATCAATAACCGTGTGTCGGTAACGCCGATCTCATATATGATTGCCGGCTATCATTCTGTTGACGATGCGATAAAGCTTGCGAAAACGCTTGACCGTGCGGTATCCGAGATCGGTGTTGATCTTATCGGAGGGTACAGCGCCATGGTGCAGAAGGGCGCAACCAACGGCGCGGATCTGTTAATCGAAAGCATACCCGAAGCATTGGCGGAAACAACGCGCGTCTGCTCGTCCGTTAACGTTGCAACGACAAAAGCAGGCATAAACATGGACGCGGTAAAGAAAATGGGTTCCATCGTCAAACGTGCGGCGTATCTGACTCGCGACCGCGACTCCATCGGTGCGACAAAGTTGGTTGTATTCTCTAATGTTCCCGAAGATAACCCGTTTATGGCAGGAGCATTCCACGGTACGGGCGAACCCGAAC
>CAZPJU010000021.1:0-18695 GCA_964586965.1 uncultured Lachnospiraceae bacterium | reverse complement strand
CGTTTGCTGCCACGTTTGCTGCCTCCTTAATATTACTACTAAAGTGGGGCAATGATCTGTACACGGCTTCGTGTGTTCATTCTTTGCTCAAAAATCAGCGTCGATCAACGACCCACAGGTTTCGCTGTATCGACAACAGAGTTCAAGCTCAAAATACGCACCGAAAACAGTACAGTTCATTTGGCCCGCCCGACTCAAGGTCGGACATACTCCACGGAAATTTCCTGCCTCAAGAGCAGCCACCTTCCGCTTCTTCGCACACCAAGCTTATCTATTTTAGCATAACATTCTTGATTTATCAAGTGTTTTTTTGCTTTTTATTGGATTTTTCTCAAAAAATCAAGGTAGAAAATTCAGCAGTTTTCAGCCTTCGTTTTTATGCACATTGCACACAAAAAAGCTCCGCGATCAAATCAATCGCGGAGCTCGTTTTTATGATTAGTTTATCAGTTGATGTGAATGCTGACAACTTCGCCGTTTACACAGCCGTAAATAACGTTATCAATAATATAAATCGACACGTGATACCATTCGCCTACTGTATAAGTGTCGGAAACCTGCGTGCGGTTCGTGATCGTACCGTCTGTGCAAGTCTGGAAGCAAGTAAGCGTGTTAGACCAACCGCCCTGGTTCCATCTTACGTAATCCGCTTTAGAGGGATCGGCAGCATCGCTAACCGCAAAGTAAGGCATGAAGCCTTCCGCTCCGCTGTCCTTACGAGCATCGAACTCGAAAACGTAGTTGTTCCAATCGGAATTCGCAATAGACTCGGTAAGCATGATACCGCCGCCTGTAATGCTTGTGGATACGCACTGGAGAATTCCGCCGTGTTCGTCGTCATCGGTCACAACCCAATCGTCGTGCCAATCGCCGCCGTCACTTACGTTAGCCCAAGCGCCGTCAGCCGCAACGTAAGATTCCCAATCCGAAAGATCGGAGCTTGAAAAATCATTTTCGTAGAGGACATCGCCTGTGAGGTAGCTTGTAACCTTGATGTTATCAATAGAATAAGCTGTGCTCCATGTACCGAATCCGATACCGCCGCTGTATACATCTTCTGCATTGACCTTTTCGTAAACTTCGAAAAGCTGAGTGCCGGCTACATAAAGAGTAACCGTGTCTGCATTAAGCACGATGCTTATGTTAACCCATTCATAAGTGGGCAGCTTGTAAGAAAGCTCGATAGTATCAACGGAAACCTTTCCATCTTCAACATGAGATACATTGACCTCGGAGTTTGTGCCGCAGCCGAGATTTACAACGTAGTAGTTGTTTTCATCCTTGTAACCGAAATAAATTTTCGCGCCGCCGCAATCCTCCGTGAGAAGGATCTTCGCGGTAAGCTGTGCTCTGTTCCAGTCGGATCCGCCGAACTTAAGAATTCCTTCACCGGATGTTGTAAGAGCCTTATTGACCTTTACTTCTTCTTCGGATTCAGTTTCATCGGATTCGGTTTCGTCTGCTTCTTCGACAGGAGCCGTAGGCTCATCCGCAATCGACCAATCGGCAATATCACCGGTAGCCGCCGAGAAATCATCAAGATTAGCATCGTCTTCGTCGAACGTGTGCTCGAAAAGCGGGATCTTTCCCTGTGTACCGACGCCCTTTATATTATCGAAATAAATCTGACCGCCTGCGGAAGCGATTCCGAAATAGCCGCCGAATTCAGCTGTGGCATCGGGCAAATACTCTTTGTCTCCGGTATTTCCGGAGTTACCGCTGTTACCGCTGTTGCCGCTGTTACCGGAATCCGCAGGATTCGAAGTATCGGGATTGGGAAGCGGAAGATCCGGCTCATCGGAGCATGACGCCAAACAAAGCGGAACGAACATACAAAGCGCAAGAATAACTGCTATAATTTTTTTCATTTTGTCCTCCTTAGACAAATATTTTATTTACTACATTAATTGTAGCACGTCAACATTGCTTTGTCAACACACCCAATATGTGTATTTTCAGGTCATTGGGGCTTTTCACACATTTATTTCGGACAAAGTTCTGCAATCTGACTTGATTTTTTCGTAAAGTCCGGAGTATATCGAGTACAGCTCGTTGTATTTTTTGACGTTTTCCGAATCAGGCTCGCAAACGCTTTTGATTTTCAACGCCGCGTCGCACGCCTCGCGTACATTTCGGTAAATTCCCGTACCCGTAGCGGCAAGCAAAGCCGCACCGAGAGCTCCCCCCTCATTCGAGGTTGCCGTTTTAACAGCGCACCCGAACACATCGGCAAGCATTTGACGCCAAATAGGACTTGAAGCACCTCCGCCACACGCCATCATTTCATCGACACAGATCCCCGCATCATTGAAAATCATCAAACTGTCGCGAAGTGCAAACGTCACCCCCTCCATGACAGCGCGAAGCATATCGTGACGGGTGTGCATAGAAGTCAGCCCTATAAACGCCCCCTTTGCAAACGGATCAAGATGAGGTGTGCGTTCGCCCATAAGATACGGCAGATAAAGCAAGCGGTTTGATCCGACGGGGACCTCGGACGCATACTCATCCATGACCTTATATACGTCAATGCCTCTTTTGTCAGCTTTGAGCTGTTCAGACGAACAAAAATTATCCCTAAACCAGCGAAGCGACAACCCTGCCGCCTGAATAACACCCATTACGTGCCATTCATTCGGAACCGCGGAACAAAAACTGTGTATGCGCCCTTTCGGGTCATACCTGACTTCGGGACTGTGAGCGAAAACGACTCCGCTCGTGCCTATTGTAGTAAACGCTCTGCCGCCGGACACTACTCCGCACCCGACAGCGGATGCTGCATTGTCTCCGGCACCGCCGACAACGGGAATCCCCTCCGGCAATCCCGTAAGCTTCGATGCAAACTTCGAGGTTTTCCCCGTAACGCACTGCGACTCGAACACATCTCCGAGCATCGAGCGGTCTATTTGCAGTTTTTCAAGCACTTCGTCCGACCAATCACGCGCGGCGATATTCAAAAGCTGCATTCCGGACGCGTCCGAAACATCCGTCGCGCGTTCTCCGGTGAGCATATAACGTATATAATCTTTCGGCAAAAGGATAGTTTTGCATTTTTCGTAAATTTGCGGCTCGTTTTCACGTACCCACAGTATTTTCGACGCAGTAAAACCGGTAAGTGCCGGCGACATCGTGATCTCCATGAGGCGCTCCGCTCCAACACGTTCCGTTATTTCATCGCATTGCTTCGAGGTACGTTGATCGCACCAAATTATACTTTTGCGAAGCACATTTCCGTCGCCGTCGAGCATAACAAGTCCATGCATCTGACCGGAAAGTCCGATTCCGGCAACATCGTTCACATCAATACCGGCAGTCACCGCGGCAATCCCATCAACGGTCGCGCTCCACCAATCGGACGGATCCTGCTCCGCCCACCCCGCATGTGGCTGATAAAGCGGATATTCAATCGTCTCGGACGCAATTTTCGTGCCGTCCTCTCGAAAAAGGACAGTCTTTGTGCCGGACGTCCCTATATCTATTCCGATAAGATACGCCATATAATCATTTCTCCTTGGTGCGTTTTTTCTTCCTTTTAATTATATCACACGCGTGCTTGCGCTCGCGCGTATACAATATCGAAATTTTCGGACATTATTTTGTCATTTACCGATAACGTATTCGTATACATAACGAATCCTGTCGCCATCGCCGTGCGAAAGCGTCACTGTACCGCAACATTCAAATCCGTGACGTGCAAGAAACGACTGCATAACACCGTTTCCTCTGTGCGTGTCGGCGCGAACGCACTCTCTGCCGTCCGATGTCGCAAGTTCGAGCAGTTTCGACACAAGTGCCGACGCAGCTCCGTGTCCACGATAAGCCGCACTTGATGCGACGCGGTGAATAACCGCGTAATTATTCGTATCCGTAAGCCATTCACCGTCAATTTCGTCATAATCGGGTTCCGGCGGCGGCAAAAATGCCGCCACAGACGCGATACGTCCGTCAATCTCCGCAACGTAAAGTCCGCGTCGTTTAATATCATCTCCGATGATCTCACGCGACGGATATCCGTCCTGCCACTGATCAATACCGAGTGAAGCGATAGCACGTCTGCCGTCCTCGTATATTTTCACTAGATCATCAAGATCGGACAAGTTTGCGATTCTGAACGAATATTCCGTTTTCTTTGATTTTCTGCGTTTCACCGCCGTCACCGTCACATCCACGCAAAGAAAGATCAAGACGGCAAGAGCTATCCAAACAATAATATTTCCCACAACGGAATAAAGTGTTTTCGTAGAGCGCATACAAACTTCGGAAACAATATAATTTTCCTCATCTATCGGCACAGACGACACGATCTCTCCCGTTGGCGATATTATACACGTATACCCCGTGTTTGCCGCCCTTACAACATACCTGTCCGTTTCGATCGCGCGCAGTATCGCCTGTGCAGTATGCTGAAACAGCGCAGCACTTTGACCGAACCAAGAATCATTTGTCGAGATCGTCAAAAGTTCCGCCCCTTCCCTCACGGCATTGAGCGAATATTCTTCGTAGATCGAGTCAAAACAAACGAGATTTCCCACCTTACCATGTTCCGTTTCGGCAACATAGGCACCGTCACCCGTCGAAAGTCTCGACGAGAACATATTAAGCGAAGCAAGTCCGGGAACAAGTTTTTTTATAATCCCCTCACAAGGAACAAACTCACCGAACGGAACAAGCCTTTGCTTTCGATAAATACATTCCGTGTCAACTCCCGATGTCGGAGACACATTCAAAACCACATTGTATGTATCTCCGGCATCGTCATCATCACTTTCATTCCAAAATGCGGTAGCAAACATCGTAACATCGTTTGCCGACGCGAGATTTTCCAAAAAGCGTATCATAAATGTGTTACCGTTTACCGCATACGGTATTGATGTCTCCGTCCATACAACAATATCGGCTCCGTCTTTGACGGCAGATTCCGTCAATCTTTTATATACGGCAGAAACATTTTCAAAACCATTGTCACTCCATTTGTCCGTTGACGAAATATTGCCCTGCAAAGCGCCTGCATAAACAATTCCGTCCTCGCTGTCAGGCGTATGTGTCAGCGAAACGATACCGCCGAGCGTCAGATTGACTGCAAAGATCGCGCACGCCAAGCAAATCGACACAAGCGTTTTTCTGTATTCACGCTTCATCGCAAGCAAAGCGGCAAGCGCCGCATATCCGTTAACGGCAACTATAACAAACGAAACAAAATACGAGCCGAACAGTGATGCTGATCTGACAAACACCGGAACGTATGCTTGACCGATAGCAAGTCTGCCCCATGGCACCCCCGCCCACGTCAGTGTTTGCAATCCTTCAAAAAGTATATACACGCAAGCGAATATAACAGGATAAATTGCGGTTCTTGCAAATTTGCTTTTCACCGTTATCAAAAAAAGCGGCACCTGGAACATCGCAAACACAGTCTGAATCAACGGAAGCCCCAACCACGCAACGATCACCACCGTAAGTGCCACAGAGGGCGAAAGTCCCGTAAAATCAAGCGGATACATCAGTAAAAACCAATGCCAAACCGTCAAATAATACGGATAAAAATACGCAAATCCAAGCAAGAATCCGCGCTTCGGTGCTATCTTATGCTTTGCTCCGAAAAACAGCACCGCCAAAAACGGTGCAATCGTGAACCATTCAAGCATAGCAGGTGCTATATACGACACGCACAATCCCGTCATGATTCCCGAAACAGGCAAAAGCAACAGATAAAGCTTCTTTTTCATAGCAATCTCCAAATTAATATTATCAAAATGCCGGAGGAACAATGACACTCCTCCGGCACGCAAAACACTTTGATTAAATTACTTTGCGTTTTTGAATTCACGCATAAAATCGACGGTTTCCAAATCTATCGAAACGCTTTTCCGGTTAAGATACGCAAGTTCTCCGTCATATCCGTCAAGGCAAAAAACAACCTTATACGCACATAAAGCCTGCGAACGATAACCTTTTGCTTTATCTGCAAGGTTTTTTCCGTATCGTCCCTCTCCGAGAAGCGGCCATCCGGCGTGCTCCATGTGAGCTCTGATCTGATGTGTACGTCCCGTAACGAGCTCGATTTCGCAAAGCGAAAGCTGAGACTCATCACCTCCGACAGTTTGCAAACGTTTATACTTAGTCACGATAGGCTTAGCTCCCGGTACGTTTTTATCGTACACGCGAACACCGCCGTTTCCCTCTCGACGAAGATACCCGTTTAGCGTTGCCGACGTCGGAGACGGTTTGCCGTGCACGGCGCAAAGATACAACTTCTTTATAAAACGTTCTTTTATAATAAGGTTCATTTCACGAAGCGAGGATGCATTTTTCGCCGCAATCACAAGACCGCGAGTATTTCTGTCTATTCGATTGCAAAGCGCGGGAGCAAACGTATTTTCAAGTTTGGGATCATATTCTCCGCGACCGTAAAGATACGCTTGAATATGACCTATAAGCGTATTTTTGTCATCCGACGCCTCTCCGTCCGCATCGCCCGAATGAACGAGCACCCCCACGGGTTTATCGCATATAATGATATTGTCATCCTCGTAAACGATAGTAAGCTTCGGTTTGACCGAAACGATCGCGGCGTTTTTGGCGGTATCCGGAAAGAATTCATCGCTTATAAAAAGCTTGATCTCATCACCGACCGCAAGCATCTGCGACGGCTCGGCTTTTTTACCGTTTACTTTAACGCATTTCTGCCTTATATACTTATACAAAAGCGACTTGGGCATCCCCACCGTCGCTTTTGAAAGAAATTTGTCAAGACGTTGTCCTCCGTCGTTGACACCGACGGTAAGAAGCCTCATCAGATAGTGCCGAAAATTCTGTCGCCGGCATCACCGAGACCGGGAACAATATATTTTTCCTCATTGAGACATTCGTCAATAGCAGCGATATAAAGATCAACGTCGGGATGAACCTCCTCAAGATACTTAATACCTTCGGGAGCACCTACAAGGCACATAAGTCTGATCTGCTTGCAACCTTTTTCTTTAAGAATACTGATCGAATCAACAGCACTGCCGCCTGTTGCGAGCATCGGATCCGAAAGCACAACAAGTCTTGATGCAATATCATCCGGAAGCTTGCTGTAATAAAGCACGGGCTGATGAGTATCATGATCTCTGTAAAGGCCGATATGTCCCACCTTAGCTGCGGGAACTATCTTCAAAAATCCGTCGGACATACCGAGTCCGGCACGAAGTATCGGAACGACTGCGAGCTTTTTGCCCGAAATCTGCTTTGCATTCATCTTACAGATGGGAGTTTCTATTTCATATTCTTCAAGAGAAAGATCTCTTGTGATCTCGTATGACATAAGCATGGATATTTCATAAAGAAGCTCACGGAATTCTTTTGTTCCCGTGTTCTTGTCACGCATAATTGAAAGCTTATGAGTAATGAGCGGGTGGTCTATTACGTGTACCATTGGGTTAATATTCCTTTCGGTCATTTATTTGATTTAATTATACCCCAACGTCGAATTTATTGCAATAGAATTATCGTATAAACATTCGATTTTTTCTTCTGATTCGTAAAAATTTATAAAATTATCTTCAAAAGCAGGCAAAAATTCAACTAAACGATTAATTTACACGCCACCCGACAAATGATATAATTATAAATATATCTATAATAAGATAGTCAGAAATCCCTTATTGAAAGGCTAAAACCATGAAAAAGATTCGTGCAGGTATCGTAGGCGCTACCGGAATGGTGGGTCAGCGCTTTATAACTTTACTCGAAAATCATCCGTATTTTGAAATATCCGTACTGGCGGCGTCTCCGCGATCCGCGGGAAAACCGTATTCCGAAGCCGTAAACGGACGTTGGAAAATGACATCCCCCATGCCCGAATGCGTTCGCGACATGACAGTATACGACGCATCTGACGTCAACACCGTTTCTTCAATGTGCGACTTTATATTCTGCGCGGTAGATCTTTCGAAAAACGAAGTTCGTGCGCTTGAAGAAGCATACGCAAAAACCGAAACTCCTGTCGTTTCAAACAATTCCGCCAACCGCGGAATGCCCGATGTGCCGATGCTCATCCCCGAAATCAACGACTCTCATCTTGAAATAATCCCCTATCAGCAAAAACGTCTCGGAACAACTCACGGTTTTATTTGCGTAAAGCCAAACTGCTCGATCCAAAGCTATGTTCCGATGCTCACCCCTCTGCTTCGCTTCGGAATCAAGCGTGTCATCGTTTCAACATATCAGGCCATTTCCGGTTCCGGTAAAACACTTGCCGAAACTCCCGAAATGAACGATAACGTAAAACCCTATATTGCCGGCGAAGAAGCCAAAAGTGAGCAGGAACCGCTTAAAATTTGGGGCACCGTTAAAAACGGCTTGATCGAAAATGAGAAAAACATAAAGATCTCGGCGCATTGCGTGAGAGTCCCCGTTTCAGACGGTCACCTTGCATCCGTTTTCGTCGAATTCGAAGAAAAGCCCACAAAGGCACAGATCATCGAAGCTTGGAAAAGCTTCAAGGGCAAGCCTCAGCTTCTTTCACTTCCGTCCGCTCCCGAACAATTTATCACTTACTTTGAGGACGACGACCGCCCGCAGACAGCTCTCGATCGCGATGTTTGTAACGGTATGGGTGTAAGCGTCGGCAGACTTTGCGAGGACACGATCTTCGATTACAAATTTATCGGTCTGTCTCATAATACACTTCGCGGTGCTGCCGGAGGCGCACTTCTTTGTGCCGAACTGCTCTGCAAAGAAGGATATATAACTTCTAAGCAAAAATAAACAAAAATATTTCCGATATTTTCATTTTTGTGTTTATTTCGACGCACTTTTATGCTATAATATAGTTGCGAAGCGGTAATACCGCGTTCGTAATTCAATAAAGGCGGTAAAGAAACATGAAAACAACGATCATCGGTAAGCAAATGAACGTGTCGGAAGACTTAAAGGCGCTTGTTGCAAAAAAGCTCTCAAAATTTGACAAGTTCTTCAAGGACGGTGCCGAAGCCTTCGTAACCTTTAACCGCAGGCACGATCAGGAATGCCTTGAGATCACGATTTCCGCAAACGGAACTCTTTTCCGCAGCGAAAAGAAAAGCTCTACTTTTCAAAACGCACTTGACGAATGTATAGAGGCTATCGAACGTCAGATCAGAAAGAACAAAACTCGCCTTGAAAAGCGTCTGCGCGACGGCGCATTCACTTCTCCAGCAGAAGAAGCCGCAATCACGGACGCAGAAGAAGAAAAAGAGCTCATCATCAGAACTAAGAGATTCCGTTTCAAACCAATGACACCGGACGAAGCAATTCTTCAAATGAATCTTCTCGGACACGAATTTTTCGTATTCGTTGATTCACAGTCGGAGGACACTTGCGTTGTCTATAAACGCGACGACGGCAACTACGGTCTCATTGTTCCGGAAAAATAAAACTCAATTGCATTGTAACAGATAGCGTATGCTCCGCGGCAAAAACATAAAAAAAGCACCGATGTTATCGGTGCTTTTTATTATGAACCGTGAGACTATCATTCGTCAGCGTCATTCTGCTCTTTTGCTTTTTTCGCTTTCGACTTTTTTCTGATACAGGCAACAACGATAATGACAATCGCGCCGGGAAGGATCAGCCACGGCAACACGGATATAATTCCTATCGTTGCACCTTTGAAGAACTCGGAAAGCATTTCGATTGATTCTCCGAAAGATGCCGCCAAGCGTTCACCGAATGTTTCGGGATCTTCTTCCGGCTCCGTGATATTTTTAACCTCTTGAATATCTACCGTCACAGTCGAATACGCAACAAGAGAATCATATTTGTTGAGAGTTCCCGTGTAGGATTCTATTTTGTAAAGCACCTCTGTCAGTGCATTATCGAGAACTATGATCTCGTCAAGAGTGTCCGCCCTGTCGAGCAATTCCATATATCTGTCGCGCTGTGCCTCAAGCGATGCAAGCCGCGCCTCTATATCATAATAAGACTCGGTGACATCTTTTGAATCTATGTTCATGTACAAAAGATTGCCCCACTCATCTAAATCGCCCTTGAATTCGTCAAGCACATCCGATGGAATACGGAACACGATATTTGAATACCTGTATCCTTTGCCGTTTGTGCCAAGTCCTCTTTCGTTAGACGATTCGATATATCCTCCAAGCGCGGATGCCCTCTGCTTAATTGCGCTAACCGTCGTATCGTAATCAGTCGTCTCAAGGGAAACAGTGACGTATTGGATAAGCTTTTTTGACGTAACGTTTTCCGTTACAGCTTCAAGCGCGCCGAGCGAACCGTATTCACCGTCCGAAACGTAATCGTTCTGTTTTTCCGATTCGTTCATTTCATCAGACGCACCCGGATTGTAATAGTCGCCGGCAGTCGCATTGTCTTTGTTTGATGCGGAGCACGCCACAAACGAGGTCAAAATCAACACCGCCGCAAGGATCACCGTAAGTCTTTTGAATTTCATAACACACCTCCGATTTTTCGTTTGTATTTATATAGACGGAATATCAAATGAAAAAGTTCCCGCAAAAAATCAAAAAAACACGCAAAAATGCGTGTTTTTTCAAAATTATAAGCTTCTGAAGCCTTTACCGATAATTTCACTCGTATTTGTTATCATAATAAATGCGGTCGGCTCGTGCGTTTTTATAAAATTACGCAGATGTATCGCCTGAGCGCGATTCATAACTGTCATAACGACGCATTTTTCACCGTTTGTGAACGCTCCCTTCGCCTCATATACAGTTGCGTCACGATGCAACTCGTTACATATAAAATCGCAAATAGGCTTTGGGTCTGTGCACACAATATTAAAATACTTGCAAAGATTGATGCTTTCGATAACGGTATCTATAACAAGCGATTTTGCGAGGAATCCGCAAAGCGAAAACAAGCCTGTTTTAACGCCGAACACGAAAAACGAGCAGCCGACAGTAAGCGCATCGGCAACCAAAAGTCCTGTGCCGATGTTACTTCCCGTATACTTTTTGATTATCATCGCAATGATATCCGTTCCGCCGCTTGAAGCGTCAAAATGAAACAAAACAGCAGACGCAACAGCAGGTGTTAGTATCGCGAATATAAGCTCGATCATAGGATCGTCGGTCAGAGGTTGCGACATCGGGAAAAATTTTTCAAATGCCGATATCAAAAGCGTGTACAGAATAGTTACGTATACGCTTTTTGCGGCAAATTCCTTTCCGAGCGTAAAAAAAGCAAGCAAAAGAAGCGCAATATTCAATATAAGCATGATATCCGACGCGGTAAAATCCGTCAGCGCGGCTATGAGCATTGAAATGCCGCTGACTCCTCCGAATGTGAAATCATTTTGAAAGCGGAAGACATAAATTCCCGCCGACAGAAGTATCGTTGCTCCTGTGAGAGTGATAAATTCCGTTAAAATTGATTTAATGTCTCTCTTTTGCATATAAAGTTACGCTTTCCGGATAAAAAATATTTGCCAAACAGATATAAATTAAGTATATCACAACAGTCCCTCGGTAACAAGATATTTGCAAAAAAAATTCAAGACAAGAATCGCATTGGGTAGATTTATTGAATAATATGTGATATCATTAATAATGAAATTCGAAAAAGGATATCACAATATGAATAAAATAAAAAAGCGGCGCACTTCCGTGCGTTCAGGACAATATGCGGCACTTTTCGTTGTGCTCATAGTTTTTACGTTACTTTCAATCGCAATTACAATCGTTATAAGTTTCGACCGTTCGTCGGCAGATCCGAATTTTGATGACACTGCCGCCACACTTGATGACCTTTCAACTTCCGCTCCCGCTATGGATGACATTGAGCTCGGTGACGTTTTCGAGATAGCCTCCGCAGACGATCTGAAAACGCTCGCGGAAAACGGCAGCCTAAATGAATTTTATAAGAAAAATGCATCCGTTCCCGCAGTTATCATCCCGGATGGAATCACTTTTGATTCGGACATAAACATCGACTGCGGAGTCGAGCTTATATTCTTGGGCAACGTTGAGTGGGCAAACGGAGCAAAGTTGAACATACGTACTGCCGACATTTGCGAAATTTCGCTTACAACAAACGAAAACATTGCAAACTTCAA
The DNA here is from genome assembly GCA_964586965.1 of uncultured Lachnospiraceae bacterium. Lineage (GTDB taxonomy): Bacteria > Bacillota > Clostridia > Oscillospirales > CAG-272 > DTU064. The sequence continues at coordinate 6,640 of CAZPJU010000021.1, read as the reverse complement.
CATCGACGCTCCGAACGCGTCGCTCGTTTGGTCAGGCGGAGACATTCCTTTCTCCTACGAGGTCGCTCGTTATATGAATGTCGCAAGCTTCAACGGCTCTGACGTTACTGACAACGGCGACAAGCTCGGCGGTCTCGGCACCGCAGAGATTACGGAAATCAAACTATACACAAACAAAAACAAAAACAAGCTTGCCGACGCCGCGTGTACCGTAACAGGTAATGTTATCACGCTTTATTATCCCTGGAATTTCGATTATTCCGACATTAAAAACGCATATATTGACGTTATTTCAAACGGAAATTGCACATCGGATACATCATCTCCGTTGGATCTTTCGAATTCATCGCTTATTTCCGTATCAGACGCAAGCGGAAATACACGAACCTACCGTTTGAATGCGAAAAGACGCAGTTACGGCATACCAATCCTTTCGATAGATACAAGCACCGGAAAAGCGGTCGATACACGAGAGGAATACATTCCCTCAACAATGATTTTGGACGGCGAAGTATATTCGCTCGGCATTAAAGGCAGAGGAAACGCTTCGTGGCACACATTCCCTAAAAAATCATACCGTTTGAAACTCGATGAAAAAGCAAAATTGCTCGGAATGCCCGCCGACCGAGATTGGGTTCTCGTTTCGAATTACGGCGATCCGTCTCTTATTCGAAATCATATCGCATCCGACATGGCAAAACGACTTGACGGCCTTGATTTCACAGCCACGCACGTCTCGGTAGATCTTTATATCAACGGAGAATATCTCGGAGTTTACGCGATCGCGCAAAAGCTCGAAAGCGCAAAGAACAAAGTTGATCTCGGAGATCCAATCACAGACGGAAACGGCAACATAACAGACTTCGGTTTCCTTATCGAATTCGGTTGGGATTACTCAAGTGATAACGTCTACAAAAAAGACTATTTCGATCTCGATTACGCAATAAGAATGTACATAAAAGAACCCGAAATAGAAGAAAAAAACAATTCAACGTTCAAATATATATACAATTACGTCAGTGCCGCCGAAAAAGCGATAGTATCCGGTGACGGTTGGCAGGATTACATAGACATCGACTCATGGGTTGATTGGTTCATCATCAACGAATTCGGAAATAACACGGAAAGCGCGTTCCACAGAAGCTTCTTTATGTATAAGCCTGCCGGCGGAAAACTTACGGCAGGGCCGATTTGGGATTACGATATGGCATTCGGGAACTTTGTTTGCGATCTTTCTTCCTATAACAAAGGGTGGGTTGCCGTTGATTCAACATACGAATACATATATCAGAATTGGATGTATTTCCTGCTTCGAGACGAGTATTTCGTATCATGCGTGAAAGCACGTTGGGCGGAAGTAGGAGAAACGCTTTATCAAACAGCGCTTGAATCACTTGACAAAAATTCCGCCGAAATCAAAGATGCAGTCGTTAACAATTTCGAATTATGGAACGAAGTTCAAGGCTACAAAGTCGGCTTGAGCAGAGCAAGCAGACGGAATAACACTTGGGAAAAGCAAATAGAATACATTCGAAACTTTTTAGAGGTCAGATACAATTGGATGGACAAAAAGCTATCCGGCAACGGAAGTATTTTGAACTGATTCTGTTACAACAGCAAAAAAAGGAGCTGCACAGCAGCTCCTTTTTCATTGTTATACAAAGATTTTTCATTATTTATGCATTTGTATAAGACGAAAGCTTTATGTTATGCCTTTGTATAAATACGTTATGCTTCCGTAACTCCGTCGTGCTCTTTGGTGAGAAATTTAGTATATTTTCCTATCCAACCGATCGGAACATTGCCGACAGAGCCGTGACGGTTTTTCGCAACGATGACCTCGGCTTCTTCCTCAGCCGCACCTGTTGTTTTATAATATTCACCGCGATAAAGGAACATTACCATATCAGCGTCCTGCTCGATAGCACCAGAGTCTCTGAGGTCGGAAAGCATGGGGCGCTTGTCCTGACGTGACTCAGGGCCACGGGAAAGCTGAGCACAACAAATAAGCGGTATTCCCAGTTCTTTGGCGAGAAGTTTCAGTCCGCGAGATATGTCGGCAACCTCCTGAACCCTGTTGTCAATACGTCTGTCACTCTGCATAAGCTGCAGATAATCGACAACGACAAGTCCGACGTTTTTCATTCTATGAAGCTTTGCTCTCATTCCCGCTATCGTTATTCCCGATGTATCATCTATGTAAATATCGCATTCGGAAAGAACCGATGACGCCTCGGCAAGCCTGCGCCAATCATCACGTGAAAGCGAGCCGCGGCGAAGCGTCGTACTGTCAACAAGCGCTTCGCTGGAAAGAAGTCTTGACGTAAGCTGTTCCGCTGACATTTCAAGCGAGAACACGCAAACGGGTATCTTCTGCTTTTTCGCCACATTTACGGCAATATTCATTGCAAATGAAGTCTTACCCATACCGGGACGCGCACCGATGAGTACAAGATCTCCCGGCGCCATACCGACAAGCGTTCTGTCAAGATCCGAAAATCCCGTAGGAGTTGCGGCATTTGCATCCGGATTTTCCGCGATTTCCTGGATTGCATTAAATTGCTTTATCAAAACGTCCCTAATGTGAACAAATCCGCCTTTTTCGCTTCCCTGTGATAAACCGAGAATACGAGATTCCGCCGAATCTATAAGATAATCGGTGTCCTCGCCCTCTGTATATGCCGCCGCCGAAACTTCGTCGCAAACGGATATAAGCGCACGAAGCTTCGCTTTATCGTGCACGATAACAGCATAATCCTTTACATTTGATGCGGAAGGCACTATCTCCGCAAGCGTGCGCAGATACTCTTTTCCGCCCGATTCGTCGTACACACCAAGCTTTACAAGCGTATCCATGACAAGGACAGGGTCTATGTCCTTATTTTTGAGAAAAAGCTCCTGCATCGCAAGGTATATCTGACGATGCTCCTCAAGGTAAAAGTCAGTGCTCGATACCGAATCCGCGATAACGTCAAAACATTCCGGCGAGATAAGAATCGAACCGAGAACAGCTTGCTCCGCTTCAAGCGAAAACGGCATTTTTCTGCCGGTAATTTCGTTTGCCATATTATTTTTCCGTTACAAGGACATTAAGCGTACCGACAACATCAGCATGGAGCTTGACTTTAACGGCAAATGTACCGAAGCTCTTGATAGGATCCGAAAGCACAAAACGATGCTTATCGATTTCGATCTTGTGCTGTGCCTTCAGAGCGTCGCACACATCCTTTGCTGTGACGGAACCGTAAATTTTACCGTCTGCGCCGGTGTTAAGAGTAAGCTTAACAATAACGCCCTCAAGTTTTTCCGCCTGAGCCTTTGCAGCGGCAAGCTCCTCTGCCGCAATGCGTGCCTTTTCAGCTCTGCGTTCCTCAAGATCCTTAAGGACTGCGGGTGTTACTTCAAGCGCAAGCTTTCTCGGAATAAGATAATTTTTCGCGTATCCGTCCGAAACGTTGATTATATCGTCCTTTTTGCCCTGTGCTCTTACGTCTGTGAGAAGAATTACTTTCATTATTTTTTTACCTCCGTAGGTGATTTTTTATTCAAATATTAAGATTTGCTTCTTCAATGTATTCGTCAATAGCATTTTTGAGGCTTACCAGCGCCGCCTCAAGCTCGGAATTTTTTATTTGCGCTCCGGCACCGTCAAAATGACCGCCGCCGCCGAGTTTTTCAAGTATAAGCTGCACGTTGATCACGCCTGTGGAACGTGCTGAAATATGCACGGAGTCTCCGATGCGGACAACCGCAAACGCCGCCAAGATACCGCGCACCGTCAAAAGCTTGTCCGCCGCCTTTGCGGCAGTTACGCGATCCTCCGATTCGCCGTCCTCCGGCAAACACGCGATAACCATAACATTACGATACCGTGCAACGTTTGATTCAAATCTCGCTTCGCGTTCGAGATTTTCAAGCCCCTCTCTAAAAAACGATGATGACGTTTCGGGATTGGCTCCGCAACTTTGCAAATACATTGCCGCGGAGAACGTACGTGATGTCGTACATCTCGAAAGCTGCTTTGTGTCAAGCAGAATTCCCGCATACATAACATCCGCCTCGGCGGAAACGACTCCTCCCGACTGATATAACTGCTCAAGCATATCCGAGATAAGCTCGCAGGTTGATGAAGCGGAAGGTTCAATGTAAGAAAGAAGCGTAGGTTTCGGCGGATCAGCCACTTTTATATGGTGATCTATAATGATAAGCCTATGTGTAAGCTTAGCTATGTCAGGTGCGGCAAACTGAGCGAAATTGTTCGCGTCGCAAACGATTACAAGTGTATCCGAACGAAGCATATCAGCCGCCGTGACTTCATCCGCAAACATCGTTTCATATCCGGAAAGATTTGAAACGTGCTCAACCGCTTCCTTGATATTTTTATCATTAACATCCGTTACGATATTCACGGGTACACCGCAATGCATCGCAAGACGCGCGACACCGACACAAGCTCCGATCGAATCAAAATCCGGGTAACGATGTCCCATAATTATAACGTTTCCGGCGTTACAAATATGGCGTACAAGCTCACCTGCGATAACTCGCGAACGTACCTTTGTGCGCTTTTGCGTCGCCTTAGTTCTGCCGCCGAAAAATTCGGTTCCGCCGTCAGATCTGAGCACCACCTGATCTCCTCCGCGCTGAAGCGCCGTATCCAGAGCGGCAAACGACGCACGTTCGCATTCGATAAGCGTTCCTTCATCCCTCGAAATTCCTATCGAGACGGTGACGGGCGTAAATCCCTCTCCGACTCTGACCGAACGAACATTATCGAGCACGTCGAATTTACGAAGCACAAACTCATCTATATAACGCTCTTTGAAAAAGAATATATACTTGTTTCTTTCGTATTCACGCAAAATTCCGTCAACACTGTCAGACCACGCTTTAAGTATGGAATCGACATCACGCGCCGCATCGCGGAACTCACCCTGCTCATACTGTGATATTTCATTAAGATTGTCGATTTGAATATACGCAACCAAAGTGCGTTCTTCGTTAAGCTCGCGTCTGAGCGCCTCCGCTTCTGTCCTGTCGTATACGGATATCATATGAAACGGATTGCCGTTAACGCGAAAACGATAATTTTTAACGGTAAACGAACGCATATCGGTACGAACGAAAACACCGTTTGCATCTCCGTCGGTTATTTCCGAAAAATCGACAGGCAAAATTCCGTGGATCGGCTTGCCTCTGAGTTTTCCGCCGACGCCGAATTCTCCGGCAAGCTCCGTAAAAGCTCCGTTATTCCAAATAACAACGCCGCTTTCCGCGCATATCGCTGACGGAACGGATATATTCATCATTGCATCCGTCATTATATCGCCCAAATAAGGGGACATTTTTTCCTCGTCAAGACCGCCGTGCTTTTTATATCTCAAAAATGCAATCGCACCGCAGACAACAAGCGCATACAGCACCGTACACGCAAGCCCGAAAAGAGAAGTCGGATTTTGCATCAGCGGATACACGATTGAAGCCGCTACCAGTATAACTACCGCCGACAAAACGGATATTATCAGCTCTGTCGGAATTCCGCGCAGTTTTTTTGTTTTGTTTGATTTGTTTGACATAATTCATCCTCCGTAAGGATATTTTCGGCAATGTCAGTCTCCGTCGCGTCGAATAAAACGCATAATATACGGTTTCATGTGCGAAATTATAACAGCGACCGCCCCCGAAAATGTTATTACCATCAAATAAAGTGAAGGTGAAACTAAAAAAAGCATTGCAGACAAAACGATAAAAAGTGTTTTTTTGTCATGTCTTTGCGAAAACGAAAACAAAGCGCGTTCCCCTGCAATAAGCATTGCGGGGATGAGCGCAATCAGCACATTTTCCGCGGCGAAGCCGACGGCGTCGGCAGACGGAAACGGAATAAGCGACGCCGAAACGACGTAAGCCGAAAGGTACACGACTGCGGCGACAAATTCGGGAGTATATCTCCATTTTCCGTTAGGTATTCTGTCCGCAAAGCCAAACATTTTAACTGCGGCAAGAAAGATTGCAGACGAAACAAAAGATATCGCATTGATCACTATTATAACCGCGGCAGGTATAGACACAACAAGATACGATGCAAGGCTTTCTGCGGCTTCTTCCGTATAAAGAGGAACTCTGCCGTTGGCTGTATTCACCGTCAGCGATGATATTTTTTCCGTCAAAAAGCTTTTAACGGAAGCTACGCGCAGAATCAAATCGGGACGCATCAAAAGCATAACGCAAATAACAACGGCAAACGAAACACCCAACACCGACGATACTACCGTCACCGCCGACGACCTGCGCGCTTTTTTGTAAAAAAGCACTGCCAGCGCAATTGCCGGAACGAGTGCCACAAGCGGAACAAGCGCACAGACGGGAGAGCCCGTCAACAAAATCACACAAGTTCCCGATGTGATCGGCAACATAAAAATTATGTTTGATCTGTATGCAAATATAAGCGACGCCAACACAGCAACCGACACCGAAGTGAACACAAACGAAAAGGGATTCGGAAAAATCATTCCCGACGCAGTCAATGTCCCGAAAGCGAACACCGACACAATGATCGCCGCAGCTCGCTTCATTCGCGGCATATTCTCCGCAATCAGCGCGTTATATGATGAAATCATAAGACGATTTACTTTTCCGGCGG
>CAZPJU010000020.1:0-20060 GCA_964586965.1 uncultured Lachnospiraceae bacterium | reverse complement strand
TCACCTTCGAAAAATCGAGCTTTCCTTCTCTGTACATACGAGCAAGCTCCTCATACGCTCCAACGGGAGTCGAGCCCGTTGCAAGACCAAGAACACAGTCCGGCTTGTTTTTTACTGTTTCGGCTATCACCTCCGCTGTACGAAGCGAAAGCTCATCATAATCTTTGCATACGATAACTTTCATAATATTCCTCCAAATAAATATTGAAATTGCTCGTATTTGAAAAGCAAATCAAAATGGTTTTTGTTTTTTACTGTGTAAAATCGCGATACGGAACATATATGCATCATTTTTCCGATCCGTCAACAGTATACTCCCAACCGGGGGATTTCGTCAACCAACCGTAATATTTTTATTTTGCAATCAAAAGTAGTCAATTTTGAAGTCTCATCATCGACAAAAAACGTTAATAAGCAAGACAAAATCACCGTTTTTGCAAATTTTAATTTGCAAAAACCTCATCCACGAAGCTTTTCCATTCATCCTCATGCTCGACATAATAAAGTGGGCACTGCTTTCCCGTAACATCGTAATGACGTATCACTCCGTCATATTCTACGTCGTAAACATCTCTGAGCCAACGACAGAGTTTAATAAGCGACTCATAAGTCTCCGCCGTAAATTTGCCCGTTTCGTCCGGATGACAGCATTCGATCGAAACGGTATCGCTGTTTCGGTTATTCGAGCAATACGCAACCTCACCGAGCGGAACACACTCTATGATTTCTCCGTCGAGTCCGATTATAAAGTTACTGCTTGCGTATGTAGCCCCGCTTGCGGCAAGCGATGCAAAATAATCACGGTTTGCCTTAGCGGACGTACCCGGATTCCCGACGTAATGAACGACTATCCCTACAATTTTATCCGTTTCGGTGCCCGGGCGCGAATATTCGTTTTTCGGCAAATGATCCGTCACAATCCAATCGGGAAGCTTGATTTCGTTACCATCATTATCCAAACGAACCGCATCATTTTTTGCAATCAATACAAAAACAGCGGTAATAATGCCGACAACGACAGCGACCGCAACGAATATCACAACGATTTTTTTTAATTTTATCGTCTTCATATTTTATTATTTTCTCCTGAAAATCAACTTTTTATGCATAGATTATAGCATATTTTTAAGGTGTAATTCGCTTCGGTGCCAAATTTAACATATAATTAATGAATCGCTTTGAGTGCCTATTGAAATTCGGACGAAAATGTTCTATAATGTAGGATGTAAATATCATCACTGACAGGCTTACTCACATTGCTTACAGCATAAAGCGAAACGGAGATTATATTTTATGAAAAAATTATTGCTTCTTGCCAATCCTGTTGCAGGTATGACGGGACTTTCCGGGCATTTGTTGGATATCATCAACAAGTTCGTTGTTGCCGGGTACGAAGTAACCGTCGAAACAACTCAGCACTCAGGTCACTGCATTGAAATAATGATCGAAAAAGGCGAGAGATACGATGTTGTGGTAGTATCGGGCGGAGACGGAACACTCAACGAAGCTGTCCGTGCGCTTCTGACAATGAAGGAACGTGGGCTCACTCCTCCTACACTCGGCTACATCCCGGCAGGCACCGTCAACGACTTTGCGCGCAGTCACGATATACCGATAAACAAAGCCGCGGCCGCTGACGTTATCGCCAAAGGATACACGCGAGAATGCGATATCGGCGTACTTGATTCGCGCCCGTTTATATATGTTGCCGCTTTCGGCTCATTTACGGACACGTCCTATTCAACGCCGCAAAAAATGAAGAATGCGTTCGGCAAAGCGGCGTACGTATTCCACGGTGCATCGCGTCTTCATACAGTGCTCACGCCACACAAAATGCGGATAGAGTACGACGGCGGTGTACTTGAGGACGAATTTGTTTACGGAAGTGCCTCCAATTCTCGATCGGTAGGAGGAATGAAGTTGCCGCTTCGCTCGAATGTCTCGCTTGATGACGGAAAATTCGAGGTCATTCTTTTCACAAGTCCGTCATCTCCGAGAAAACTGCGAAAACTGACGGAATCCATAGTCACAAGGCAAGCGGACGACTATGTGGCGTATCAGTTCTCGACAGATCATCTCAAAATCACAAGCGACGAACCGATTCCATGGACTACCGACGGAGAATTCGGCGGCGCATTTACTTCGGTTGAGGTTAAAAATCTCAATCGTGCAATCAAAATCATTGTTCCCGAAAAATGTATTTATTTCGGAGACGCAAAGAAAGTGTAACGGTATTTTTATGACAGAACTTTTTCAGCTTTTTTGTTCCTTCTTCAAGATCGGACTTTTTTCCTTTGGTGGAGGCTACGCGATGCTTCCGATGCTTCAGCGCGAGCTTATAGATCGCCGCGACTGGGTTACCGAAGATGAAATATTGGACTATTTTTCGATCGCACAATGCACCCCCGGCGTTATTGCCGTAAACACGGCAACATTTGTCGGATACAAAAAAAAGGGAGTTGCCGGTGCGGCTCTTGCCACATTCGGAGTTGTCTTGCCCTCTCTTATAATAATCACTTTGATCGCAGCTTTGCTTTCCAATTTTGCCGAGATCGAAGCTGTACAGCACGCACTTGTCGGTATCCGCGCCGCTGTTTGCGTTCTGATCGGCACATCGGTATATAAACTCATTAAAAAGGCTGTCAAGGACAAATTGGCGCTTGCTATATACGTTATCGTGCTCATTTTAGCTGTAACAAACCTCATACCGACGTATATCACAGTAATATCCGTTGCGGTGCTCGGTTTTGTCACCTCGTTTATCAAAGCAAAAAAAGGAGCGTAATCGAAAATGGTAATCATCAAGCTTTTCTTCGAATTTTTTCTTACAGGTCTGCTTGCAGTCGGCGGCGGTCTCGCAACACTTCCCTTTTTATATGACATTTCGGACAGAACAGGTTGGTTCAGTCACGCCGATATCCTCAACATGATCGCCGTTTCGGAATCCACACCCGGCCCCATCGGCGTAAACATGGCAACTTACGCCGGATACGATGTTCAAGGCTTTTTGGGTGCGCTTACCGCAACTTTCGGTCTTGTGCTCCCCTCATTTATCACGATAGTCATAATCGCGCATTTCGTCGATAAATACAAATCATCACCCATCACAGAGGGAACATTTTCAATGCTTCGCCCCGCTTCGACCGCGATGGTCACAGCGGCAGGAATTTCGGTTGCGAAGCTTGCTTTCTTCCCCAACGGCTTCAACTTCACCTCTTTCGGCGGATTTTTCTCCGTTGTCGATTATAAGGTGCTTATTCTTTCCGCTGTCATTCTTGCAACAACTTTGCTTTGGAAAAAGGGACACCCCATTTTCTTTATCATAATGGGCGCCGTTGCGGGAATCATATTCAAAATGTAGTTTCTCACGATCAAAATATGAAAAAGCTGCCGTTTTCATTCATCACCCGCGTGTGCTTGACAAAACGGAGCTTTTCATATACAATATACAGAAGCAGATAAATCATGCCGTCACAAGACGGCGGAACGGAGTATATATGGCAGGTAAAGTTAACGGTAAATATCTTATATATAAAGGCAAGCCTCTCGTCCGCGAGGGAAATACAATCTATTACGGCAATATGGACGACAGTCACGTTCTTCTGTTTGTGATCATGACAACAAAAACCGAGTTTGGTCACGAAGTCCCCGATATGATAGTCGTTCAGCTTCTTTCAACGAAAGAAGGCATGAAAATCGTCAAGCAAGACGTAAAAAAAGGCTTCTATGAAGCTTTTGATACCGGTGTAATTTGGCTTGAACGTTACGTCGGCGTTTCAGAATAATATCTAAAACAGCAAAAATCCGCCAAGGCGGATTTTTTGTTTTAATCTATATAAGATATAGCTGTAAGGTCTTTGCAAAAAGTGAGAACAAAACAAGATGGTGTCTTTATTGTTCCGTCAAGAACTGTTTTATTATTAAAAACAATACGCCGTCGCTTTATATCGACATCGGTAACCTGAATTTCGCAATACTGTAGCAAATATGCGCAAATTGCCGCTGCATGTGATACAACGATAACAGACTCCCCCTCTTCCATTTGCGTAATAAGATCATTCATGAATTCGCTCATTCGCCGCTGAACCGCACGAAACGACTCGCCGTTGTCATTTTTTGCATCTATATCAGTGTATTGCTTTGCCCATAACTCCTTTGTAAAGGTATTTTCGTTTCCTACTTTGCGTTCGACGAGTCTTTCATCTGTAATAACATCGAAAGAGAATATATCCGCTGTTTGCTTCGCCCTAACAAATGGAGAGGAAAAAACTTTAACAGGCGAGGTAACGGGGAGTTTATCCACTAATTGCTTCGCCAAGTCTTTTCCCTCTTGCGATAGCGGGATATACTCATTCTGTAATGTTGAATTCTTATCTGGATTTGAATGACGAAACAAATATACTTTTTTCACTTTTCTACCTTGTCAAATATGAATTTATCGAGTAAGGTTTTATACTATATTGTTTCCGTAATCCAAACGATTGCCGCAATAACAACTAAAACGCAAATACCGAACACGATACAACCGATATGTTTTGATGATTTTTTCTTATTTTTCACAGGCTTGGAATATGTATAAGTTTCCTGCTTATAGGTTTGCGTCGATGTTTTAACTGAATTGGATGTAGTTGCAGTAGTATTAGTTGACGTTGGATTATTAGTTGTGGTTTGATAATATGTATATCTTTGTGTTGGTTTTTGAACCGGTCGTGGTTTAGTAGCTTTGTCATACAAAGTAAGAGGATCGGTTTGATCCATAATCCGTGAATAAAAATCGTCTAACCACTCTGTATCGCCAGGCTCGCACATATTTTCCTCTGTACAATTCGGTTCGTGTGATATTTGATTTCTCACCCAACGGTAATGTTTAAGTTGCTTCAAGTCATTATCCCAACCGCTTACAAGATATGAGCCACGGGGCGTGTTTAGCATTTCATCAATATATGCCGACACGCGCCTGTCATCATTTAGGATTTCGCCGCATAATTTTTCAAGATGTTTGTACGATTCTATAAACCCCATATGGCATCTCCACAACGAATTATTTTTCTGCCGCAATGCCGAATTTCATCCAAGAGTCTACTTTGTTAGCCTTGAATTTCCAAAGACGACCGATTTTGTCGGCCGGCATATTTTTCTATCCAAGCGAGTACGGTGTCACGGCTAACACCGAGATATTCGCAAATTTCTTTCATTGAGCGTCATCGTTCAAGGTTTAAATTTATCAAATATTCTCACTTTCGGGTAGTTATAATTGTACAAGTTTATTGTAACACATTTCGTTTTTTTAATCAAGAATCATCGCGGATTTACAAAGGAAAGGTAAAAAAATATATTGAAATCGGAACTGCAAAAAGCAGTTTCGTCGGGGAATGTTTTGAGCAAAAAAAGAAAAGTCCGGCAACCAACACTTGTTTACCGGACTTGCGCTCGGAGCGGGTGGGATTCGAACCCACGTGAGCTTGCGCCCAAACTGATTTCGAGTCAGCCCCGTTATGACCTCTTCGATACCGCTCCGTATATGTTAAGCTCGACTTCGAGCCAAACAACTATTTAATTTTTGATATCACGGGTCCCCGTTATGTCCTGTTGCGGTTACCGAAATTTTTTGTTCGCGATTCGCTCCACAAAATTTCGACCGCTGCCACTCCTTTTTGCTCGCTTCATCCGCCACCGGCGGCGCTCGCAAACGTCCCCTCTTCGATACCGCTCCGTATATGTTAAGCTCAATATTGAGCATAACGACTGTTTTATTTCTTCACAGCGCTGATTCACAGCTTCGCAACACTGAATCAACGGCAGATTATTTATATTATGTCACATTTAATGGCAAAAGTCAATAGATTTTTTCGATTTTATCGTCATTATCAGAAAAAGCTTTTATTCAAGGCGAATTTTGAAAAAAACCGTTTTTATTCATGTGACTAACAAAGTTGCACATCTTTCTACAATTGCATATAAATGCATCGGATTCTTTGCATACAGCGATACTCACTTCGTCAAAATCAACCGCAAACGCCGTTTTGTAAACATATTGCACAAAAATCAGCTCTCGCATTTGTATCTTATGTGCATAGACAAACCGGCATTCCAGGTAATATAATATTGTCAGAAATACTAATTATCAGGGGGAAACGCTATGCATGAACATCACAGAGAACGCTTAAAAGCAAGATTTTTGCGAGACGGAATCGACGGATTTGAGCCTCACAACGTACTTGAGCTTTTGCTGTTTTATTCAGTTCCGAGACGAGATACAAATCCGATCGCACATCGTTTGATAGAACGTTTCGGCAGCATTTCCGCTGTATTGGACGCAGATTTCAACGAACTCACCAAAGTCGAGGGCGTAGGAGAGCATTCTGCGGTGCTGATAAAACTGATACCGCAGCTTGCGCGCAGATACATGACAGAGCTCACGCTTGATGACGGCAAGCTCGACACCGTTCAAAAAATCGGTGATTATTTTGTTTCCAAATACATCGGTGAAGTATCCGAAACTGTATATATGCTCATGCTAAGCTCGTCCTACAATGTGCTCGGATGCGAACTTTTACATCGCGGATCAGTCAACTCCTCTTTCATCACGATGCGCGGAATGATTGAACACGCGCTCGCGTACAATGCGTCAATGGTAGTGCTTGCTCACAATCATCCGGGCGGCGTTGCCGTACCGTCATCAGATGATATCCGAACAACAGTGATGATGTCGGAAGCGTTATCCGTTGTTGACGTTAGGCTTATCGAGCATTTCATCGTCGCAGGAGGAAAATACACTCCAATGCTCGCAGGCTCATCCGGGCGTCTCGGTCAAGCGTTTGAAAACAACGAAGAAGCAAAACGATTTTACGGTGATCTTATATAATATAAGAAAATGCGGTTGCTTAGCGCAACCGCATTTTTATTATTTTACAAGCTTTTTTGTGAGTCCGAAGCATATTTCCGCAAGTACGACACCTGCAACAACATCAACAATAACGTGCTGTTTTGTTGTCAAAGTAGAGATGCACACCAAAATTGCAAACACAAGTGAAAAAACTCGATATTTGCGAGAATATCTGTTATCTCCGCGCATTCCTATGTAAGCCATCCACGAGACAAAACAATGTATCGACGGGCAAAGATTATCGGGAGCGTCAATAGCGTAAAGAAATCTCATCAATCCGTCAAATACATTGCTGCCGACTATTTCCGGTCTTTGCATTGTTGTCGGGGCGACTATATAAAAAATAAAGCACACTGTTTTACCTATCAGATCTGCATAAGCAAAGCGCTTCGCCTGTTTTTCGTCAAAGCGACAGCACAGAATATAGTTCACCACCCAAAATACATAGCAAACAAAATAGATAACCACTGTCCAAGGGACGAGCGGGATCTTTGCGTCAAGAGCTGTTGAAAAATCATAGTGCGGTTTATTTGTTGAAAGCATTCGTCCGACATAAAACACAAATATTTGATATGCCGCAACAAAAATCAACAATCCGCGCGAATGTTCGAGCCGCAAAGCCGAGATATATTTTTTAATCTGCTTCATATTTTTCTTCTCAACAGCTTACTTTATGCTGTACCTCTCCGATCTTCAAGCCAAGACGCACTTCCGTTTCAACACCCATTTCGGATCGCTCGAAAATTTCGCCGTCTATATCAACTCTATCCTTCTCAAGCAACACTATAATAGTTGAACCTCCGAACTCAAAATAACCTTTTTCCGCCCCCTGCATAACTCTGCATCCGTTCAAATGATTTTTTATTTTCCCGACAAGCAGCGCACCTACCTCCATTTGGACAACCGTACCGAGGTGATTTGATTCAAGCACTGTATATTCCCTGCTGTTTTGTATAAACACCGGCACGGAAGTATACGCGACAGGACGAACGCAATGAAGCTTTCCGCTAATTCGGCGCGACATCTCCTCTATTCCGTCGCATACATAACAGTAACGATGATAGTGACGAGGTGTGAGCCTGAATATCAGGCAAGTTCCGCCGGCATAATTTTTCGCAAGTTCCGAATCTTCCAAAAGCTGATCTAGCTTATATTCTATGTGCTTGATCTTATAGACGCTGTCTCGATTTATTCGGTACGCTGTCAAATACGCATCGCACGGACTGATAAGATTTTCGGGAGACGCATCTATATTGCATTCGCTTCGCTCTCTTGTAAAAAAGTCATTGAATGATTTGTATTTATTTTTCGTAAATTCGCTGAGATCAATATTATATTTTCTTATGTACACGCCTACAAGCCAGCGGGAAAGGCGCGAATTCAAATAAAAATCCGCTGTCTTTGACACCCAAGGCTGAACCAATATTTTCAAAAGAAATCTTCCAAACTCCGTTTGATAAAGAAATCTTACCTGAGCTGTTTCTTTCTGCATACTTTCAACTCCAACATCCATTGTCAATTTTGCTTTACGAGATAACCGCGGAGAAAATAATGCTGTACGCCAAGATACACCACGGCTTTCCCAAAATAATGATTGCCGTAAATTTACGCGTTGTCATATCGGTAAGTCCGGTTAAATAACAAAAGAAATCATCGGGAAAAAGCGGTAAAACCATTCCGAGAAAAAGTATTAGCGTATAACATTTGCTTTCCGCAGCCCATTTTGCTATTTTTTCGTAACGTTTTTTCGGGAACATTTTACGCACAAGTCCCTGCCCGTATTTTTTGGCAAGTAAAAACGCTATGATAGATCCTACTGAAATTCCGATATAGTTGCACCAAAATCCGCCTGTACAACCGAACATGACAGCCCCGACTATACATCCGAAAAATCCCGGTAGCACAGGCAAAATGACCTGTGCAGCTTGGATAAAAGTAAGCACCAACGGCGCAAAAAGTCCGAATTTTGAAATATACTCTTGCAAAGTATCGACCGAGTCGAATTTCCCGTCAAAATACGCCTTTATCAAAAATGCACATATCAAAACGCACGCACAAACAAAGGCTATGGTAGTATATTTTTTCAATTTGTCGATCAATTTGTTTGGCACTTTTTCTCCCTTTCATCTGATAATGACAGTTATTTTGACTTAACAGTCTTGTGAACATTCGAAAAGCAAAACACCCCGAAGTCGCAATTAATAATACTGCAATTTCGGGATATTTTCAATATACTTCCTATCTTTTTAATAAACAATTAAAAAACGTCCCGTATTTATATTATGCAGGAAGATATTCAATTGATATAACCTTACCGTCCTCGATAATGAAGTTGATCGACACTCCGCTGTCGGAATATGTGAGCTTAGCGGCAACAACGCCGTTGCTTTCGCCATACGCAGCCACAACATCCTCACGTGATGAGCCTATGTAGATTCCCGTTGTCGTCATTACCGAGTCGTCTGTTAAAAGAATTGAATTAACGTAATCCTTATCTCCATCCGGACGTGTTGTAATAACAAATCCGGAATATGTATAGGTTTTGTCAAGTCCGTCAAACGCACATGATGCCGCTTCGAAATAGCTCTTAGGTTCACCGAGCTTTTCCAAAAGCGCACTCATATCGTCATTGACAGAAACATTTACACCGTTATAGACGAATACATATTTGCTTTTTTCGTTTGAGCCTGAGCTTTCCGCATTATCCGAAGAATCAAGCGGCTGATTTGCCGTATCACAAGCAACAAGACAGCACAGCAAAGCGATTGAAATAAGTACAACACATATTTTTTTCATACCGACACTTCCTTTCATTCATTGTTTCGTTCAGCTTCAAGCTTTTCTTTGCGTTCCGCAAACGCTTCGGATTTTTCGTCCCATATATCCGCGTATGCTTTATCATTTCGTTTATCCGCAAGATCGTAATTTTCGCAAAGCCAATCTCCGAACCAATGCGTCAATTTTTCGGCACCATTCAAATTAAGATGTAAACCGTGATCATACGTATCTGTCGAAAAATCAAGTCCTACCTCGTCGATCAGCTCAAGAAAATTCACATAAACAAGTCCATGTTCGCTTGCATAATCCTCGATCTGTGTTTCCCATTGATCATACCAATACGGGTACAGACTCGGAGCCTTTATCAAGATAAGCTCCGTCCCCTTTTCTTCGCAAAGTACACGCATTTTTTCGAGATATTTCCAACAAACATCTCCGAAGCTGTAATCGGCAAGCGGCTTCCCAGTCGGAACATTTTCCGCTGCGCGAACACCTACATTCATCAAATATCCGCTGTCCGAGACTATATCACGTCTGAAAAGATACTTAAAATCTTCTGCCGACAGTTCATTCCATCTCGAATGATATCTCAAAAGCGGGAAAAGATATGAAAGCACCGTTTCGTCATCTGTCATGGACGCTTTTATACTTCCGATCTTATGACGCGAAAGCTTCATTCCGTCTATGCTCATACGATTATAAGCCTCACTTTGCGGCGTATCATATTTCATTGAAAGAACATTAAACACGACAAGTTCGGGCGTTTCATATTCAAGCATTTCTTCAAGCAGATAATACGACTGCCAGATCAACTGCTGTGCGCTTCCGCGGATATAGCTTGTTATACCGTGTTCGCGCCAAAGCGTGTCCGGAGTAAAGTTTTCATAAACCTCACAGTCACCGACGAAAAGTATATCATGATCCGTTTTTTCGGCATAATATTCCGATATCAAAGCACCTTCCTTTATATCGCTCATATACTTTGGCATAAACAGCTCGTTCAGGAAGGTTAAAATAATAATCAACACAACGCACCAAACGGCAGCGATGAAGAGTTTCTTTTTCTTTATATTCACATCGCACCTCCTCAAAATTGAGTGTAGATGAACTGCGTGGAATCAAAACCGATCCCGTAAACGCCGAACACCAACGTCAGTACGATAAGCAGGACACAACCTGCCCACATAAGGTTTTCGTTTTTGTCGATCAGGCGCTCACGAACGGATTTTTTTATTCCGAAAAGACTGCACAAATACAAAAGCAATATCGCGCAAAGCGCAATGATCCAATCTCCTATACCTATTCCGAGTTTAAGGAACGAGCCGTCCCAAAGCGCTGACGCATTAAAGCGTGTAAAAACTGTACCGAGCTGACGGAACGTAAGCGGTACGTCACGATAAACGTCAAGCACACGAATAAAGCTCATCAGGCAAAAAGTTCGAACAATTTCGAAAGCGCCATAGCCTCGACTGTTTTTCAATGCAGGAAAACGCGCATGAAAACGTGCGTAAAGCGGTTCACATTCCTGCGAGATGATTATAACAATTCCGTTAATCAAGCCCCAAACAATAAAATTCCAACTTGCTCCGTGCCATACACCTGTAACAAACCAAAGTATCATCGTGCACAAATAAACACTTATGCGCCGTCCGAAGCCGTTCTTGATCTTTGCCCTGCATTTTTGATTTAGCTTGAGCATCCATTTTGCCGTAGAAAGCGGATAAAATACATAATCACGGAACCATGTTCCCATTGTAATGTGCCAACGGCGCCAATATTCCGCAATATTCTTCGAAAAGAACGGACGTACAAAGTTTTCCGTGATATGTACGCCGAACATTTGCGCCACACCTATTGTAATATCTATACCGCCCGTAAAGTCGGCATAAAGCTCGGCGGCATACAAGAACACAACCGCGAGCACATAAACGCCTTGATATTTTGACGGATCGGAAACGAGTTCACGAAGCGGTATCGCCAAGCGATCCGCAAGTATCAATTTTTTCGCCAATCCCCAAATAACACGGCTTGCACCGAGCGATATTTGCCTTGAATTCCAAGGATGTTCATCATAAAGAGTGGAACTTAAGTCCCCCCATCTGCTTATCGGCCCCTGCATTAACTGAGGAAAAAAGCTTACAAACAACGCAAATTTAGCGAGACTGCGCTCCGCGTGGCATTTATTCCACGCGACGTCTATAAGATATCCCGTTGCCTGAAAAGTATAGAACGAGATTCCCATCGGAAGTGCGATTGACGCAAAAGAAAGCTCCGTATGACCTCCGAACGCGGAAATAACGGAATTAACATTTCCGACAACAAATCCCGTATACTTTACAACGGCAAGTATACCGAAATTGAAAACAAGGCAAAGCTTCATCAATCGCGAGCGGCGCTTTTTGGCTGCCGCGTTATACGCCTTACGTTCTTCCTTGCTCATCTCCGACTTATGCTCCGCAACGTATCGTTCGGAAGAATCACGTAAATCATCAATCTTTCGTGCAGCATACCACACCGACACTGTCGTTACGCCGATATAAGCTAAACAGTATATGCCGGCAAAAGCATAAAACACAATGCTTCCGACGAGCAACAGTTTCCACTGAAATCGCCGTGGCAACAAATAGTACAGCGCAAACAGTATCGCCAGAAAGATCAGAAATCGAGCTGATGCAAAGCTCATTTTATTCCTCGTCCAAGCGTCTCAGCATACGCCAAAGCGCATCCGCAGAGTTAAAATTTTCCGGCACGATCTCCTCTGCGGGAATTTCGATATCAAAGCGATCGCTGATCTCTGCGATCAAGGCAACAATGTCGATCGAATCAAGAACATTATCATCCACAAGCGCCGTTTCAACATCAAAATTCACATCCGGGCGCAATTCATTCAATATTTCAAGAAGTTCATCCATTTGTATTTCCTCCGTATTGTTTTTTCAATCAATTATCGAGCGCATCAAGCGCGCGACGGTCTGTTTTTCCGTTCGGTGTAAGCGGCATTTTTTCAAGCTTCATCATACGTCCCGGAAGCATATATCTCGGAAGTTTTCCGCGCAGGAAACGTGCAAGTTCCTTATCGTCCGCATCACCGGTGTAAAACAGATTTATTTTGTCTTTTTCTTTATTGAATGTCGCGCAGGCGGCAGCGACATCCGCATGCATGGACGCAACTATCTCGATTTCCTGAAGTTCGATCCTGTGCCCCATGTGTTTGATCTGATAATCCTTACGCGAAACGAACACTAACTCGCCACGCTCATTGATTCGTCCGAGATCTCCTGTGCGATATATGAGTTCCGGGTAATTCCGATTCAACGGATTCTGAGTGAAGCATTCGTCCGTCTTTTCTTTCATACGGTAATACCCCATAGTCAGGCACGTACCGCGCAAGCATATTTCACCGAGTTCTCCGGGCTCCGCTTCACGCTCTCCGTTTAGAAGCAAAAGTCCCGTATTCGGAAACGGACGTCCGATCGGGATAACTTCGTCATCCTCAAAATCACGTTCAACGTGATAAAAGCAGCTCATCCCCGTCGCTTCCGTCGGCCCGTAGAGATTTGTAAACTTTGCATTCGGCAATGCCTCGCGCCAAAGCTTAAACTGACGTATCGGGAAAACCTCGCTTCCGAATGCGATCGTATGCAAATATTCCGGCTTTATCTTATCAAAAGTATGCAGTCCCGAAATAATCGTAAGCGCCGAAACAACCCAACAAACCGTGTTGATCTTATATGTATTCAGATATTCCACAAGCTTAACGGGCATCATAAAGAGATTTTTGGGAATAAGATATGTTGTCGCTCCGAATTTTATCGTAGGATAAAGCTCTTTAAGGCAAGCATCGAAATAAAGCGGCGTTTGATTTCCGAAAACGGTATTCTCTGAAAATCCAAGCGTTTCGGAAAGCTGTTCAATATAATCAATCACCGATCTGTGACAAGCCACAACGCCCTTAGGCACTCCGGTAGATCCCGATGTAAAGACAATATACAGTGGGTCCGTATCTATTTGATGCTCTCGGACTGTGGCAAGCGCAGTTTCGTTTACATCATAAGCAGATGCTTCATCGTAACTATAAAGTCCGCCCTCGTATCCGAGTGATTTTACAGTCTCACTCATACGATCATCGCAAATTACCGCACGCGGATTGAGTGTCTTAAAAATCAGTTCCATACGATAAGTCGGCATTTCCTCATCAATCGGGACGTAATAACATCCCGCGTAGACAACGCCGAAGAATGCCGCAACGGAATGAGGATGTTTAGACATAAACACGACAACAGGTTCCGCGCGGTGTCCTTTTGCCAAAAGGAAACTTCCTATCCCTTTAGCCGCTCTTTGCGTTTCCGCGAAAGTCAGGCTGTCCTTACCGTTACTGTATGCAATCTTATCCGGCAACCGCGGAGCGGTCGCTTCAAGATATTCAAGTACATTACGCTGCATATCGAATTCTCCGTTTATTTAACTTATTTCGACGTTCCCACAACGGTAACGGGGCACGACGAATAATCGTAGGTATAATAATTGGGCCATTCAAGTTCGCTTGCAAGCTTTTCCGTATATGCGACAGCTTCATCTTCGGTCATCATGAACGAGTCAAGTGCGTACCCCTTAGGGTGCCAGCAGGTATCGAAATGATACCATCCGTCGCCCACATTAACAAGATTCCAAAAATGCAACGAGTCACCGCCCTCGCGTTCAAGATCAAGATTATCTATTCCCGCAGCGGTGAGAAGCGCTTTGGATGCTGCCCAATAATTATAGCAGTCGCCCTTACCTCGCGTAAGTCCGAGATAAGCTCCGCGCACCCAATCCGTTTTATCGGAGGTTGCAACGTATGTGATATTATTGTTCACATACGTGAATATAGCCTGCGCCTGCTCATACTTGCTCATTTCGGGAGTAAGTATGGCATCAAATATCTCCTCGACAACTCCGTCGAGCATTTTCTGTGTAACAACAAGCTTTGCATCCTCGTCCGGATCGGGATCGTCTCCCTTATCGGATGTCTCATTTACAGTTACGGTAACACTTACAACAGTTTCATTTCCGCTTTTATCCACAGCACTGTATATTACCGTATAAACTCCGGCTGTGTTAAGATCGACTGCCGAAGAATCAATTTTAAGCGTAACGTTTTCGTCCGTATCATCTGTGACAGTCACACCGCTTCTATACGAAACTTCTCTGCCTATGACAGTAACGATATCCTTTGCTCCGTGAATAACAGGCGCTTCTGTGTCAACTTTTGACTCATTTGAACTATCACACTCAGACTCGGCATTCGAATCATCCGGCGTACCGTCGGAACAAGCGGCAAACGCCGTTACAGAAACAATCATTGCAAGTACGAGCGCCACCGTGCGGCTGTGTTTTTTTATCATATTCAAGTATTTCATATTTTCAAATACCTCCTATAACCTTACGCTCAGTTAATTTTATTAATAATTAAGTATATCACAATACACATATAAGCGCAAGTTAATTTTCATTAAACACAAGGCTCAATCGATTTCGCGAGCTTTTCAACTTCCTCGATTCTGCGGCTGAGCGGAGGGTGACTATCCTCCATAATTACGTTCAGCTTGGACGGTGCAAGATGCGCAAAATTTTCCTTAGCGAGTTTTTTCAACGCAGTCACCATTGCTTCACCGTAGCCCTCTTTTACAGCTTGAGCATCCGCTCTGTACTCCGCACGTCGACTGTACGCATTCATAATCATTCCCGTTATCGGCTGAACGATTCCGAGACCTATACCGGCAAGTACATACGCAAATCCGAAGTTAACTTCGGTAAATCCGAATTCGGTATGAAGAAGCGGCTCACGAACCGTTATCCATATCATAAGCGACATCAAAAGCATATTTCCGACATTCATAAGCTGTTGCTTCAGCACGTCTCGGTGCAGACCGTGACCGAGCTCATGCGAAAATACCGCGCAAATTTCGTCCGCAGACATTGCATTCACGAGATTGTCGTACAGCACGATCGTTTTCAGTTTGCCGAAGCCGGTGAAATATGCGTTCAGTTTCGTTGTGCGTCTGGAAGCGTCCATAACCTCGATCGCCTTGACCTTGTATCCGTGATCGGTAAGCAATGACATAAGTTTTTTCTTCAGTTCACCGTCCTCAAGAGGGGTAAACTTGTTTCCCACGCGGCTTAAAATCGGGTAAAGGAATGATATCATCAAAAAGATAACGCTCACAAGGACGGCAAAGAGCAATATGATCCAGTCGCCCATCGCGGTATAAATGACCCCCATCATCCACGCAAGAAAAAGCGAAAGTCCGAAATTTATAAGCAATCCTCTGAGTTCGTCCGTAATAAACGTCTTGATTGTCGAACGGTTAAAACCGTATTTCTGCTCAATTATCATTGTACTGACATAGTCTCCAACAACACCGACAACAAATCCGACAAGCGTTTCAAGCAACACAACGGAAAAAAGCTGCATAAACATTCCCGACGGAAAAAGACGTGCAAAAGCCGAATAAACGTCGGTGCAAAGCAACAAAACGGAGACAAGCGCCGAAAGAAGTCCCGAAAGAATGTCAAATTTACTGTGTTCGCCACTGTATGCTCTCCATTTTCGATAAGTTTCCGCATCATAAACATCAGCGACATTTTCGGGTATCGGATTTCCCGCCGAACGGTATCTGACAACATTAAGCAGCGTCGTATAAGCGGCGCCCAATACCGAAAACAATATTACCGCAAATTTTATCATTATTATTTTCTCCAAATTATCCTGTTCGGGCAAACGCCCGAAGCGTTTTTTATCTACCCGAACATTTTATCACAAAATGTTATATTATTCAACGATTACAGCGTTTTTTTGATTTTCTGCGGCAAAAACGGATGGCAAAAAACAAAACATTTTTCGCCATCCGAACTCGCATTATTTAAGTGTCAAAAATATATTTTCAGCGCTGAACACGACCGGAAGCGTCTCCGCCCGCAAGCTTTTCGACTTCAGCCACGCTGACGCGGTTGTAGTCCCCCTCAACGGAATGCTTGAGTGCCGAAGCCGCAACGGCAAACTCAATTGCCTCGCGTGAGCTTTTGCCGGAAAGCAACGAATAGATCAAGCCTCCGCCGAAGCTGTCGCCGCCACCGACTCTGTCAACGATGTGCAAATGATAGGATTTCGAAAAATAATAATCATCGCCGTCATAAAGCATACCTGCCCAGTCGTTATCCGAGGCGGAGATTGATGTGCGAAGCGTGATTGCAACCTTTTCAAAGCCGAATTTGTCCGCAAGCTGCTTCGCGACTGATTTATAGCCCTCGTGATTGAGTTTTCCGCCGTAAATGTCCGTCTGCTCGGCTTCAATACCGAAAACGTCCTTCGCGTCCTCCTCGTTTGAGATGCAGACATCGACGAACTCGCAAAGCTCTGTCATCGCCGCCCTTGCTTCCGCGCGAGTCCAAAGCTTTCCGCGGTAATTCAAGTCGCACGAGATCTTAACGCCCATTTTCTTTGCCGCGATGCAAGCTTCCTTGCAGATATTAACAAGCTCTCCGCCGAGAGCGGGAGTTATTCCGGTAAAATGAAACCAATCGGCGCCGTCAAAAATGTCATCCCAATCAAAATCGGACGGCTTTGCCTCAGCTATTGCGGAATGTGCGCGGTCATAAATGCAAACAGAACCGCGCTGAGACGCGCCCTTTTCAAGAAAATATATGCCTATTCTGTCGCCGCCGCGGACGATTTTCGTCGTGTCAACTCCGAAATATCTGAGCGAATCGACAGCAGCCTGACCGATCGCGTGCTTAGGCAGCTTCGTTACGTAAACGCTGTCCGCACCGTAATTTGCAAGCGACACGGCAACATTTGCCTCACCGCCGCCGAAAGTAGCCTGCATTTGATCGTTTTGGAAAAAGCGATAATATCCGTTCGGAGCAAGGCGAAGCATAACTTCGCCGAAAGTTACGACCTTCATTTCTTTGCCTCCTCTGCTTTTTCGAGCGCTTCCTTTACGAAAAAGCTTCCGCCGACAGCGGCAACCTTATCAAACGCAAGGAATTCGTCAAGATTTGATCTGTCAACTCCGCCCGTAGGGATGAACTTGACCTGTGGGAACGGTGCGGACAAAGCTTTAAGTGCCTTGAGACCGCCGTAAATGTTCGCGGGGAAGAATTTAACTGTCGTTATTCCGAGGTCAAGTGCCTGCATTATTTCAGTCGGAGTTACACATCCGGGATAGTACGGAACATTTCTTTCCTTGCAAACATTTGCAACCGAAACGGAAAGTCCGGGTGAGACGATAAACCGAGCGCCTGCATCAAGCGCGGCTTTGCACTGCTCTGCGTTGATAACAGTACCGGCGCCTATCGACATTTCCGGATAATTTTTGCAAGCGTATTCGATTGCTTCTGCGGCGCAAGCCGTTCTGAACGTGATCTCCGCGGTATTTATACCGACGCCTTTCAGTGCCGTAAGTATCGTATCCGTTTCGGAAAGCTCCTTTATAACAACAACGGGAACAAATTTTTCCATAATTACGTCTCCTTTTGTGCGATCAAACGCCGGAATATGCCGCAAAGCCTGCATCTATGGGAAGCACCACGCCCGTTATCGCGGAAGCCGCCTTATCGTCGCAAAGGAAAAGGGTCGCGCCGAGGAGCTCCTCGCTGTCAACAAAGCGATGAGTAGGTGTGCCGTTCAGGATCTTCGCGCTTCTTGCGGTCGGTGTTCCGTCCTCATTGAAAAGAAGGGACTTGTTCTGCGCAGAAACGAGGAAGCCGGGTGCGATTGCATTGCAACGGATGCCCGTTCCGGCAAAGTGAGTAGCAAGCCACTGTGTGAAATTACTGATTGCCGCTTTAGCCGCTGAATATGCGGGGATTTTGGTAAGCGGAATATACGAATTCATGGATGAAATGTTGAGGATACAGCCGCTCTTTTTCTCGACCATATCCTTTGCGAATTCCTGCGTGGGGAGAAGCGTTCCCTGAAAATTCAGCTTAAACACAAAATCAACTCCGTCGGGAGAAAGGTCGAAGAAGGATTTACCGCCCTCCTTTGCCTCATGCTGATATTCGTTGTCCGTTGTTGCGCGGGGGTTGTTGCCGCCGGCACCGTTCACGAGGATATCGCAAGCACCGAGGTCGGCTTTGACCTCCGCGTGAACTGCTTTCAGCGCGTTCGGGTCAAGTACATTCGCTTCGTAGCCTTTGCAAATGAAGCCTTCCGAAGTCAGCTCATCCGCAAGCGCCGTTACTGCGGCTTTATTGAGGTCAAGCGCAGCAACCTTAGCGCCTGACTGCGCGAATGCGCGAGCCATAGCGCCGCATATAAGACCGCCTGCGCCTGTTATAACAACGACCTTACCCGTATAGTCTATATTAAGAGGAAGATTAATCATATTTTTCACCTTATCCTATCATTTATTTTCAAGTTTATCGAGCATATCCCAAACGCCGTGCATATACATAATTCCGAGCGCACGGTCGTAAAGTCCGTAGCCGGGACGAACCGTTCCGGGGCCTTCATTCCAAAGATGTCTGCCGTGGTCGGGGCGAATGTACCCGTCAAAGCCGCAGTCGTGGTATGCTTTCAAAATGTCGAGAATGCCCGTATCGCCGTCGCAATCACGGTGGGATGCCTCGGAAAAGTCACCGTTTTCGAAATGCTTTACGTTTCTTATGTGAGCGAATGCGATTCTGTCGCAATGCTTACGCACAATATCCGCGACATTGTTTTTCGGGTTCGCTCCGAGGCTTCCGGAGCAAAGCGTAAGGCAGTTATATTCATCATCAACCATACGCAGGAATCTGTCGATGCTCGGCTCATCAACGAGGAGTCTCGGCAGACCGAAAATATCCCACGGCGGATCGTCCATGTGGATCGCCATTTTGACATTGCACTCGCGGCAAGTCGGCATTATCGCCTCAAGGAAATATTTGAGATTTGCCCAAAGCTTTTCATGATCCACCCCCTCATATTTACGGAACAGCTCATCAAGCTGCGCCATTCTTTCGGGTTCCCAGCCCGGAAAGGACATATTGTACTTTTCGGTGAAATCGAGGATATACTTAGCCATCGCTTTGTAGTCGCTTTGGATCATATTCTTTTCATAGTAGAGCGCGGTCGAACCGTCGCCTACCGGATGGAAAAGGTTGCTTCTTGTCCAATCGAAAACGGGCATAAAATTATAGCAAATTACCTTGACGCCGTATTTCGCAAGATTACGAATGCATATTTTATAATTTTCGATATATTGATCACGCGTTGGCAATCCGATCTTGATATCATCATGTACGTTTACCGATTCCACAACGTCTATATTGAAGCCGTATGCTTCTATTTGACGCTTAACCTCGGCAATTTCTTCTTCCTCCCAAATTTCGCCCGGCATTTTGTGATGAAGCGCCCACACAATGCCGTCTACTC
>CAZPJU010000019.1:0-20281 GCA_964586965.1 uncultured Lachnospiraceae bacterium | reverse complement strand
ACGAAATGTGGGAGCTTGCAACGGAAGGACTTCGCGGCGCACTCGACGAGCTTGGCGTTGATTACATTGTAAACGAAGGCGACGGCGCGTTCTACGGTCCCAAGATAGACTTCCATCTCCGCGACTGTCTCGGTAGGACATGGCAGTGCGGCACGATCCAGCTCGATATGAACCTCCCCGAAAGATTTGATCTCACCTACGTCGGCGCAGACAACGAAAAGCACCGTCCGGTCATGATCCACCGCGTTGTTTTCGGTTCTATCGAACGTTTCATCGGAATTCTCACGGAGCATTTCGCAGGCGCGTTCCCGCTTTGGCTCTCTCCCGTTCAGGTAAGAGTTATGGCTATTCGCGGCGAAATCAATGATTATGCGGCCGAGGTCAAGGAAAAACTCGCTGCGGCAGGTTTCCGAGTCGAGCTTGACGACAGAAACGAAAAAATCGGCTACAAGATACGCGAAGCTCAGCTTCAGAAAATTCCTTACGTTCTCGTCGTCGGAGACAGAGAAAAAGAAGACGGAACCGTTTCAGTTCGTTCCCGCAAGGAAGAAAACAAGGCAATCGTTATGCCGCTTGACGAATTTATCGCCGCGGCAAAGAAGGAAAACGACGACAAAGCTCTTTAATCAAATAAAAAACGGAAGATCTTCGGATCTTCCGTTTTTTTGCTTATTTTTTCTTTTTCAGCGCGTAACCGATGTTCCCGATTTTCTTGCCGAGCTGATAATATGCGCCGTGCGCGTATGCGGCAAGATGTGCTCTGTCAAGTCTGAGCGTACCTTTTTCGTCGAGCAGCTCCTCTTTAACGTCAACCGCAACAACATCCGCGATGAACATATCGTGCGAACCCATAGGAGTTACGCTTATTACCTTACATTCGAGCGAAACGGGACTTTCCGCGATCAAAGGACACGAAACAACGGACGCTTTCTCGCGCGTCAATCCGAATCGCGTGAATTTATCAACCTTTCTGCCCGTATACATACCGCATTTGTCCGCCGCTTTTACCATTGAATCCGTCGTCAGATTTATGACAAATTCCTTTTTCTCGCCGATGATGCCGTGAGAATGCCTGTTCGGTCGAACTGAAATATACACGCGCGGCGGTTTGGTCGAAACCATACCGCACCACGCGACGGTTATAATATTTGCGTCGCCGTCAAAGTCGCCGCAGGTAACCATCGTAGGGGACACGGGCGCAAGAAGCGCCGCGCCCTTCCATTGAATTTTCATATTTCGATTACTTTACGAATCCGCGAACGATATCAGCCGCAGCAGCGATAGCGTCGTTGATCTTATTTGCATCCGCGCCACCGGCAACGGCGCTGTCGGGACGTCCGCCGCCCTTACCGCCTGTAACAGCCGCAACGGCACCTACGATTTTGCCTGCGTGAGCGCCGGACGCAACCGCATCCTTGCCGCAAGCGCAAATGAAGTTGATCTTGCCTTCGTTTACAACCGCAAATACGGAAACGGAGTTCGGCATTTCAGACTTGAATTTATCGCCGAGACCGCGAGCGGAAGCGAGATCCATGCCTTCCGCATAAGCCGCAATCAGTTTCACGGAGCCGATTTCAACAGCGGAAGAAGCGTATTCCGCGGACTTAGCTGCCGCAAGCTTGGAGTTGAGGACATCAAGTTCATGCTTCAGTTTGCGGATCTCATCTGCCTGAGCAGCCGCGCGCTTTGCAATATCATTAACATTCTGAACCTTGAGCTCGCGCGCCGTGGATGAAATAAGCTCGTCCTTTTCGGCTATAAGTCCGAGAACACCAAGACCGGTCACGCCCTCTATACGGCGAACACCGGCTGCAACGGATCCCTCATACACGATCTTGAAAAGACCGATTCTTCCGGTATTGTCGCAGTGAGTTCCTCCGCAAAGCTCTGTCGAGAACGAACCCATCTTTACCATACGAACTTCGGAGCCGTACTTTTCTCCGAACAGCGCCATTGCGCCCTCTTTTTTCGCCGTTTCAACGTCGGTAACGACTGTTTCAACGTCAACACCGACGAGGATGTGTGCATTAACGATAGACTCAACGCGTCTAAGTTCGTCTTCTGAGAGTCCCTGGAAGTGCGTAAAATCAAATCTTACACGATGCTCGTCAACGTAGGAGCCCGCCTGCTCGACGTGATTTCCGAGAACTGTTCTGAGCGCTGCCTGAAGCAAATGGCAGGCTGAGTGGTTTCTTTCGATAGCCTTACGTCTTGTATCTGTGATGTCTGCGGTTACAATGTCGCCAACCTTAAACGAGCCGTTTGCAACCGTGCAAAGGTGGATGTAAACGCCTTCCGTTTTTTTTGTGTCATAGACGTTGATCATCGCGTCACTCTTGTAGATGGTACCAGTATCGCCTACCTGACCGCCTCCCTCGCCGTAGAATGGAGTTTTGTCAAGGATAAGCGTGCATTCGCCCTCGGAAACTTCGTCAACGGATTCGTCCTCGCAGAGGATTGCGAGGATTTTTGCGCCGGACGTTTTGTAATCGGTGTAGCCTGTGAAGTTTGTTTTTGGGAGTGTGGAAATGAACGTCTTGGACGAATCGCTCCAGCCGGAAATGTTCGCTCTTGCTTCGCGTGCGCGAACTTTCTGCTGCGCCATAAGCTTTTTGAATGTGTCCTCGTCAATCTTGAGGTGACTTTCTTCAGTGATTTCACGTGTGAGATCTATCGGGAATCCGAATGTATCGTAAAGCTTGAATACATCTTCTCCCGAAATCATATCGGCTCCGTTCGCAACAGTTTCGCGAATAAGATCCGAAAGAATGGAAAGACCTGCGTCGATTGTCGCGTTGAAGCGATCTTCCTCGATGGACATAACCTTTTTGATGTAGTCTGCCTTTTCACCGAGTTCGGGATAGCCGTCAACGTTTTCCGCGATAACAACATCGCAAACTTCGGAAAGGAATTCACGTCCGATACCGAGAAGCTTGCCGTGACGTGCGGCACGACGCAGAATTCTGCGAAGCACATAGCCGCGGCCCTCATTCGAAGGAATAACACCGTCGCAGATCATAAATGTTGCTCCGCGAACGTGGTCTGTAATAACGCGAATGGAAATGTCGTTATCCTTATCTTCGCCGTAGTGCTTGCCGGAGATTTCAACAACCTTGTCAAGAATTTTGCGAACGCCGTCGACCTCGAACATATTGTCAACGCCCTGCATAACGCAAGCGAGACGCTCAAGACCCATACCGGTGTCTATATTCTTATGCTCAAGCTCGGTGTAGTGACCGTTTCCGTCGGAATTGTACTGTGTGAATACGTTATTCCAAATTTCCATAAAACGGTCGCAATCGCAGCCGGGCTTACAGTCGGGCGAGCCGCAACCGTACTTTTCGCCACGGTCAAAATAAATCTCGGAGCAGGGACCGCAGGGACCGGAGCCGTGCTCCCAGAAGTTATCCGCCTTTCCGAGACGGACAATGCGCTCCGCGGGGACGCCGATCTGATTGTGCCAAATGTCAAAAGCCTCATCATCCTCCTCGTAGATAGAGGGATAAAGAAGTTCTTCCGGAATTTCAAGGCACTTGGTTAAAAATTCCCAAGCCCACGGAATCGCCTCGCCTTTGAAATAATCACCGAACGAGAAATTACCGAGCATCTCAAAGTAAGTGCCGTGACGCGCCGTGTGACCGACGCGTTCAAGGTCGGGTGTACGAATACATTTCTGGCAGGTCGTAACGCGGTGACGCGGCGGCTCTACCTCACCGGTGAAAAACTTTTTCATCGGCGCCATTCCGGAATTGATGAGCAGCAGAGATTTATCGTTCTGCGGCACAAGCGGGAAACTGGGCAAGCGAAGATGCCCTTTGGATTCAAAGAAAGAGAGATATTTCTCTCTAAGCTCATTTACTGATTGCCATTTCATAAATCAAATTCCTCCGAAGCGTCGCTTTCGGCTTTCAAAAGCGACATTTTCGCATTCTATATAAAAATTTGCAGATTTTAATAGTTTATTATATCATTGCTTTAGATATCGTGTCAAGTATCAAATACGACAAGATGCTATTTCGATCGCTCGCGCGCTTTATAATTTCCGAAGCGCATTGCCATAAACAAAAGCGCAAGCAAATACAGTATGCACGAGAAAAAAATTGCAAGCGTAACGCTACCGGCTTCGTCAAGCATCCAAAGCCAATACGTCGGCACAAACACGCGAAGCTTTGCCGTTACGGGAAAAACAAGCGCCGCATCAAAACAGATCGGACACAAAACGATTGAAAGCACAAACAGATAAAAAACAAACGCAGATATCTTCGTTTTGTCAGCAAACACCGTAACGGCAAAAATTGCAAACGCACATGATAAAATCGCATAAACGCACACTGCCGGCAAAAGCGTGATTGAAATATCATCTCCGCAAATCCAAAGTCTTGCGAAAGCGGACACGGCATAAGCCGAAACAATGGCAAGCACCCTTACGGAAACATCCGGCAAGACCGCAAGCAAAACCGTTTTTTTCGAGCCGATACGCGGCGCAAGCATCAATATATCATTTGCGAACACCTCGGACACACTGTACAGCATAAGCGCCACTATCAAAAACGATACTGTCGCAAGAGTATACGTTTTTTCACGTTCGTGCTCATGACCGGAGTCTCCGTCCGCAAGCTGTTCCTCAAAAGAAAACAATACTCCGTCCTCTGTCATGCTGTTGTATTTTTCATACACATCATCGAATGTGATTTCAGTGTCTTTGAGTGCGTCCGCCGTTATATACGGAGCACATTCTTTATAGACGGCAGCGGCAACATGATTTTTGTAAATATCCGGCGCATACGAGACAGGAGTTACAACGAAATGTATCGCACCGTCTGCGTTACCGTCGGCAACAAGCGCACCGAATCCGTTCGGTATGACAGCTCCGCAATCGTAAACTCCGGACTTGATTCCATCAAGCATCGTTTTTTCGTCAGAGCAAAGT
The DNA here is from genome assembly GCA_964586965.1 of uncultured Lachnospiraceae bacterium. GTDB lineage: Bacteria > Bacillota > Clostridia > Oscillospirales > CAG-272 > DTU064. The sequence goes on along the minus strand of CAZPJU010000019.1, from coordinate 15,351 downwards.
TCATATCCGTTTCCTGTCAAATATTCGGTAATACGTGACGATATCTCGGAGCTGTCGTAATTGCATAAAGCGGCAGGCTTCAGTCCCTCCTCCGCACCGATCGCGGGCGCAAAATAAGCCGCTATCGAAAGAACAACAAGCATCACGGGAAAATATGCAGACCGAAACGCTCGCTTCAACGAAAGCCACACGTATCCGAACATATCATTTCTCCTCTCCGACCGTAACACGTATTGTGCGTCTGTATACGATGTACACAGACGTGACTGCATAAACAAGCGCCAAAAGCACCACCCAAACATCGACAGACGCGCCGAATACGGGAGAGAGAAGTGACTTTGCCACACCGAACGGAGTAAAATCACCGAGTTTAAGCAAGAATTCGGGCAAAAGCTGACGTGGAACGATTCCTCCGCAAAGCAAAATCCCGCCCACCGCAACAATAAGATTGACCGTTATTCCGTCGCGTGAAAAAACTGTAAGCGCGATACCGCACACCGTCATAAACAGCGATGCGCCGACAGCACAGCACACCGAAGCAAATCCGAATTCAGCCACATCGAAAAGCTCCATCACCGCGATTGCAATACAGATAAATGCAAAACGAAAAACAAACGTGAAAACGAACTTCCAGCACCAAAAATCCCACGCATTTGCGCCGCACGAACGTATTCGGCAAAGGATCGGATGCGTAAGATCTCTTGTGTAAAGCGAAATAAAAAACATTGACAGCATCATCGCGAGCAAAGTAAGCCAGCAAACCGCATAATATGCTTCAAGCGACATTCCCGTCCCCTCGTAATCAAGAGTTTTCACCGAAACATATTTATCATGAGCGTTGAACGCCTCATTCACCAAAGTAATATTGACCTCATCAAGATACGCGGATCGCACATCCGAGGAAAGTCCTCGTTCCTTAATCAGATACAATCCCGAGAACGTACCGTTTTGCCCTGCCGAAAGCATAACCTCTCCGAAACGTGCAACGGAAAGTACGATCTCACTCCCGGCACCAAGCGAAGGCGAAACGATGATAAATCCTTCGGAAACGTGTGCGGACAGAATATCGTCAAGATAGCCTTCCGGCAAAACGATCACAGCGCCATACCCCTGATCGGTCAAAACTTCGGGCTCGTCCGCCTCAACTCGCTCAATCTCAAGCAAATTCGAAATATATCCGAGATTTTTAACCACATTTATAATTATACGGCTGTAAAAGGAGTCGTCGCCGTCTACCACGGCTACTTTTACGGGCGTATAAACGTCCTTTGAACGGTCGATTATAAGTCCTGCGGCAACTGCAAAAAGCACCGCAAGTACAAGCGTCACCGCGATGCCGGACAGTATACATTTACCGAACAAACAAAGATCTCGTCTAAACATAACTTCACCGAAATGTTAAGAAAGCCGAGCCGAAAATCGGCTCGGCTTTCTTTTTATACTTGAGTTTAGTGATTAAAAATCAACTTTACCAGCCCCAGTCTTCGTCGGGCATAGTCTCATCGGGGGCTACATCATCAAAGTCCAAGTCACCGAAAATATCGTCAATGTCTCCACCGCCGGATATAAGACCTCCGAAAACATCTTCGAGATCTTCACCGAGAGATGTTATTGCTTCCTGAACAGCTTCCTTGATTTCCTCGAAATCATCCGAAGAAAGCGTAAGAATATCCTTAACCTTGCCGGGTTCGGGCATCTTGTCGCTTGTCTTTACAGTAATCGTAATTTCGTAAAGATCTATCTTCTGCTCGCCGACAGTAAGCTTATCGAGTACAAGCGTGAATTCCTTGGAAGAAGCCTTGAGGTTACCCTTGAATACAAGCTCGGAGTCTACGCCTAAGAAAGCAGCCGAAGATGCCTTGATCTTAAGATCTCCCTCTTTCTTATCCCAGCTTATGCTGATTTTTGCAATCGTATCGGAGTCCTGCTTAACCTTGATATCGGCATTATACACTTTATTTGTATTTTCGGAAACTTCATACGAAGCAGACATTTTAACGCCGCCGACATCAGCCTTTACGGAAATTTCCGTGATCTCATCCCAATCGGGACCACAAACAACGGAAACGTCAACGAGATCGTCACCATCAAACTCCGCGGAAACGTCAACTCCTATGATCTGACCGTTTTTCTTGCCGACATGAAGAACTACCGTTGCCTCGAAATCTTCGAGGAAATCAGCACATTCCTCAACTTGATCGTCGATGTCTATCTCGCCAAGACTGTCATAGAACTGTTCAACAGCAGCTTCGATTGAATCAACGAGTTCTTCCTTTGCGTCTTCGATAAGCGCATCCATGTCGTCTTCGTCAATGTCGTCTGCATAAGCTACAACGTCATCGTCGTCCCAGCCAATGTCGGGAATATCAATGTCGGGCATTGCCGTGCCGACGCCGACGAGCGCCATGCCGTAGAAATAATCCACAAGAGCGGGAGCGAGTTCAACAAGGTCTTCGGTAAGATACTTGTTGAGCGACTTATCGTTTGCGAAATAATCGTAAGCATCGGCAAGAATGAGCGAAACAGCCTCACCGTTGATCACGATAGAAAGATCCTTTGTTTTTACGTCCTTGCCCGCGCACGAAATCGTTCCGCTTGTCTTGTCAACTTCGGCGTGCTTCAAAACGGACTTGATGAGCATAGTGTAGATATCGTCTGCGATATCGGATGTCTTATCAATTAATTTTTCAAGTTCCTTGGGCGTTTCGGACATACTCTCCATAGCGGTAAGTACCGAATTGATCATTTCAAAATCAATTCCGAGGCTGTATTCCCCATCCTCGCCGAATTCGGAGCTGTCAAAATTCTTTTCGATATCCTTGAAAATGATACCGTATGCATCCTTACCGAGAAGCGCTTCGGAAGAAACGGCAAACTTTTCATCGCTCATGTAAACAAGCGCGTCGATCAAAGATTCTCCGTCCATGGACGCTGCAAAAGCGAAAGCTGTTTTAATTGCCGCAATGTCAAAATAGCACTTTGCGGAAATGTCCATACCGGGAACATCTTCAACTCCCAAGCCTTCCATAATCTTTGCAAGATTTGCGGAAAGCTCAATACTTCCTCCGTTCAGCACTTTGTCGATAAACTTTACGTCATCGGACTTTGTTGCCGCATTAAAACTTTTTTCAACCGCATTTTCAATGGTGTTCTTAGGCGTAGACATTACCGCAGCGTTAATAATAACGCCGAGAATAACGCACGCAAGCAAAGCACACGCAACTATGGCAATAATCTTTTTCTTTCCCATAATCAAAAATCTCCCTGTGGATATGATTTTATGTATTTTTTGTAAAACCGAATGAACTTTTCCTCCGTGTCCGCATCGGCGTTGTTTACGCCGCGAGTAAGTACGGTTTTCGAAATTCCCGGTAAAACAAGCTTATCGTAAAAAGGGTAAAACTCCGACGGATCATGCCCTACGTACACTATCGCTTTGCCATTTGCCTTCAGCTCGGAAACAAGCGATATCATTTCGTCACGAAACGATATATCGAGCGCGGCGCACGGTTCGTCAAGCAAAATAATGCTCGGATCACCCAAAAGAGCACACGCAATGCTGACCTGCTTACTCATACCGCCGGAAAGCCGCGTGACCTTCTTTTTCAAGTATCGCTCAACGGAAAACGGAAGTTTTTCGGGTATACCCCCATGCGACATTGACGCAAAAAATCTAAGATTTTCAAGAACAGTCGCATCATTTAGCAAAGCCGTTCCCTGCGGTACATAACCGATCTTGCCTTCCGCGCTGACCGTGCCGGACGATGGTTTAAGTATCCCCGCAATAACGGAAAGCGCTGTTGACTTTCCGGAACCGTTAGGGCCCGCAAGCACCACACACTCTCCCGGAGCAACCGAAAACGACAAATTTTCAATTATTTTTTTCTTCCCGTACGAAAATGAGATTTCATTCAAGCAAAGCATCGACAATCTTCCGACAGATCCGCAAAAGCGGATTTACCATTCAATTATTTTTATTAATTATAGCATTGTGTTAACATTATGTCAACATAATCACAAACTTTTATACATTATTCGCGAAAGTACGGCTTATTTGTATTTTATTCTTCCCGTTTCGTCTATGAATGCGCTTTCAGAACGAGAATTGGCAGACATAATGAGTTCCGCCGTCGTATTTTCATCCGCAAGAACAACTCTTCCGTCCACACAAACGCAGGGATATATCCTAACGATCGGATCCATTCCGACGGCAAGAGTTACGGTTGCAAATAGCGAATTATTACTCGATATTTCACCGACACCGAATAAAACAGTGCAATCACCGATATATTCCGCGTAGGTTTCTCCCGATCTTGCAAAAACGACATCGGCGCCCTCATGCGCCAAAGCAACAGCATCTTCATTTGTTTGCGCCTCTGCAATAACGATATCGCAAACTTTTTTCGCATCAGCAACACTTTCCGCAGAGCGGCAAAGTGCAAACTTCAAGCCCCCCGAAATAAAAAACGACGTATCGGATTCGGCAATCTCGAAAATCAAATCTGTTTTTTGCAACAGCTCCGAAAGTTCCCCCTCAAAAGGCAAAGATGATCCGTCCTGAGTCTTGTCGTTCATACCGAACAGCGCGATCGACGTTTTGTTTTGATCGAACACATCACCGATAACGTCAACCTCGCCGCATTCAATCGCACCGGTATAAATGTCATAAAGCACCGAAAAAGTGTATCCCGTCAGATCTTCCCAAATATCATCACTGTACCTGCCCGTTTCAAGGCGCGATTTTAACGACGTCAAAAAAGTACCGTCAAGATTTATTTGCTCGTTTTCAGCGCAAAAATCAACGAATCCTGCATCAATATCGTATTTCTTTTCATAAAGACCAAGCTGAACAAAAACATCCGTTGCCGTATCTTGCGGCATTAAAACGCCGTTCATTTCATCGTCACTGTACAAATACGGAAGCCTCGAATTCGAAGTCTTGATCTTCGAAACACGCATTTTTTCAGCATAGCTTATCATACCGACAGTCACCGTCAGAAGCAAAAGTGCAGACACAACTCTTATAAGCGTGAGTTTTCTTGACTCTGTCATTTCATGCGCTCCCGATCGGCGTTTTCTTCTGGGATAAATCCCTCAAAAATTATCGCAACATCGTTTCCGTATTCACGAACCGCACAATCAAGTTCCGCCTGACTGCGTACAGTCCAAAACGCGATGGGCGCTGAATACACCTTTCCCCAAACACGAAGCGAGAAATTTGCTTTGTCTTTAACGTTATACGCCACAAAATCCGGACGTCCGAGTATATTTATGAGCAAATTCTCCATCATATACATAATTTTTGTTTTTTTGCCGCGCGAATAAAACGCCTCCGTGAGCTGACCGCGGAAAACGTCGCTTCTGTTAAGTCTGCACCATTTCACAACATACGGATTAAACGATTCTACACAGTATTCTCCGCCCGTTTCGGCTTTGTAGGCGTCAAGTGCGGCAAAAACGCGCTCGCAAAGCGGCGTCGGGTCATCAGTAGGCTGACGTTTCAATTCCACGACAAGCGGAACCCTTCCGTCGACAAGCGCAAGAACCTCGAAAAAAAGCGGAATCGTATATTCCGTGCCGCAAAGCTTCTTTGACGTGATCTCCGCCGCTGTCATTTCGGAAATCTTGCCATCCTCGCCCGTTAAACGCCTGATGCTGTCGTCATGATGCACGACAAGTTCACCGTCCGCCGTCAAATGCACATCAAGCTCGATACCGTAGCCGCCGTTGACAGCCGCTTCAAACGCAGGCAATGAATTTTCGGGAATCCCCTCGGAATGAAGTCCGCGATGAGCAAATAGCGTGCCGTAAAAATACGGTGCCGCAGGACGTTTAATGCGCCCCGCTGTCAAATATACATACACAGCCGCCGCGCAAAAAAGCACGGCGGCGATAATTACTGCTACTGTCATATTTTAATCAACGTCCGCGAACGCCTCTATTGAAGCTTTCGCTTCTGGTTTGCTGTCTCCGTGACGGACAAAGAGCATCGTAACGAACGAAAGAACCACAAAAACAGTCGCATAAGGGAAAAGTGTCGTCATTTTTATGTCGAGGAACACACCGGAAAAAATGGGCGTGATCGTCTGCGCCGCCATTGACGCAGTATAATAGAAGCCCGTATATTTTCCGACATTGCTGTTTTTCGAAAGTTCGACCACCATCGGAAAACTGTTAACGTTGATGGTTGCCCAACCGATTCCGGCAAGCGCAAACATACAGTTCATCAAAAGTGCGGGGCTTCCCTCACGCATAAACGATGCAGTAAAGAAAGCGGTCGCAAGCATAGCCACTCCGGCAAGAATCGCTTTTTTACGTCCGATCTTAGACGAAAGCACGCCGACGGGAATGTATGCAATAATAGCTGCCGCCTGCGCGATAATAAGCGTAAGGTTATAATCGAGATGAAGAATCTCACTTGCATAAACGGAATATTTGGATGTTACCGCGTTATATCCGAAATACCAAAGCACAACAGACGCAAGAATCAAAATAAGCGAACGGAATTCGGCACGTGAGAGTTTTTCATCGCCGCTGGTTTCGCCATCATCATCCGCATCGGAATCAATTCCGAGGCGCTTGCTTTCCTCATGCATTTCCCTGACAAATTTCGGCTCATTGACCGTAAGCATGAAAATAAGAAGCGCAACAAGCATAATTCCCGCAACTATTGCAAAAAATACCGTATACGGCATAAGAGCATTTTCGGCATTACCGGTTCCGAGCACCATTCCGACAACAAGTATAAGTATTCCGCCGAACGAACCCATAAGATTTATGACCGCATTTCCCTTGCTGCGGAGCGGCTTCACAGTTACGTCGGGCATGAGCGCCACCGCAGGTGTACGGAAAGTTGCCATTGAAATAAGCGTGAGAAGCAAAAGCACCATAAAATAAACAAGAGTCACGGGGTTTTCAAGCGTTGCTTCCCATGCATAAGCCTGTCTCATCGGGGAAACAAACTGAACATAGGGATTGATCCCGTCTTCGCTTTTTTCTGCCGCAGATGTATATTTTCCATCAGCTCCGAGCACATAAACACTGTCTGTTTTGATCTGTACGAATTCCGATTTGTCGAATATCGACTTAATGTCGAACTTTTCACCGTCCGGAGTCGTGAGTTCCTTTGAATATTCATGATCATACAGTACCGAAAGCGCAGTTTCGTCGTTGATTTTAGCAGCATCACCGAGATTGGTGAGCTGCATATTATCCGCAAACGAAAGTCCGAGAAATGCGACTGCCGCCGCTATCGTACCTATGAATATATACGGAGTTCGTCTGCCGTATTTACTTTTGCATTTGTCGGAAAGCATACCGAAAAGCGGGAGCATGAACAGCGCAAATATGTTGTCCAGTGCCATGACCAATCCGCTCCAAGTCTGCGAAAGGCCGAATTTATCGGTTAATATCTTTGGGATAATGCTGTCGTATGCCTGCCAAAAAGCGCAAATCAGGAAAAAAGCAAATCCAACGAACACAGTGCGTTTGTAATTGAGCTTCATTTTGTTACCGTACCCTTTTGTTCAAAAATTATTACTCATCGGAAACTCGGTTCCGATCTTACGCAACAGGTTGACTTTCGAGACGCTCAAATTTCAAGGAATTTTTCGTGAAGCGTCATATAACCGTCACATAAGAAAATTATAATCTATTCACAACATAAAAACAAGCGTTTTTTGCTTAATCATTAGATTTCAGCTCAAAATAAACCAAAAAGGAGCACATCATGGCAGAATATATTTTTAACGAAGGAAAAGACGGCAACGCTTCCGGCAATACCCCCGATTCCTCCGGAATGAACAAGCAAAACACAAACACAGGAAGCACCGGAAACTCCCCCTCATCAAATTATCCCCACCCTCCCGTGCAGTATTCTTACACATACGCAACAGACTCAGCTCCTGCAAAGAAAAAGAGTTCCGCAAAAACTGTTCTTGCGGTCGTTTCGATTTTTCTCGCAATGCTCTTGCTTGCAGGCGGAGCCGGCGTCGGCGGCTACTTCATCGCAATGCATTTCACCGATTCGCAAAGCAACTCAGACAAAAACGACGGTGGAAGTCAATTCGGCGGTGACGCCTCAAATGACCAGCAGGCATCGTCCGGCGTCGCAAATCCGTCAACCGGCGTGGTACTTGCGCCCGAATCACTCGGCACAAAGGAAAAAGGTACTATCGCAGATGTTGTAACAAAAGTTGCGGATTCCGTTGTCGAAATCACAACAGAGTTTGCCACCGTTGACAGCTTCTATTACACAGAAGGTGCCGGAAGCGGAGTTATCATAGACGAAAACGGTTACCTTCTCACAAACAATCATGTTATCGAGGACGATTCCTACGGCGTCGCGGATAAAATCACTGTCCGTCTCTCAAACGGGAACGAATATGAAGCAAAACTTGTCGGAACAGACACCGACACGGATATCGCCGTGCTCAAAATTGACGCCGAGGGACTTGTAGCGGCAGACATCGGAACAAGTTCGGGGCTTGCAGTCGGTGAAGAAGTCGTTATAATCGGCAATCCGCTCGGAACTCTCGGCGGAACGGTTACAAACGGTATCATCAGTGCGCTTGACCGTGAGATCACGGTGGGCAACGAAACAATGAACCTTCTTCAAACAAACGCCGCCGTTAATCCCGGTAACTCCGGAGGCGGTATGTTCAATCTCGCAGGAGAGCTTGTAGGTATCGTAAACGCAAAATACTCGGACAGCGGAATCGAAGGTCTTGCTTTCGCTATCCCGATGGACGATGTTATTTACGTTGCAAACGAAATTCTCGAATACGGTTATGTCAGAGGCAGAACCTCGCTCAGAATCAGCGTTATCGAGATTGACTCCTACTCCAAAGCAACATATTACAGAGTAAATTCTCTCGGTCTGTACGTTTACAGCGCAGAGGAAGGCTTTAACGATGACGTTCTTAAAAACGGTGACCGCATCGCTCAAATCGACGATGTCGAAATCACAAGTTATGCAGATATTAAAGCTATATTGAAGTCGCACAATGTCGGTGATACGCTCACAGCCGTTATTGTCAGAAACGGACGATACAGCACAGTAACTCTCACCTGCTATGAGCGCACGAACGAAACGGAAGGCGTCTCTTTCACGGAATAATAAAACACAAAATCGAGGATATCGGCATGATATGCCGATATCCTCACTTGATTTCGGAAAAAAACAGCTATATAATATCAATTGTAACGCCTACAATGAAAGGAATTACTGTATGTATAAAATTCTCATCGTCGATGACGAAGAAATGATACGTCGCATGATCGCCAAATATGCCGCATTCGAAGGTCACGATACGGATGAAGCCGCAGACGGAATGGAAGCTATCGAAAAATGCCGCAGCGAAAACTACGACATCGTAATAATAGATATAATGATGCCGGAGCTTGACGGTTTTTCGGCGTGCCGCGAAATACGCAAATTTTCTTCGGTCCCGATCATCATGCTCTCCGCCAGAGGCGAAGAATATGACAAGATCAACGGCTTTGAACTCGGCATTGATGATTACGTTGTAAAACCGTTTTCACCTAAGGAGCTTATGCTCCGTGTCAATGCAATTTTGAAAAGAGTCGGCTCATCACAAAAATCCGCCTCGGACACGGACGGTCACGAAGTTATCGAGCTCGGCGGTCTTGTTGCGGATCTTACGGCACGAATCGTCTACATCAACGGTGAAAAGGTAGATATGTCTCCAAAGGAGTATGATCTGTTCTTTTATATGCTCAAAAACAGAAACATTGCTCTGTCACGTGAAAAACTCATATCCGATGTTTGGGGATACGATTTCTTCGGTGATGACAGAACGCTCGACACTCATATAAAGCTCCTGCGCCGTTCCCTCGGAGATTATGCATCTCACATAGTTACACTGCGCGGCGTCGGATACAGATTTGACACAAACTGATATGAAAGACTTAAGCAAAACAAGCATAAAGCGCCGCATACTGATAAGCTTACTTATCTTCGCCGCCATAATTTTAGGCTCACTTTGGATCTTTCAAACGCTGCTGCTTGATAAAATATACAGCTCAATCGTCACCGACCGTCTTGCATCGACTGCAAATTCACTTGAAGCTGTGCTCGATTCGGACGCACTCGACGAAAGAGCAACATATCTTTCGCACGAGCACGAAATTTGCATATATATCTTCAAATTCAAGAACAATAAAGCTACATCGGTAAGCTCAGTCCATGTTGAGGGCGCGTGCCTTATCCACAACGTCGATTCGGATGAGCTTTCCAAACTGTACGTAAACGCCAAACGCTCCGATGACGGAATAAAAATCACGCGAATTCCTCTCGGCGGCTTCAATACGGCAGCGCAATCCGGCAACGATAAACTTTCGAATTCAAAGCTTCCAGACAGCCTTATCTACACCAAAGTCGTCTCCTTTGAGGACGGATCAGACGGAGTAATCTTCCTTAACTGCGCTATGACTCCCGTAACGGCAACCGTCAAAACATTGCGAATAATGCTACTTTGGATCTCGCTTGTTACCGTAGTGATCGCAGTTATATTCGCTTATTTTCTGACTCATCGTATAGCTGCTCCGATAGCGGACGTCAACCGCGAAGCAAAGGAACTTACACGTTGTCGCTTCGACAGATCAAAGGTTCGTCACAGCTATAAAGAATTGGAAGAACTGTCCGACACTTTAACATACGCCGCCTCGGAACTTTCCAAGGTCGATAATATGCAAAAAGAGCTCATTGCAAATGTTTCTCATGATCTCCGCACTCCGCTTACGCTTATAGAAGGCTATTCGGAAATGATGCGCGACATTCCCGGTGAAAACACTCCCGAAAATATGCAGGTCGTTATAGACGAAACAAAACGGCTTTCAACACTTGTAACAGATCTTTTGGAGCTTTCGAGAATGCGTCAGGGAGATTCCGCCGTTACTTTCTGCACCGTAAACCTGACAAACGCATTAATAACAACGGCAAATCGAATGAAAAAGCTCTACTCTCCCGACGGCTACCGGATAGAACTTTACACAGACGGAGACATATATGTTTCGGGAGATCCGACGCGGTTGCTTCAAGTTATATATAATCTTATCGGGAACGCCGTTTCTTACACAGGCGAGGATAAAATCGTTACCGTTAAAGAAGAACTCATCGGCAATTCAGTTCGCGTATCGGTTTCCGATTCCGGAAAGGGTATCGCGCAAGAAGATCTTCCGCTTATTTGGGACAGATACTACAAGCTTGACAAGGTACATCGCCGCGGCGCCGGAGGCTCCGGATTGGGGCTTTCCATCGTCAAGGAAATCCTGCTTATCCATAATGCGCGCTTCGGAGTTGCATCCGAGCTCGGTTCCGGAAGCACCTTCTGGTTTGAACTTCCCATAGTTTCTCCGGACGAAAACACATAATAAATCAAAAATCCCGACATTTTTGCCTGTGTCGGGATTTTCTTTTTCAAAAAAGCATTTTTCGACTTTATTTATCTGCAAAACAGATGTATAATATGTACGCTATAGCTTTATAAGAAAGGATTCTTTCCGTGGTATTTTCAAGCCTTGAATTTTTGTTTGCGTATCTGCCGATCACGCTTATTTTATATTACAGTGTACCGTCAATAAAATGGCGCAATGCCGTACTTTTTCTCGTCAGCCTTGTTTTTTACGCGTGGGGCGAGCCTGTTTACGTACTGCTCATGGCCATCACGATTCTTGCCGATTACGCGTTCGGATATGCAATAGGTATCCGACGAGACGCCGGCAAACGCACAAAAACTCTGCTCGTGCTTGCATGTGTATTCAATCTCGGCATACTTTTTTTCTTCAAATATTATAACTTTATCGCGGAAAATTTGCGTTTTCTGCTTCCGTTTTTGCCCGAACTCAATGTCGAGCTTCCCATAGGCATATCGTTTTATACATTCCAAGCGCTTTCCTACGTAATAGACGTTTATCGTGGAGATACCGAAAAGCAGAATAACCCCATCGACTTCGGTGCGTACGTGACAATGTTCCCTCAGCTTATCGCAGGCCCCATCGTCAAATACCGTGAAGTCGCCGATGCACTGAAAAAACGAACCGTAACGCTCGACAGCGCCGCTGACGGAGTTCGCGTTTTCATTGTCGGTCTTGCAAAAAAAGTTCTGCTTGCCGACATGGCAAGCGAGCTTTGGATGACAGTTACACAGTCCGACTCCCCATCCGCCGCATACGCTTGGTTCGGTATAATCATGCGTACGGCACAGATATACTTCGACTTTTCCGGATACTCCGACATGGCAATCGGTCTCGGACGCATTCTCGGCTTTGAATTCCTCGAAAACTTCAACTATCCATACATTTCAAAAAGCATCACCGAGTTTTGGCGTCGTTGGCATATTTCGCTTTCGACTTGGTTCCGTGAATACGTTTACATTCCGCTCGGCGGAAACAGACGCGGACTTTTGATCCAATACCGCAATATGCTCGTTGTTTGGCTCTTGACCGGACTTTGGCACGGAGATTCTTGGAATTTCGTCCTTTGGGGACTCTTTTATTTTGTGCTTCTCGCTATTGAGAAAGCTGTCGGCAAACAGAATCTTGAAAAGATCCCCTCCGCATTGCGCCATATTTTCACAATGCTCGGCGTTATGTTCGGCTGGGTGTTGTTCTCGTTTGACGAACTCGGAGACGTATTCTCCTACATCGGTGCAATGTTCGGAAAAAACGGCGCTTTCCTTGCCTCGGAGCTTTACGATATCACGCGAACTCTCCCATTCCTTGCGATACTTATCCTCGCATCAACACCTCTGCCGAAAAAGCTCGCCGGCAAATTTGTGCACAAAAGCGAAGCTCGACGGATCATTCTCGACGTGATCGGTATGCTTACGCTCGGCCTTTGCTGTGCATATCTTGTTTCGTCCTCGTATCATCCGTTCTTATATTTCAGATTCTAACCGAAAGGCTAAACTTACATGAAAACAAGCTCAAAAGTGTCATCTCTTATACTTGTCATACTGTCTGCGGTTTTCATTTTCGGATTTTCAGCGGCATTTTTCATTTTACCCGACAAAGAAATGTCCGAAAACGAAAATCGAGTGCTTGCCTCTGCTCCCGAAATTTCTTTTGATTCGCTCATTTCGGGCAAACTGACCGAGGATATCAAAAATTATTTTTCGGATCAATTTCCGCTGCGCGGATTTTTTATCAATGTAAAAGGAATCTCCGAGCTCATGCTCGGAAAGCATGAAAACAACGGCATCTTCTATGATTTCAAGCAAGGCTACATGATAGACCGTCTCAATGCGGATTTCGACACAATCAACGGCAATCTTTCTTCGCTCGCACAGTTGAACTCCGCTCTTTCGAGCAAAAAAGTAACAGTTGCGATTGCTCCTCGCAAGCTCGACGCGCTTTCGCATTTGCTTCCCTCATCAATAGCCGATGCGTCCGCCGTCTCCCCCTCCGATATCGACGAAATATGCCGTGAGAATTCGCTTGAATCAGTCGATCTTTATTCGCCTTTGACAAACGCTGCCGAATCCGGAGATTATGTATATTACAGAACTGATCATCACATCACAACCGAAGGCGCATATCTCATTTATCTTGCACTTGCCGAAAAATGGGGATTTGAACCGTATCCGCGTGAATATTTCAATAAAGAAACCGTTGCGGACGACTTCTACGGCACTACTTGGTCCGCATCCGCAACCTCCGGCATCTCTCCAGATGAAATAATTCTTTGGCGAAGCGCGGATGATGAGGCATATACCGTTCATATTATAGATAACGGTACGGAACTGTCCGGCTTTTACGATCTTTCATACCTTTCGAAAAAAGATAAATATTCGGTTTTCCTTTCCGGCACGAATGCGGGCGTCATGATAACAAAAAATACCGACGAAGCACGACCGAAGCTTCTGATTCTCAACGACAGCTTTGCCAATTCCGTCGTTCCGTTTTTGGCGCTTCATTTTGATATCGAAATGTCGGATCCCCGTTTTTTGCGAAGCGGTCTGTATGAAAAGCTTGAAAACAGTGACTACGATGAGCTTTTGTTGCTTATGAATCTTGACACGCTCTCATCCTCTGATCTGCTCGCGACAGTTTCCGTCGGAATACCCGAAAAATAATTATTGTTAACAAAATAAAAATGATTATACGTCGAGAAATGTGATATACTGTTGATTGAAATCAATATAACACATTTAAGTTTACGGAGCTTTGATATATGAACAACTATCCAACCGCCGCAAGAGGAACTCAACGAGCTCCTCAACGCGCCCCCGCACAGCGTTCCGGTGCGCCTCGAAATCAGCAATCGCGCGGAAAACGCAAAAACCCGTTTCGTCGGAATCGCGCTTTTTTGTATTTTTTCCCCGCGCTCATTCTTTATCTTGAAACCGTATTTTACATCGCGATAAGAATTTCGACAAAAAATTCCGCCGGATCCGGTGCGCTTTTCCACATCACGATGTTCTCGCTCTCAATCGGCTGTCTTTTGACCTTTTTCTCAACTTTGTTCCTGAATAAGATCAACAAATACATCGTATATGTACTCAGCGGCTTCATTTCGATCCTTTTCTGTGTTCAGCTCGTATATTTTCAGCAGTTCAGAGATTATTTCAAATGGTCAACGATCGGCTTTGCGGGAGACGTAACGCAGTTTTGGCGTGAAGCGCTTGCCTGCATCGCACGAAATTGGTTTACTCTGCTGCTCTTGCTCGCGCCGTTTGTACTTTACCTTATCTTCGGTCAAAAAAAGGCTCCGGCGCTTGCAACGCCTTTGAGAGTCAAACTTATTTTGCTTTGCCTTGCGCTGATGTTCCACCTTACCGCCGTTGCCGCGATCGTATCAAACGATGACGCCGAATACAACTACAAAAACACTTTCTCCGCAACATCAAGCGTTGATTATTTCGGCATTATGACAACCACCCGTCTTGATATCAAGTATCTCATTTTCGGTCAGCCGGATGCAAACTCAAACGAAGACGACGTTATCGGCATCGACAGCAACCTTAATCCGTTTGTTACAACAAAAAAAGACGATACATCATCAGTCCCCCCCGAAACCGACGAAGACGGCGAAACGGTAGAGCCTCCGAACACCGGAAGTACAGAACCACCCATAGAATACGGCGACAATGTGCTCAATATCGACTTTGATTCTCTGATCGCAAGCGAAAAGAACGAAACAATTCGTGAAATGCACGAATATTTCTCGTCACTCACACCGACAAAGAAGAACGAATACACCGGTCTTTTCGAGGGTAAAAACCTTATTTACCTCACGCTTGAAGGATTTTCCTACAAATGCGTTTCGGAGGAGCTGTTCCCGACGCTTTACAAGATGATGAACGAAGGCTTCGTCCTCGAAAACTTCTA
>CAZPJU010000018.1:0-20751 GCA_964586965.1 uncultured Lachnospiraceae bacterium | reverse complement strand
CGCTCGATTTTGAAGCTGCGCTTGCCTTCGTAAATTCCGGCAACGAGATTGTCGATTTTTACGCCGCCCTTGGCCGCGGATTCGGCGTTGATCTCATCTACTTTGGCGGCAAGCTCGTGAAGGTGAGTCGAGAAAAGGGCACGACAGCCGAGAACGGCAAATCCGGTCAAAACCTCGGCGGCAATGTATGAAGCTTCATACGAGCCTGTCGATGAAAGTGACTCGTCGAGAAGCACGAGACTGTATTCTGTGATATGGTCGAATATTTCTTCAAGTCTGGCGCATTCTTCTCCGAGGCGCCCCTTGTCGATGGTGTCCTCGCTTCCGGTGGGGAAGTGAGCAAAGATTCCTTCGGCAGGAGAAATAACGGCGGATTCCGCCGCGACGGGCAGTCCGAGCATACAGAACGCAACTGCTTGACCAAGCGCACAGGTTATTACTGACTTTCCGCCTCTGTTAGGCCCGGTGAGCACATATATCATAGCGTTCTCATCGAAAACAAGGTCGTTCGGAACGATTTCATCGTCAATCCTCAAGGCGACAACGGGGTTGCACAGCGATTTGAAAGCAAGTGATTTTTCTTCCATGGGTCTGACGTCGGGACGGCAAAGCGGAATGTTTCTGTTCTTGAGTGCCGAGATGATTTTTGAACTCTTGACGACAAATTCAATTTCCGGAAGCAGTCTGAGCAGGAAGTCGGTATTTTCGAGCACATAGTCGGAAACGACTCTTTTCCACGAATGAACGGAACTTTTGAATACGTCATTGATCGCGCCGTAGAAGGCGTGAGTCGTTGCGTATTGCTGATTTTCCGACTGCCCCTTGAGGAAGGGAGAAAGCTGAGCAATGCAGGTTTCGTCGTCATTTTTGAAGCTGAGACGAAGAATCTTGTCAAGAACCTCACCGCTTTTGAAGGGGCGCGGGTTTATGGAAAGCACACCTGCGTAAACAGGACGAAGCTGTGAATCGAGATTAACGCCGAGGGTGATACTCTTGATATCTCTGACTCGCTGAGTAAGCTCGTTGAGTTTCTTGTTCAGATTTGAGTAATATTCGCTCTCCGTCAGCTCGATTATTTTGTCAGCCAAAGCCGTCATGGCCTCACTTTTGAGCTTTCCGGTGCAAGCCTCAAATCCCTTTTTCATGATTGAAAGGCATGATGTGTAAAGCTCGATTTCGGTTAACGAAAAAAGATAAGACTGCGCGTTTCCGCTGCCTGCCGAAGAAAGACTTGATTCGAGTCTGCGAAGTTCTTCAATGTCCAAAAGAACGGGCGTCACTTTTGAAAGCGTGTCCGCAATTTCGGGGCATTCGAGCATATCGTAAAAAATATCCTGACGGTATCTGATTACTTCTGGTGAGAGCGTGAAAAATTCCTCAAGCGAAGAATTTTTCAAATCAAAGAGCAGATCAAGTTCAAGCTGTTCGATCGTTTCCGCTGAAATTTTAGGGGTGTCGTTTTTATATGAAGT
Source organism: uncultured Lachnospiraceae bacterium (assembly GCA_964586965.1). GTDB lineage: Bacteria > Bacillota > Clostridia > Oscillospirales > CAG-272 > DTU064. The sequence goes on along the minus strand of CAZPJU010000018.1, from coordinate 19,279 downwards.
GCCGGAGGGGTAAAGAAGAGAAAAATCGTTAAAATCCATAACCGTGACTGTTGCTTTTCGGGTGAAAAACATCCTTTCGTCTTGTCTTTTGAAAATATATTGTTCGCGTCGATGCACAAAAAACAAATAACGCAATTATAATCTCCTTATATAATATCATAAAATTAATTTGAATAAAAGAGATATGTGAAAATTTAATATTTTAATTCATAATATTGTGTTATTGACCTGTTTGTGATAAAATGAAAAAAAACTATTAAGTGAAATGCTCTAAAAATTAAGGGGAAAAAGTGAATATTAATATTAAAAATCCCGATAAATATATCAAAATAAACGGTTGGAGAGTGCCCGTTCGGAAATATGATGCGATTGTTATCGGGTCCGGAGCGGCAGGCTTCGGATGTGCGTATGCGCTTTCGGAGGAAGGTGTCCCGAACGATCGGTTTGCGATAATAAGCGAAGGGAGAATGATGGGAACCTCGCGCAACACGGGAAGTGACAAGCAGACGTATTATAAGCTTGCCTCAAACGACAATGCCGTGTCAATGGCAAATGATATGGTTGAAGCGGGCTCAATGCACGGCGATCTTGCGTACGTGGAAGCTGTGAATTCACTTCGCGGATTCCATCGTCTTACGACGATGGGAGTGCCGTTTCCGCATGACGAATACGGAAATTATACCGGTTATCGCACCGATCATGATTCGGCGGGACGCGCAACGTCATGCGGTCCGCTTACGTCAAAGTATATGACAGAAGCGCTTGAACGTGAGGCGACATCTAAAAACATTCCGTTTTACGACAGAACACGCGCAGTTCGTATAATAACGCATAACGATTCTGTAAACGGAGTACTCGCAATCTCCGAAAATGATGTGTCGAGCGATAATAAATACGGATATTCCGTTTTCGAAACACCAAATATTGTCTTGGCTGTCGGAGGCCCGTCAGCCATTTACGAATCCACCGTTTATCCTGAAAGTCAAACCTGTGCGCTCGGACTTGCATTTGAGGCGGGCGCGGAGGGAGCGAACCTTACCGAAAGCCAATACGGTCTTGCTTCCGTCTCACCGAGATGGAATGTTTCGGGAAGTTATCAGCAAGTTATCCCACGCTATATTTCTACCGATCGGAACGGAGAAGATGTGCGTGAATTTCTCGCGGATTATATTGATTCACCGCGCGCGATGCTTGAATCCATCTTCAAAAAAGGCTATGAATGGCCGTTTTCTCCGGCAAGAGTAAAGTCGGACATCGGGTATCTTTCTTCCGCTGTGGATCTTGCGGTATTTTCTGAAAAATGCAAGGGAAGGCGAGTGTTTCTTGACTTTTTGCACAACCCATCCGAGTTGAACGTCAACGGAAAAACTGAGCTTTCGGCAGCAGGTGATGAGGCTTATTCTTATCTTGTCAACTGTGGTGCCATCGGAGAAACTCCGATAGAAAGACTTGCCGAAATGAACAATCCTGCGATTGAACTTTATGCTTCGTTCGGTGTGGATCTTTACTCTGAACCGCTTGAGATAGCGGTTTGCGCGCAGCATTGCAACGGCGGAGTTGCCGTTGACAAATGGTATGAAAGCAATGTTTGCGGATTGTTCGTTATAGGTGAAGCCGCAGGTGTTTTCGGTGTGCAACGTCCCGGCGGATCGGCATTGAACTCTACTCAGGTAGGCGGAATCCGTGCGGCTGAAATGATAGCTCATAGGCTTGCAAAAAAACAAAATACTGTCCGATCGGAAATCTGCGAAGATAAGATAATTTTGTTCGGTGAAGGTGATGGTTATCTGACCTTTAATGATATTTATTCCAAACGTATGAGTTTCGCTCGTCGCATGACGGAATCGTGCTCTTTTTTGCGTAAACCGACAGAGCTTGCGGCGCTGTTTAATGATGTAAAAGCAGAACTTTCCGCTTTTTCGCATTACAAGGTCGATGATGTTCGATCGCTTCGCGAATTGTACATATATCGTGATGTGCTTGTAACTCAGCTCATGATGCTGAACGCGGTTTATTCTTACGTTAATGCCGGAGGGCTTTCGCGTGGGTCGTATCTTATTACATACGAAACTACATCCGATATACTTTCGGGAACACCGCCTTTGACCGATAAGGCTTTTTCGTCAAAGGTAGTGAAAACGAGATTTGTCGGTGATGGCGTACCGGATGCCGAAACTTATTTTGAAGCGGTGCGTCCCGTTCCCGAAACGGCATATTGGTTTGAAAAAGTTTATAACGCATACAGAAACGGTGAAATATTCGATAATTAACAGCCGCGTTTACAGTGATACTCAAAAATTAATATACGGAGAATAACGAAATGTCGGATAATTTTGATAACAAGGGCATGATGCTTGAAAACGCATACCAAACATTCAAAAATGCAGTTTCCGAAGTCGAAAAGGTTATAGTCGGAAAACATAACGAAACGGTGCTTTTGCTTGCTGCGATCTTTGCGGGAGGTCATGTTTTGATCGAGGACGTTCCCGGCGTCGGAAAAACAACTCTTGCCTCGGCAATATCACGTGCGATAGGACTGTCATTTAACAGAATACAGTTTACGCCCGACGTTCTTGCAGCCGATATAACTGGTTTCAATATTTATAACAGAAAAACGGAAAGTTTTGAAATGCGCGATGGACTTGTAATGTGCAATCTTCTGCTTGCCGACGAGATCAACAGAGCATCTCCGAAAACGCAGTCGGCGCTTTTGGAAGCGATGGAGGAGAGACGTGTGACGGTTGACGGGGTAACATATGATATTCCGGATCCGTTTACAGTCGTTGCAACTCAGAATCCGACGGGATATGTCGGAACTTATCCGCTTCCCGAAGCACAGCTTGACAGATTTATGATCAAGCTTACAATGGGATATCCGTCGCAGTCCGAGGAAATTGCGATCATCAAAAACAGGAAGGGTGAAAATCCAATCGGTCTGATTTCTCCCGTTGCCGATACGGATGCGATACGTTTGATCAGACGCGTTGTGAGCGATGTTAAAACGGATCCGAAAATTTTGAAATACATCGTTACGCTTGTTTCGGCAACAAGAACTCATAAGTCCGTCAAACTTGGTGCCAGTCCGCGAGCTTCTGTTGCGATGCTGAAGCTGTCACAAGCGTTTGCTTTTACGCGCGGACGGAATTATGTTGTACCGGATGATGTTGCCGCTGTTTTTAAGTATGTGGTCGCGCACCGTCTCGTTTTGAATCAAGACGCAAGGCTGAATAAAATAACGGCAGATGACGTTTTGACTGAAATAAGACGTTCGGTAGAGGTGCCGTATATAAACGAGCGCGAACTTAAAGAAACCTCGATGCTGTAATTAATGTTATGAAAAAATACAATAAAAAGTCGAAAAGCTCATTTTCGTTCGGAAAAGGCTTTTATGCTTATTTGTTTTTGCTTGTATTTGCGATAATTTTCACGCAGGCGCTCAGATCGCCGGTTTCGATAGTGTTTTTGTGGTTCACTGTTCTTTTGCCGTTTGCTATGCTTGTCGAACTTTTAATATCGCGGGGAGCGGTGGCGGTTTTTCTTGCCGGAGACGAAAAAACAGCACAAAAAAACGAGCCTACGGAATATGAATTTACTGTTTGGAATTCATCGTTGTTGCCGCTTCCGTATGTTGAGGCAATCATTTCCGTGCCCTCAAGTTCGGGGGTTAAATCTGTTGAAAAACACGTTGAATTTTCGATTTTACCTAAGGGACGTTACGTTTTTTCAAATTCCGTCGTATTCAAATACAGAGGAAAATACATTGTCGGTGTGGGTGATATATATGTTACCGACGCGCTTGGATTCTACAAAATAAAGAAGAAAGTTAATGCTTATGAAAGCATTTTTGTTATGCCGCGAAAATGCTGTTTGGAGCACGAAAGTGTAAATTCACCGTCGGATCTGCCGTCGGAGAGTAACCTTGTCGTTAACGGAACAGAATCAAGCGAATTGAACCGAATACGTGATTATCGCTACGGAGATTCGCTGAAACGATTGCATTGGAAGTTGTCATCTAAAATGTCCGAGCTTCAGGTGAATGAATATAAACCCAATTCGGGACGTAATGTGTTCGTTTTTTGCGATTATTCAGCATTTACCGCGGATGATGTTTCTCCGGAATATTTCAATGGCGGTACTGAAACGAACAAAAAAACAAAGAAAAAGCGTATTGTCAAACTCAAACTTGCCAAAAGAGCCGATTCAAGTAAGCTTTCAACGGCGGAAAAGATAAATGCCGCAAAAAAAGCGGCATCGTCACGTGCGGAGGCTGCGGCATTGACGGAAAAATCACGGCGAGAGCTTAGTTCGGAGCTTGTCGAGCAAACGAATGATGAAAACGCAACCGAAAATATGGCGGTAAAGATGTCGTCGGAGGACTATTTCCGCGATGCCGCGGAATTGAAGCCGGAATTCATGGATGATATGAATGCGTTTGTGTCTGACGGTGTTTCGGAACTTGCGATTGGCGCGGTTTTGCACGAGCTTGAGATGAAAAACTCTGTTACGCTTATGTGGTTTGATTCGCGAACCAAGCTCGGATTTGCAAGCTATACCGTAGATTCGTATGAAGATTTTGATCGTATTTTCGAAAATTTTGCGACAGCACCCGTTGCCGATGCCGAATTAAGCGTTACTAACTTGGCAGAGCTTGTTGACAGTGCGGATGATCCGATATTTATATTTGTTACGGCTCGTTTGAAACTTTCGAATGTAGCAGATTTTGTCGATGTGAGTAACGGTGCCGGCGCGGAAGCGGTGGAGATATTGTTTTTTAATCCGAAAGAACGGTATGTTTCACTGCCGTTGCGAAGCGAATATACTGAATTTCTTCGCACAAAATTTGAAGAATCCAATATTACCTTGACAGAGGCACGGATTGATTAAAGCGTCTGAAAACAGACAGGAAAGGGAAATGTCAAGATGAAAAGCGAAAAAACATCTCGCTCCCGTACCGAAAAAAATAATAATTTCAAAATACCCATGAATATATCCATGCTGCCGAACACGCAAAGACATTCGTCGGTGTCGATCGTCTTTGGCATGGTCTGCCGCGGATTGGTCGCGGCGACTCTTGTTTTTGCGCTTGTTTTATTTTTTGCCGATGCAATGCTTATGCTTGATGATGCCGAGTCGGTTGTGACTGTGCTTTGGACGTCTGCGGCGTTTACGGCATTGATTGAAGCTATGTGCGTAAACAAATATGTACGTGTGGCCGGATTTGTCGTTGTCCCTGCCGGATTTGCCGCATGGATAGCAATTTTTGTTGAGGACGGTCCTTTTGAATATTTTTCGAAAATGATTGCGTTCTTTGTCAATACAGTCATTGACAGGATAGCATTCGCAGGTCTTTCGGAACTCAAAATTTATAGGCTTGAGGAAAATTATCTGCTTTGCGACGCGTATGAATTGATGAAAGCGGCGCTTGCGCTGTTTATACTTTTGATTGCCGCCGTAACTGTTCCCGCTGTGGTCAAAAAAGTGAAAATTTCAAGGCTTACAGTAGTTGGGCTTTTGATTATCTCTCCGATCGTTTCATATAATATTATGCGTGAAAACTGGGGATTTTCGATGCTCGTTGTCTCGTATTGCGCCGTTATAGCACTTCGAAAATATGAGAAAAAATATTTGAACATCAATAGCGATGCGTTCTTTTGCGCTAAAATGTCCGAACTGTCGGAGATGCTTGAGAAGCAGGATAAATCGGATATTGAAGAGCCGAAACGATGTGAAAGACGAAAAAAGTCAGGCAAAAAGAGCGACATTGATGAACTTCCTACGCTTGAAACACCTGCCGACCGACACAAAAGGATCAAAGCGGAGAGGGCGGCGGCAAAAAAAGAAAAACGGGAACTGAAAAAGGCAAGCAAAGAAAACATAATCGAAAGAGATGTTATCGCAAATGCGGCGCTTGGCGGTCCTGTCGGTGTAGCGGTACTTTTAATCGTGTTTGCATTGATTCTTTTGCCGACAGTGTTGGTTTCGGATTATGCGATCGGGATTCCATATATCGGAGATATAATGGGGCACGCGCGTCTTTATGTAACGGCGGCGTTGTCTGGAAATGTGATAGATCTTAACGAAGCGGACGCTGAATCTTCGCATAGGGATGTTTCGGTCAGATATCCGGAATATAAAGAAATAATCGTTGCAACTGTCGAAGTTCCGTATAATACTCCCGTGTATTTACGCAGTTGGATAGGCAAGGATTATTACGATGACAAGTGGCACACAGCCGAAATTAACGATGTTAAGTCGTATAGAGAAATTTTCGGTGATGATTTTACCCCGGAGATGATTGGTGAAAGCTTTTGGAGAACTGTTTGTCCGACATTTGATACATTTGTCGATTCATCCGGTTATAAGAATAACATTACGCACGGATTTATAACCGAGCGAGTCAACGTAACAAGAACTTGCGGAAACGGAATCTTGCTTTATATGCCGTCATCTGTGCTTCCATCGACGGATATCAGACGATATAATTCACTTGAAAGCTCACTTTTGCCGCATGAAGCGTATTACGACGGAATATGGACATCCATTTTTTTTATTGACGGAACGAAATATTCGACAGTTTCAAACGTAACGAGCATGATACATCCCGATTTTGCCAATATGTTGATCAACGATATTGATTATTATAATATTTCGCTTGATTACATAAAAGGAAACGCGAATGACGCGCTCAAAAACGGAAGCGCCGATAAGCTCGTAAAAATATACGAATCCAAACTTGAAAAACTCGGAATTTCGTATAGCGGCGAATCGATTCTTTATCGTTATTGTTTTGAAATGACCGACGAGGAGCGCGACGCACTGCTGTCGGCAGATCTGCTTGAAGAAAAATACAGTGATTATGTTCACGACGTGTACACTCAGATGGATCCTGAGGACAGTGATGAGATAAGACAGCTTACACTTGATATTTTGCGTGAAGCATATTATAACGGTGCGTTTGATCAATATTATCACGAAATCACAATGATTTTGATAAAATATTTGACGGATAACATCGAATATCGCATCGAAGCGGAAGTCGGAGCGGAAACCGAGGCAGAGTATGAAACGGGCGACAATGAGACACAAAAAACAGCACTTCTTGAATTTCTGACGGAAACAAAACAGGGATATTGTGTGCAATATGCTTCGGCACTGACAATGATGTTGCGATCAATCGGAATTCCCGCAAGATATTGTGAGGGGTTCCTTGCAAGCGAATATTCAACAGATTTTTACGGTAACGATGATCCGATGACGCGCTACAAATGCAATGTTTACGATAGCGACGCTCATGCTTGGGTAGAAGTATATTACGAATCGCTCGGATGGGTGCAGTATGAGGCTACGGCACCGTTCGTTGAAGCAATGTACGAAAGCTCAAATTCGGAGATTGTTGACGATAGGACGGATGTCCCGATAACAGATTCGGCAGATACTACTCCGAATTCTCCCGAAAACGATGATCAAGTGCCTGACGATGTTGTTGTTCCCCAGGCATCAAAGCTCGGTGCAAAACGTGTGATTGTTTACACCTGCTTGAGCGCAGTTGCGATTTTTACATTCTGCGTAGCAGTGCTTGCAATACGTTTTTTTGTACGTTCGAACAAACGGATCAAACGAAGAAATTCGCTTATAAATTTTGCGTCCGATGAGAATAACGTTTATTCAAACGAAGATGAAATGCATAAAGCCGCCGTTGACATTATAGATGAAATTTTTGCCGTATATAAGGTTGTGGCGCTTTTGCCGGAGGCAGGAGAACTTCCGGATGAATATGCGTTAAGATTGTCTGAGATTGTCGGTGATGCATCTGAAATTGATACCGAAACAGTATTAAAAGCGATTGAAAAAGAAGAATTCGGATACGGTATGTCAAGACACGAGCTTGCCGTCGTATCAAAATACTGCTCCGATCTCATATCGTCGGTATATGACGGGCTCGGATTTGCAGATCGCATCCGTATGAAATATCGCTGATCGTTTTACTTATGATTATAAAACAAAAAATCCGTATGCGCCGGAACGCATACGGATTTTTATATTGTCATATCTTGTATTTTTCAAGATATGAATCGAAAATGTCGTTGAAATATTTGTTTCCGTGACGGATATCATTGAGATACTTGTGTGTGTCGAAAGAATCGTGCGCGATCTCAATTATAGAAACGGCAACATTTGAGCAGTGGTCCGAAATTCTTGCACAATTGTTGAGAAGATCGGTCAGTATGAAGCCGAGTTCAATTGAACATTGACCTTGCTGCAAACGTTTGATGTGACGTCCTTTCATTGTTGCGACGATCGTGTCGATGACCTGTTCAAGCGGCTCTACTTTTGTAGCTTCAACGGGAGAATTATGCTCATACGCGGAAAGCGTGATTGAGACGATCTCACGCACAGCAGCGGTAAGTACGGATATTTCCGAAACGGCAACATCTGAGAAAGAAATCTTTTTTTCGTAAAGTTCTTTTGATACTTTAAGCAGACCGACCGAATGGTCGCCGAGACGTTCGAAATCTCCGATCGAGTGGAGCATTTTAGAAATTCTGTGAGAGTCTTCTTCGTTAAGTTTTTTAGCCGAAAGCTTGACAAGCGTTGTTCCGAGCTTGTCCTCGTATTTGTCAAGCATATTTTCGAATTCGTTTATCTTTTTATCGGCTGCGTTGCTGTATCCGTTTATACTGTCAAGCGCTGTATTAAGCGATTCTGCCGCGATCTGTGCCATTTTCAATGTTGCATTATCACATTCGTTGATTGCAATAGAGGGGGTCGCGATGAGTCTTTCGTCGATAAGCTCCGTTTTTTCGAGTTCGTCGCTGTTTTTATCGTTAAGAATGATATTGGCGCATTTGACGAGCTGCTTGGAGAACGGGAAAAGAATGATCGTTGTTGCAATGTTAAACACGCTGTGAACGAGCGCGATCGCGCCGGAGTTTATAGCTTGATCGACAAAAGCAAGATCAAATGCCGCATCGGCGATAAGATACAGCGAAAGCAAGATAACGGTACCTATGGCATTGAAAAGAATATGTATTACGGCAACTTTTTTTGCATTCTTGTTAACGCCGATGGATGAAATAAGCGCTGTTGCACAAGTACCTATATTAAGCCCCATTATTATCGGAATTGCCATACCGTAGGTGATGCTTCCCGTGAGAGAGAGCGCCTGAAGAATACCGATCGAAGCGGAGGATGCCTGAATAATAGCTGTAATAACGGCACCGGTGAGTACGCCGAGGATAGGATTATTAAAAGCGGTGAGAATTTCTGCAAATTCGGGCATATCCGCAAGCGGACTTACCGCATCGCTCATTTGTTTCATACCGTACATAAGAACGGCAAATCCGACAAATATGTAACCGATATCTCTCTTTTTAGCGTCCTTTGACATCATTATCATAATAATGCCTACAAGCGCGAATACGAGCGAGAAATTTTCGGGCTTGAGCATTTGAAGCCAGAAATTGTCCGTTTCGAGACCGACGAGCGAAAGCATCCACGCAGTAAGAGTTTTACCTATGTTGGAGCCGATGATAACGCCCACGGACTGATTAGCTGTCATAATTCCAGAGTTAACAAGACCGACAAGCATTACTGTTGTTGCGGATGACGATTGGATCGCTATTGTGATTCCCGCACCCAAAAGAAGACTTTTGAACGGATTGGATGTCATTTGCTTCAAAAGTTGCTGAAGCTTACTTCCTGCCATTCTCTCAAGTCCGCCGGACATTACGTGCATACCGTAAAGGAAGAAGGCAAGCCCGCCGGCGAGACGGATAATGTTAAATATGTCCATAATCAAAACATTTCCTTATTAAATTTAAGATAGTGTTGATATAATTATAATGATTATTTGTAAAGTGGTAAACAGCACGACGGTTAAATCTAAGTTAAAAACAATACACTTATGTTAAATAACATTTAACATAAGCTTTCGTGAGGCGATGATACATACGCTGGAAAGCTCGTAATGTTGATTTTTAAAAAGATTATGGGCGATATATTTTGCGTTTACTGAAACGATTCGATATTTTTTGCCCGAATAATTAAATTTAACACAGAATTAACATTGCGCTGCCGCTCTGCGCTTGCGGTAATTCGAGAAATGTAATATAATTAATCTTGTAATGTTAAAAATAATAAAAAACGGAGATCGTATATGATCTATCTTCTCGAAGACGATAAAAGCATACGTGATATAGTTGTTTATGCAATAGAAAGTGTGGGGCTCGAAGCAAAAGGTTTCGAACGACCGTCGGAATTTTATGCCGCAATGGAGGAAAAGCTCCCCGATCTGATTCTGCTTGATATAATGCTCCCGGAAACGGACGGTTTGACTGTTCTTTCGGGTTTGCGTAAGTCCCCGGCAACAAAAATGCTTCCGATAATTATGCTGACCGCAAAAGGAACGGAATATGATAAAGTTGTAGGACTTGACAAAGGCGCCGATGACTATATTTGCAAGCCGTTCGGAATGATGGAGCTTATTTCTCGCATAAAGGCGCTTTTGCGCCGCGTCGAAAGACCGGATAAAGCCAGTGCATATACCCTCGGACCGCTTGTTGTTTCCGAAGTGGGACATTCGGTTACGGTTAACGGCGAAAGTGTAACCCTTACGCTGAAAGAATTCGAACTTCTTTGTATGTTGATGAAAAATCAAAATATGGTGCTCACGAGAGATTTGATACATGAGCGTATATGGGGGTATTCTTTCGATGGCGAAAGCCGTACTGTTGATGTTCACATAAGAACGTTGCGTCAAAAACTCGGAGAAGCAGGGTCGCTTATCGAAACGATACGCGGTGTCGGATATAAAATGGGAGGGAAAAGTGAGAGGTAAACTTTTTTTCAGCACATTTGCTGTTTCTATGGTTGTGTTTTTGCTGTGCTTTGTGCTGACTCTCAGCGTGTTGTATACATATTTTTCGGAAAGATATGTTGATGAACTGAGAAACGAGGCTATTTATCTTTCGTCTGCGTATTCGATCAGCGGAGATGATTTTTTGCTTACTTTGTCAGACGATGTTTCTAATAGGATAACAGTCATATCCGAATCCGGAACTGTTATTTTTGACACATATTCCGAAGAAAATTCGATAAATTATTCCGAGACTGAGGAATTTGTAAAAGCAAAGAGCGACGGAATCGGAGAGGCAGTCAGATATTCCGCAACGCAGAAAGCGGAGATAGCGTACTGTGCGGTGCTTCTCGAAAACGGAATTATTTTGCGCGTTTCGGGAGTAAAATACACTGTTGTGACGCTTATTATCGACTTGATATCGCCAGTTATAATAATTATTTTTTTGGCAATATTTATGTCGCTTATACTTGCGGCGAAAGTTTCGGCTGCAATTACCAAACCCATCAATGATATTGACCTTAATTATCAGGACAGCAGAGACGTTTATTCGGAGCTTCAACCGCTTGTCGAAAAGATTCACGAGCAGAATGTTGAAATAGACCGTCAAACGCAAGAGCTTCGTGCAGAGCATGAGCTTCAAGACTCGTACAGACGAGAATTTACCGCCAATGTGTCGCATGAGCTGAAAACACCGCTTACGGCAATATCCGGAGCTGCCGAACTTATGTCTGCCGGACTTGTAAAATCAGAGGATGTTCCGAGATTTGCCGAAAATATATATAGCGAGGCACAGCGGTTGATAGTTCTTGTGAACGATATAATGGAGCTTTCAAAGCTTGACGAAAATGCCGTTCCCGACAGAACGGTTGTAGATCTTTATGACGCATCCGACAAAACGTTGAAGCGTCTTTCCAAGGCTGCGGAAAAGGCGAATGTGTCTTTAAGACTTGACGGTAAAAGCACGCTTTTGGTCGGAGTTGAGAATATAATTCACGAAATTGTGTATAATCTTTGCGATAATGCGATTAAGTATAACAAATCCGGCGGTCACGTTGCGGTTGTTGTCGGAGACAATGCAGATAATGTGTTTGTTCGTGTTTCGGATACAGGCATAGGTATTCCCGAAGCAGATCTCGGACGTGTATTTGAGCGGTTTTATCGCGTTGACAAGAGCCATTCGAGTTCTGTCGGCGGTACCGGACTCGGTCTTTCAATCGTCAAAAACGGAGCTGCGCTTCACGGCGGCAAGGTTGATATAGAAAGTAGGCTCGGAGAGGGAACGGTCATTACAGTCAATTTCCCGAAGCAGAATGTGAAATAAAAAAATAATTTAAAGCAAAATTAAAAAATCCCGTGCTCTTGCACGGGATTTTTTTGATATTTAACGCTTGATTGCGAAATCCGCATAATCAAAGAGCTTTTCGGCTTTTGATCCATTTACATAGTTGCAGGAATCTTCATCAAAAACATACAAATAACCGTTATAATTGTAGTAATATGACAATTCGTCAACAACGGAAACGGATGTTTTTTTGCCCTTAACAACATGGAATTCACCGTCGCAACCGAAATAAACGTTGTCGTTTCTGTCGATAACGAGTGATGTATCTACGTCGTCGGCTGAAACACGCTTAGCTTCACCGGAGCCGTTGCCCTTGATAGCAAATACTTCATCGTCGGATATGTAATATACAAGGTCGGAATCGCTCGTTACAACGAAATCGGAGATTTCTTCTGCGATTTCGGTGGCTTTTTCCTTAGCTTTTTCGCCGTAGCTTGTTTTTGTTACAAACAGATCGTAATCCTTGTTTGTGTAGTAAAGCGTCTCAAAATCGTCGCTCATATTGTAACTGTTGATGTTGGAAACCAACTTAACTGACTTTTCGGAATTCTTTTCTATTTTATAAATAGCGCTGTCGCCTATAAAATATTTTCCGTAGAAATCATCAACGGGCTTTATGTTGTTTACAGTATAAGAATGAGAGGGAGTAATGAGGAAAACCGATTTGTTGCTGATCTTTTCCGCGTCCTTGCCCTTGGAGCTTATGTATGTTTTTGAATCCGGGTTTATGATAAGAACCTGAGAGAGATCTTCATTGAAATAATAGGCACTGACTTTTTCGAGCTTGGTCTTTTCATCCTTGCTCTTGTTGTAGTAGTAAATATAAGTTTCTCCCTTATCGTTTGTAGCGGAATAATAGATATATTTTCCTCCGTCTGAAATGCCGCAAGGTGTGCCGTTGGAGGCGATTTTTACGGATTCTTTTCCGTTGAAGTAGTAAATGGGATATTCATTATCTTCTTCGTCGTAAACCGAATAGAGAAGGGACTTACCGTCGGGAGAGATCGTATATGAGGAAACGCTTTCATCGTCCTCAACCTTGACGGAATCTCCGCCGATCGTATAAAGATAAAGAGAACTTCCTTCGCCGGTGTACGCGATAGCCTTGCCGCTTGTGGCGATTTTCATGGAAAATGCTTCTTCATCGATCTCTGTAACGGAATTGCCTTTAACGTAGTACAGCACGTTGTCGGCTCTTAAAGCCATTATTGATCCGTCTTGAGATCTTGCTGTGTTGACAACGGATTCTGCTGTGCATTCGATCGAAGTTTCGATCATTTTTCCTTTTGTAAGGATAACGATATTGCCGTCATCGTTGTAAGATATTCCATAATAATTGTCAGACACTGTGAATCCCGTGTTTCCGGAAGAAACAACTGAGGAAATTATGATGATGAGCAGAAGTGCTGCGAGGACTGCACCTGTTGCGATGAGATTCTTTTTAACCGAGAAGAAGTTTTTGATCTTAACCGCGAATGGGGTGAGCTTATCCATGATATTGTCGAGTGTGTTGGAAACTTCCGATGGAGTCTCCGGTGTTGTTTCGGCGGAAATTTTAGAGCCGCAAGATGTGCAGAAAGCGGCGCCGTCATTGAGTTCAACACCGCAATTAGGGCATTTCATAATGAATATTATCTCCTTAAAAAATTAATTAAAAGTTTATAATAATATTAACATTCGTTTTTATTTGTGTCAATAGATAAATCGAAAAAAAGGGAATTTTATTTTTTGTATTTTACATAATTCCGTAAAGTCCGGTTACCGGATCCTCAAAGAGCGGAAGGTGGGGCGGAGTAAAGGTAAATATAACAAACGAAGCGACGATGCAGCACAGAATGAAAAACGAAACGGCCAACGGCAACCCGCACGTTTTTTTGGTTTCGAAAAGCTTTGTTTCAAGCAGAAATGCCGCTGCCGCGGAGATGTAAAAAACAGAGATGTTGAACCAGTCCGGCGACTTGCCGAATGCACCGTTATATGTGTAATAAATCACCGGTATCAGAGCAAGTGCGGTGAGTGTACCGATCAGTTTGACACACATGAATCCTTCGACATCTTTCGAAAAGAGCCATTCGATCAAAGTGAAAACGAGCATCGGAAAAAAGATGAGTTTCATGTGTTCCCATGTCGATTCATTTACTCCCGAAAAAGGTGCGGCAAACAAACTCTTTCCCGTAAGCTCATATAAAAAGTGTAAGAAGGTGCCCACAACAGACACAAATATAAAGCCGGCAAACTGAAGAAACGAAATGCTTTTATTCATAAACTCTCCGAAAGCTTTTTTTGAAATTGTATTCGTTTCTGATTAAAAATATGCCGAAACGGGCTTTTAGGACGGCGTTTTTTTACAAAGCGCATAAATTTCAAGGGTGTACGGTTGGGATTATTTATATGATTATAATTCTGTGAAAAATATTGCGTAAAAAGAAAAAATGTGATATACTAATACGGAATGTGTCGACGAATGACTTGTCGGCACCGAAAAAAAGAATTTATTAAATGAAAATGACCTCTAAAAAGGAGACAACAAATGAAAATCACAGTATGTATCGGCAGCTCATGCCATCTCAAGGGTTCAAGACAGGTAGTTGAACAGCTTCAGAATCTTGTCGCTCAGCACGGCCTCGACGATAAGGTCGAACTTGCTGCCACATTCTGCCTCGGCAAATGTCAGCAGGGCGTATGCGTAACGGTTGATGACGAATTTTATTCTGTAACTCCCGATACCGTTGGAGAATTTTTCGAGACAAACGTTCGCGCAAAGGTATAATATATGACAATACAGGTCTGTGTCGGGAGCTCGTGCTATTTGAAGGGCTCGGCGGAAATAGTGGAGCTTTTGCAAAATGCCGTTGAGAAAGCCGGAATAGGCGATGAGGTTACACTTGCGGGAAGCTTTTGTATCGGTAAATGTAATCGCGTCGGAGTTACCGTTCAGGTCGATGACGAAGTCTATACGGGAATCACAAAGGAAAATTTTAAGGAATTTTTTACGGAACATATTCTTGCCAATATCTAAAGAGTAAGGAGATATGATTTATGCCGAATTGCTTATCGTTTAAGAAACTGAACTGCAAGAACTGCTATAAATGTATCCGTCATTGTCCCGTGAAGGCGATCCGCTTTTCGGGGAATCAAGCGCACATCATAGGAAACGAATGTATTCTTTGCGGTCAGTGCTTTGTCGTATGTCCGCAAAATGCAAAGGAGATCGTTGACGAGACCGAAAAGGTGAAAGTGCTCATAAACAGCGGCTCGCCCGTTATTGTCAGCCTTGCTCCGTCATTTATCGCAAATTATCACGGAGTCGGAATTGATTCCATGCGCGATGCGCTGATAAAACTCGGATTTACCGATGTTGAGGAAACTGCGATCGGCGCGACTATCGTTAAAAACGAGTATGAGCGCATGATTAAAGAAGATGTCAGTGACGTCATAATTTCGTCGTGCTGCCACGCGATCAATCTTTTGGTTCAAAAGCATTTTCCGAAAGCACTTGAGTACCTTGCGGATGTTGTTTCACCGATGCAGGCTCATTGCCTTGACATAAAAAAACGTATCCCCGATGCTAAAACAGTGTTTATCGGTCCGTGTGTTGCAAAAAAAGATGAAGCGGAACATTACGAGGGAATAGTCGATGCTGTTTTGACGTATGACGAGCTTACAAAATGGTTGAGCGATGAAAATATCACTCTCGAACAGAAGCTCGATGATAACGAAAACAGTCGTGCGCGTTTCTTCCCGACTACGGGAGGAATACTTAAAACGATGAAGCCCGAAATATCCGGATATACATATCTTGCTCTTGACGGTGTGGAGAATTGCATGAATGCGCTCCGCGAGATCGAAAACGGAAAGATTCATAAATGCTTTATCGAAATGTCCGCTTGTGTCGGAAGCTGTATAAACGGTCCCGTTATGGAAAAATACCACTATTCGACGATTCAGGATTATCTCGCCGTTTCCGCTTATGCGGGCGAAAAGGATTTTGAGGTTAAGCAACCTCAGAATGCCGAGGTGAGAAAATATTTTGAATACATTCCGCAAAAAGCGCCTGTGCCGACGGAAGCGGAGATCTCTCAGCTTTTGCGTCAAATGGGTAAGTATAAGCCTTCACAGGAACTTAACTGCGGAACGTGCGGATATAATACTTGCCGTGAAAAGGCGATTGCTGTTTATCAGGGCAAGGCTGAGATATCAATGTGTCTGCCGTTCTTGAAAGATAAGGCGGAGAGCTTCTCCGATGCTATCGTTGACAGTTCGCCAAACGGATTTATCGTTTTGAACGAACAACTTGAAGTTCAGCAGATAAACGAGGCTGCGCGCAAGATAATGAACATCAGGCACGCGTCCGATGTCGTCGGTGATCAGGTTATCCGTATTCTCGATCCCGCGCTCTTTGTTCAAGTGCTTAACACCGGCAAAGAAGTTCGCGACGAAAAGGTTTACCTTGCCGAATATAAACGCTATGTTGAACAAACCGTTGTGTATGATAATGATACGCATTTGCTTATCGGTATCATGCGCGATATAACAGAGGATGAAAAAACTCGCAGACGTAAAGAAAAGATCAGCCATCAGACGATAGATGTTGCAGACAAGGTCGTAGATAAGCAGATGCGTATCGTTCAGGAGATTGCGTCGTTGCTCGGTGAAACGGCTGCTGAAACAAAAATCGCGCTGACAAAGCTTAAGGAGTCGATCGAAGATGAATGAGCTTTGCGCTGATATAGGATATAAAAGCATAAATCATGCAGGGGAACAGCTCTGCGGAGACCATGTCGATGTAATAGAGCAGGAAAACGAAAACAATACGGTTGTTGTGCTTGCTGACGGGCTCGGAAGCGGAGTGAAAGCGAGTATTCTTTCCACGCTTACGTCAAAAATCATATCGACAATGATGGCTGAAGGACTTCCGCTTGAAGAATGTGTTTCAACAATAGCGGCAACCTTGCCTGTGTGCTCGGTGCGCGGAGTTGCGTATTCGACATTTACAATAATACAAATAAAAAACAACAGATCCGCCGAGATTATTCAGTATGATAATCCTAAGGTGATCCTCATCAGAGATGAGAAAAACTACGATTATCCAACAACGGAAATGAATATCGACGGCAAAAAAATACTCAAATCCGAGATACAGCTTCAGGAAAACGATGTGTTCGTTGCTATGAGCGACGGATGCCCGCACGCCGGAATAGGTCTTGCGTACAATTTCGGTTGGAAGCGTGAGGAGATCATTGATTTTATCGAAATGCTTGTTCCTGCCGGATATACGGCGAAAACACTTTCGACAATGCTTGTCGACGAATGTAACAAACTTTACGGAAACAAGCCTGGAGACGATGCCACCGCGTGTGTTGTCAGAGTTCGTAAACGCGAACCGATGAATCTTTTGTTCGGCCCCCCCGCAAATCGTGACGATTGTGACAGAATGATGTCATTGTTCTTTTCTAAGGAAGGAAAGCATATCGTATGCGGCGGTACGACCTCGTCGATCGTTGCGAAGTATTTGCGTAAGCCTATCAGAACGAGTCTTAATTTCGAACGTTCGGACATCCCGCCGATCGCGGAGATAGAAGGCGTCGATCTTGTTACCGAAGGTGTTATAACAATAAATCGCGTGCTTGAGTACGCGAGAGATCATCTCGGTGAAAACACAAAATACGAGCAGTGGAGTCAGCAAAGAGACGGCGCTTCTCTGATAAGCCGATTGCTGTTCGAAGAAGCAACGGATATTAATTTTTATGTCGGCAGAGCGATAAATCCGGCACACCAAAATCCGGACTTGCCTATAACGTTCAATATAAAAATGAATCTCGTCGATGAACTTTCCGCTTGCCTCAGGCGAATGGGAAAACGTATAAAAGTCAGCTATTTTTAAGGAGAATTATTAATGAGAAAATTTGATACAAAGGTGCAGCATCTTAAATATAAAGTCCTGCGCGAAGTTGCACGTGAGGCGTGGAATGACACGCTTTTGGAAAATGTTCTCGATATACCGAAGACGATTGTCCCCGGTAATACACCTACGATGCGTTGCTGCGTTTATAAAGAGCGCGCAATACTCGCAGAGCGAGTAAAGCTTGCTATGGGAGGCGATCCGAAAGAAAAGAATGTCATTCAGGTTATTGATATTGCGTGCGATGAATGTCCCGCAGCCGGATACGAGGTAACATCTCTCTGCCGCGGTTGTCTTGCTCATCGTTGCGAGGACGTATGTAAGCGCGGCGCCATTACGTTCGATAGTAATCATGTCGCTCACATTGACAAAACGAAGTGTATAGAGTGCGGTCAGTGCGCTAAGGTCTGCCCTTATATGGCTATCGTAAACCGCAAGCGTCCCTGCCAGAACGCCTGCAAGGTAAAGGCTATTTCAATCACGGAAAGCAACTGCGCGGCGATTGATGACAATAAATGCATCCAGTGCGGAGCTTGCGTTTATCAGTGCCCGTTCGGTGCTATCACCGATCGTTCCTACATATTAAACGTAATAGATCTTATCAAAAACAGTGATAATAACAAAAATTATAAGGTCTATGCGATGGTGGCTCCTTCTATCTCCAGTCAGTTTACGTATGCAAAGCTCGGTCAGGTCGTTACGGGAATGAAAGAACTCGGCTTCCATACTGTTCTTGAAGCTGCTCTCGGCGCAGATATGGTTGCTATGTCCGAGTCGCGCGAGCTTGCCGAAAAGGGAATGCTTACAAGCTCTTGCTGCCCTGCATTCGTTGCTTATGTCAAGTCCGCTTTCCCGCAGCTCTTGCCGCTTGTTTCGCATAACCTCTCTCCTATGGCAACTCTTGCGAAATATCTCAAGGAAAACGAGCCTGACGCACGTGTCGTATTCATCGGACCGTGCACAGCGAAAAAAGCAGAGGCTCAGCTCGATAACGTTAAGCCTTATGTTGACGCGGTCATGACGTTTGAGGAGCTTCAGGCACTTTACGACAGCCGTGACATAGATATAACAACGCTTGAAGAAAGCGATCTTGATAATGCTTCTTATTACGGAAGAATATTTGCTCGTTCCGGCGGTCTTTCCGATGCTGTTGCTCAGGCGATGAAGGAGCAGAATA
>CAZPJU010000017.1:0-21263 GCA_964586965.1 uncultured Lachnospiraceae bacterium | reverse complement strand
CGGCAAAATTTCAAAATCAAAAGAAAATTAAGGAGCATTTATGCTGTCTCACAAAAGCAACGTAAACTTACAAACAAAACGTATTGTTCTGCGTCGCTTTTCGCCCTATGACACCAAAATCGGCTACTGTTCCGGCTTCGATTATTGGGGCAACGGTTACATGACGGAAGCGGTAAGCGCTGTTGTCAAATTTCTGTTTGAGGAAGTCTCTAAAGCGAATATATGAAATAAAAAAGCACCCTTTCGGGTGCTTTTTTCGGCTTTAGAATCTTCTTCCGCCGTTATTGTTATTTCTGGTCTTTTTGAGAATGCTCATAAGATCGTCAAAATCGTCATCGGAGAAATTCTCATTCGCCTCGCCGACCTCGTATGTTTCTACGGGCGTATCGGTTACGGATGTTTTATTCGTCTGTTCCGCTCCGTAAATGTTATCGTCAGCGAAAAGATCTTCTCCATCATCCTTTACAGGTGCGGGTTCTGCCGTCTGTTCCGACTTTTTAACGGGAGTTTCCTGCTTCGGCTTTGCCTCAGGTGCAGGTGCCACGTGACGCTGAACACGGGGATCATCCTCTTTCTTCGCAAAACCTGTTGCGATGATAGTAACTTTCATCTTATCTTCAAGAGAAGGATCTATGTTAGCGCCCCAAATGATATTTGCATCGGGATGAGCTTCGTCGGAAACCATCGAGGACGCCTGAATAACTTCATCAAGTCCCATATCAGGCGAGCCGGAAATGCTAACGAGAATACCGGTTGCGCCGGAAATAGATGTTTCGAGAAGCGGAGAAGAAATAGCCGCCTTTGCAGCGATTTCCGCTCTGTCTTTACCGTTGCCTTCGCCTACGCCCATGTGAGCGAAACCGGCATCAAGCATAACAGCCGAAACGTCGGCAAAGTCAAGGTTGATGAGTCCGGGAACGTTAATAAGCTCTGAAATGCTCTGAACGCCGTGACGGAGCATATCATCCGCGATCTCAAATGCATTTATGAGTGTGATTCTTGCATCGGATACCTGAGCAAGTCTCTCGTTGGGAATAACGACGAGCGAATCAACATACTGACTGAGATTTTCGATTCCGGCTTCAGCCTGTGCCATTCTGCGTTTGCCCTCAAAAGCAAACGGCTTTGTTACGATACCGACAGTGAGTATGCCCATTTCCTTGGCAGCGCGAGCAACCACGGGAGCCGCTCCTGTACCTGTACCGCCGCCCATACCGGACGTGATAAATACCATATCCGCTCCGTTGATGGCGTTCTTGATCTCCTCAAGATTTTCCTCAGCCGCGCGAGCGCCTACTTCGGGGTTAGCTCCTGCGCCGTGTCCCTTGGTGATCTTTTCACCTATCGGGATCTTATTTGTAGCGCTTGAATGAACAAGCGCCTGCTTGTCTGTATTAACACAAATGAATTCAACACCTCTGATGTGCGAGGTGATCATTCTGTTAACGGCGTTTCCGCCGCCTCCGCCGACGCCTACTACTTTTATATTCACGCCGCTTTCAAAGTTATCGTCAAGTTCAAAAGCCATTTTCTTTTCCTTTCCGCAACCGATCCAATCGTCGGATGCATCATATCGTTTGTTTTTTACGTTTGGCTAACAAAGGCGTATGCCTAATTTATTTTCCTTTATCAATAATATAATATATGATTTTTTCTTGTTTTGCAATAGTTTTTTTGCAATTTTCTTTGATATTTCTATGTTTTTCAAGCTTTTTTTGCTTTTTTCACGCATTTTTGTTGTTATGCGCTTGTATAACACGCGACAAACGTTCAATCAAAAGTTATGCTGTTGTCTATGATAACGCTTGGACTACCGGTGTTATCGAGATAGATCGTTCCCTTGTTGCCACCCGAAAAAATATCGTTTTTCATTATCTCGAAGGCAATCGTAAGCTTCAGTTCAATGTCATTTATATCACCTATCATGAGCTTATATCTGTCCTCATAACCTATCCAGATACCAAACCTGTCCGATATGTTTAACACCGTTGTTCCGCTTCGCATGGTCTCGGAGCAAACCGCCGTCGCCGCCGCTGAAGCAACATTAAGCATATCGTCTTTGAATTCGATTAATTCACCCTCGACAGCATTTTTTACTTCCGGCAAAACGATCCTTACGAAGTTCCCTTCCGGCTTGACGTCGCTTATTTCGAGCACCCTTAGATCTTCAGACAAAAGTGCATATTCACCGTATATTTCCGCAACAAATTCAGCCGCATCCTCCACAACCGTAATTACGACACGATTCGGAATAAAACGTTCCACCTCAACAGCTTCGATATACGGAAATTTTTTCATAAGCAGATTCTCAAGCTCATCAAGATTCACGGGGAGGTCATACAGTTTATCACCTGCATTGATTCCGCAAGCCGACAAAATCTCCTCAGATGTATATCGAGAGTTCCCCGAAACCTCAACAAAATCGACAACAAACACATACGCGTACAAAACATAAAGCGTCAGCAACAGCACGAACGATGCCGTAACAAAAAAGGTTAAAAGCTTCCAACGCGCCTTAAAATATACGCGCGAACTGTGCTTTGCCGCAACCGCAACATTTTTGGCAAACGCCGTTTCGTCGGATTTACGACTGATACTTCGTTTGGCGATCTCAAGCAGTTCCGCATCCAGCTTTCTTCTTTCATCCGCACTTTTTTTATTGTATCCCGACTGACGTCTGAGCCTTCTCAGCAACCTTTTTTCTTCCTTAGTCAACGGCCTGCGCATCTGTCGAACTTCTTCTTTATTATCTGTCATTTCAACTCAGCTAACAAAAAGCGGAACTATACCAACTTTTTGATCTCCTCAATGATGCGTCTGTTTGCATCTGTCACGGCAAACGCCCCCGCACGACGTCCCATTTCAATCCTTTCGGCATCGTCGGCAAGAAGCGCGGACGCAACCTCCCTAAGTCGATTTCCGCCGTCAAGATCCTTTTCTTCAATTATGACCGCTGCTCCTTTTTCTTCGAGCACGCGTGCATTTTTATACTGATGATTCTCTGTAACGTTAGGCGACGGAATAAATATCGTCGGCTTTTGCATCATTGCAACCTCAGAGATGGTCATCGCGCCTGCGCGACATATTAACAGATCTGCCGCCGCCATTTGAGCCGGCATATCATAAATATACTCCAAAAGTTTTATGTTAGGTGCGTCATCAAGTCCGTAATCTTTGAACATTTTCGTTGCATCGGCAAGCTCGATCGAACCTACCGCGTGCACGTGAAGCACTTCTGGATGCTGCTTTGTATAGTCGCGCATCATGGCAAGCACCGCCTCATTTACATACTGCGCTCCGAGACTTCCGCCGTAAGAAAGAATCATCTTTTCATATCCGTCCGCACCTATCGCCTTTTTTGCGGCTTTGATATCAGCCGGCGGCTCGAAACCGTTGCGAAGCGGATTGCCGACAGTAACAAGCTTTTCCTTCGGGCATTTCAGATATTCCGCACTCTTTTCGAAGTTTAGCAAAATTTTATTCACCGAGCCGGAAAGCATACGAACCGCAACTCCGGGATACGCGTTAGCTTCGTGGAGCATACACGGAACCCCCATCATAGACGCCGCCTTGCATACGGGCCACGAAACATATCCGCCCGTACCGATTACTATATCGGGCTTAAATTCGCGAATGATCTTTTTCGCACGGTACGGTGATGTCGCCGCCAAGTATGCAGCGCGTATGTTCGCAGGCGAAAGCGAACGTCTGATGCCTCTCACATCAACGTGATACAGCTTATATCCCGCCGCCGGCACTGTTTTGTTTTCGATCCCGCGCGGAGTTCCCACAAAAGCTATCTCCGATCCGGGAAAATTTAATTTTATCGATTCCGCTATCGCAATAGCGGGATTAACATGGCCGCTCGTACCGCCGCCGGTCATTAAAACTCGCATTTGTTATCTCCTTCACAATCAAATCGATCCGCGCCTAATTCTAAGCCTTTTTCTGCCGTGAATGACGCGATATCGAAAGAACTATTCCCATTTCCGTCATCAGCATGACCAACGACGATCCGCCGTACGAGAAGAACGGCAACGACACGCCTGTGTTAAAAAACGAATCCGTTACGACCATAATGTTCAATACCGCTTGGATCGTTATATGGCTCATTATTCCGTAAGCGACAAGTGACGAAAAAACATCGGGCGCACGTCTTGCAACGGTAAATCCGCGCCACAAAAGCAAAATAAAAAGAATAATAACGAAAACAGCGCCTATGAAGCCAAGCTCCTCGCAAAGTATCGTAAAAATAAAGTCATTTTGCGGCTGAGATACATAGCCGTATTTTTGTCTGCTCTCTCCGAGTCCCAGTCCGAACAGTCCGCCCGAACCGATAGCAAGCAGACCTTGCGTTGTCTGCCAGTCCTCGTCAAGCGCATTGGCGTTTTCGTTAAAGAAAGTTAAAACTCGCTTCCAAGCATACGGATTCATGTACAGGAAAAGCCCACCGCCGATAAGTCCCATAGGCAAATATGTTCCGATAAGCATGAAAAGATTCGAACCGCCGATAAAAAGGATGATACAGCCGATCATAAAGATGATTGCCGTTCCCGAAAGATGCTTTTCAAGCAAAACAAGCGCACAAGTCGGAAACAAAATAAACGTCGGATACACTGTTCCGTACAGAAATTGCAGTTTCCCGGACGTTTTTTGCATCATATATTCGGCATTTATGCTGACATAACGCGCCATAACAAGTATGAGCGCAACTTTCATAACCTCGGACGGCTGAAGCGAAATTCCCGTTCCGGGGATAACAAGCCATCTCTGCGCTTCACCTTCACTGACACCCATGACAAGCACAAGCACAAGCAACACCGCCGCAACAGCATACGCATACCAAGCGATTTTTTTGTAAAAATCGTACGGTATCTTCGAAGCGACCGTCATTGTCACAAAGCCGAGCGAAGCGAAAATAATCTGACGTTTAAGGTAGTAATAGCTTCCCTTATTTTGGCTGATCGCATACGGATAACTTGCGGAAAAAACCATCAACGATCCCATGCAAACAAGAATAAAAATGATAACGATCAAAATTCTGTCCGGAGAGGTCTTGATTCGCTCGTATTCCGTCTTTTTGCGTTTTTCCGAAATTTCTTCACGCACAGACGGAAGATCGTTTTCCCTGTTAGCAAGCTGTCCGCTTGCCGTTTTACCGTTCACGACATAGTTTCCGTTACGGTTCATATATCAAATCCTCCCTTCGACAATATTGTTCGATAAAAATTACATTATGGAATAAAGTCCGAAATAAGCAAGCAGCGAAAAAATCGCAGTTGCGGACGCAAACACGACAACTACCTTGTTTTCACTCCAGCCGCATTTTTCGAAATGATGATGTATCGGCGCCATTTTGAAGAAGCGCTTTCCGTGCGTCAGCTTAAAATAACCGACCTGTATCATAACGGAAACGGCTTCAAGAATAAACATAAACGCATATATTACAACGATAAGCGGGTTATCGAGCATGAGTGCTCCGCCCATAACAAGCGCACCGAAGAAAAGCGAACCCGTATCGCCCATAAAAACTCTCGCGGGATGAAAATTATAAATCAGGAATCCTGCGGCAGCTCCGATCATGCAAGCACCGAGCACACCGAGTTCGGAAGATATGTATATGATATCACCGTACTTTACAAACGCCGTAACAGTGAAGAACAAACCGATAACGGCAACCTCCGAAGAAGCGAGTCCGTCAATTCCGTCTCCCAAGTTTACCGCATTGTCAACTCCGACAAGCATAAATACAACAAACGCGTAATAAACGATTCCGAGATCCTCTATCCAAACATCAAAATAAGGGATGTAAAGCGAATCACCTATGCAATCAAAATAGACAAGTGCCGCCGTATACGCCGATGCGGTAACTATCTGAAGCACAAGCTTTTGGATGGCAGTCAAGCCCTCGTTTTGCTTTTTGCGAAGCTTTGCGGAATCGTCTATGCAACCGATAAACGCACACGAGAGCGCATATATAAACGTAGCGGTAAGCATCACGGGAACGCTTCCGGTTTTGACGGTAAGCACGATTATCGCTCCTATCATGGCGATAGTCATTGCAAATATAAACGCAATACCACCCATTGTCGGAGTGCCTTCCTTGGACTTATGCCAACGCGGGCCGATATCAAGGATCTTTTGCCCCATCTTTTTGCTTTTCAATATGGGAATAATAATGCGTGACAAAAGGAATGTAAGCAAAAACGTAACGATACCGCTTGCCGCCGCCGTTATAATAATATATTTGTCCATTTTCAGTCAGTTTTCCTTTCGGTATATTGAACGTCGTTTAATTATCCGAGCTTTTTCTTGAGGTATTCGATGACATTTTCCGCCGCTACCGCTCTGGACGCCTTAACCAAAAGAACATCTCCCCGCTTCGCGGCAGACAAAATCATATCACCCGTCACGTTAGGTGCATCCGAATCAAGGTTAACGTATACATTCTGTGCTCTGACTCCGTTTGTAACGGCAGATTCGGCAATGTTTTCCGCCAATTTACCGTAAGTGTAAAGCACCTTTACACCTGCCTTAGCCGCGTAAACGCCGATCTGCTGATGCATGAACACGGTATAATCACCAAGTTCCTTCATGTCTCCGAGAAGTGCCGTCGCACGTCCGCCCTTTGATTTGGCAAGCGACACAAGCACGTCGATTGAAGCTCTCATCGACTCGGGACTTGCATTGTAACAATCCTCAATGACGGTAATTCCGCCGATATCATATATCTTTTGACGCATATCCGCGCCCTTATATGCCATAAGTCCGAGACGTATATCAGCTTCCGTCATCCCCGCTTCAATACCGACAGCAAAAGCGTAAAGCGCGTCATATACGTTGTGCGCTCCGAATACGGGTATTTCGATGTTCGCCGCAACGCGATTCTTATAAATAAGATCAAAAACCGTACCTATTTTCGTCGTTCTCAGATTTAGCGCTCTGTAATCGGCGTTTCTATTTCTGAGCGACGCCGTAACTACGCGTCCGTGATTCTTAACAACATCGGATTCCGTCAAAAGCGGTTCATCGGCATTTATGATGAGTAGCGCATCGGTAGACATTCCGAGCGTAAGCTCAAGCTTCGCCTTTGCAATATTCTCACGCGTTCCGAGCTTTTCAAGATGCGACGATCCGACATTCGTTATAACGCCGATATCGGGACGCACGATCTTCGAAAGATACTCTATCTCACCGAGACCGCTCATTCCGCATTCAAATATGGCATATTCCGTATCCGGTTCGATCTTAAGCGCAGTTTCGGGCAAACCTATTTCGTTGTTCTTGTTTCCGGCTGTTTTGCGAGTTCTGTATTTCTGCGAAAGAACGGCATAAATAAACTCTTTCGTTGTCGTTTTACCGACAGAACCGGTAACCGCAACTGTTTTCACTCCGCTTTCGTAAATGTAATGCTTTGCAAGTTTGCCGAGCGCGATCACAGAATCGGGTACAACCACAAGATCTGCACCGGGCATATCTTCCGGGTATGCATCTGCACGCTCGCAAAGCACAAGTCTGTTTCCGTTTCTTACCGCGCTTTCAATAAATGAATTGCCGTCGAAGTTTTCGCCCTTAATCGCAACAAACATTCCGGACGTAAGTTCGGTACGTGAATCCGTTGTGATGTACTGTATTCTTTCTCCGTAGCCTCCGTTGACTCGGATAAGCTTGCCGTCCGTGATCTTGCATACGGATTCGGCGTCAAGCGGCATAAGTGTAAGCTCAATGTAGTTCTCTTTCATAGCGGTTGCGGTTTTCACCGCTTTCCTTTCATATTTTCAGGATCCGTTTATTTTATCAATTACCTCGCGAACGATCTCACGCTCATCAAAATGCGTTTTCTCGCCGTTTCGGTATTCGTAATCTTCGTGACCTTTCCCCGCAAGCAGGATAACATCCCCCGCCTCAGAGCTTTTCAGTATATATTCTATCGCATTTTTCCTGTTCGGTATGACGGAATATGACGAATTTTTGTCAACACCGATCAAAATATCCGAAATAATATCTTCCGGACGTTCGCTTCTGCTGTTATCGGATGTTATGACAGTATAATCGGCAAGCTCCGTCGCAATACGTCCCATAACAGCACGCTTACCTTTATCTCTGTCGCCGCCGCAGCCGAAAAGAACAGTTATTTTTCTTTTCGGAAAGCTTCTTTTCGCGAAAAGCAAAAGTGATCTCAACGCTTCCGGCGTATGTGCGAAATCTATGTATACGGATACGTCGAGCGGATCCGTATCAAGTTTTTCCATACGTCCTCGGACGCCGCCGAACGTCCCTATCGCCTCCGTCACCGTTATCGGGTCGATCCCCTCGGACAGCGCCGCAACGGCGGCAAGCATCGTATTTTCAACAGTGTACGCCCCGTTAAACGGGCATCTTACGCTAAGTCTGAGACAGGGAGATGATATCAAATATTCGACTCCGTCTCCGCTGTACAAAACCTTGCTCGCCGTATAATCGCCTTCGGCACCGACGGTCAACACCTTGCCCATCGCTTTTTCAGCAAGCCTTTTACCGTATTCTCCGTCGATATTTACGATCGTTTTCTCAAAGCCGAATTCCGTAAAAAGGCGCGATTTCACATCGAAATAGTCTTCCATTCCGACGTGATAATCAAGATGCTCAGGCGAAAGATTCGTAAAAATCGCAGCCTTGAGCTTACATCCCGTTTCCGCCAAGCCGTCAAGACGCTTTTCAGCTATCCCCTGAGAACTCGCTTCGATTATCACATATTCAGCTCCCTCGCGCGAAAGCGCTCCGAGCGCGGAATAAAGCTTTTCCGGGACAGGAGTCGTCATTCCGTCAAAAAGTCTAAGTTTATCGCCGTAAAATCCGACACCGACAGTTCCTATCACCGCCGTCTTAAATCCGGCGGCACTCAAAATATGCGCCGTTGCCATAGCGGTTGTCGTTTTGCCGTTCGTACCGGTAACAGCGATAGCATAGGGCGTCGCTTTTCTCGCATAAACTCTCGCGCAAAGACGCGAAAGTGCTGATTTTGCATCATCCGTCATGATCGCGCCGTGCGTAGACGCCGCTTTCGCATCATCTGTCACAACAGCTTCGCAACCGCGAAAGAGGGCATCCGAAATAAAATCGTTTCCGTCAAATCGGCTTCCCTTGATTGCAACGTACAAAGTTCCTTTGCCCGCCTTTCTGCTGTCGGCGGTCACATCCGAAATTTCAACGTCCGTCGCGGGCGGATCGCAGATCCCCCTCACAAGCTCCGAAAGCTTCGTGGGCGTTTCCTCCTTAAATCAGTCTGTATCGGACAAATGCATAAATTCAAGCGTAACAACAGTTCCTGCCGGCACAAGCGTTCCAGCCGCCGGGGACTGCGAAATAACGGTTGCTCCGCTTCCGCTTGTATAGTTTGCGGCACCGTCAATTCTGATATTCAAATTTTCATTCATAATGAGCCTGTTAGCGGCCTCAGCCGTTTTTCCGACAACATCCGGAACCTTGACCGTTGCCTCCGGCTCATCGCCGTTTGTATATATAACGATCTTTTTGGACAGTTCCGAAACGATCGTACCCGACGCGGGCCACTGTCCCGTAACGGAATCTCCGTCACCTACAATCGTATAATCAAAACCGTTTTTATCAAGCAGTGCGATCGTTGTCGTAAGAGTAAGTCCTGTATAATCGTTTACCGCAGACTCCACGGAAGCGGACTCGCCCTCCTTATACTGCGGCTCAAAGCCGAGATACGGCAAAACATACGAAAGAAGCTTCGAAACATAGGGTGCGGCAACGACAGAACCGTACGAGCTTCCCGCAGACGGTTCATCAACAAGAATAAGAACCGCAACCTGTGGGTCATCGGCAGGCGCATACGCAACGCATGAACCTACGCGAAGCGAATCATCGGCTTCGTCTCGTTTTTGCGAGGTACCTGTCTTCGCGGCAACGGCATAGCCTGCCACATACGCATTTTTCGCGCCACCGTTGCCGGAAACGCCCTCCTCAAGGATTGTTGCAAGAGTTTTGCAGGTTGCCTCAGACAAAATTTGACGTTTCTCGGACGTGCCGTAGCTGTCGATAACATTGCCGTCATCGTCAATAACTTTATCCATCAAATGCGGTGTAACAAGATATCCTCCGTTTGCAACTGCCGCAATTGCGGACAAATGCTGGATAGGCGTTACCTTAAACGTCTGACCGAAAGAATATACGGCGAGAGATACATTTGAAAAATCCTCGTAGCTGTGATATATCGTAGTCAGCTCGCCGGGCAGATCAATGCCCGATTTCGCCCCATAGCCGAACATTTTGAAATAGTTATAAAAATTATCGCGTCCTATACGCATTCCTATCGTTACAAATGCAGGGTTACAGGACTGCTGAAGCGCGGTCTTGAAGTCTATATCTCCGTGACCGGACAGTTTATGGCAGCGAATAGGTGATGAGTAACCGTCTATCTTTATCTTACCGTTGCAGACAAAATGATCCGACAGCTTTCCGACACCAAGCTCCAATGACATTGCGGTAGTGATGATTTTAAACGTAGATCCCGGCTCGTAAAGCTCCGTGACAGCCTTGTTATTCCACATTGTGTAAAGCTGATTCTTGAACGCTTCATTGTATTCGTTACTGTCGGGATCAAATCCGCTTGCATCGAGCGCCGCCTGATAATATTCGGTAAGTGTATACGGTTCATTCAAATCATATCCGCCCACCGTCGCCATAGCCAACACTCCGCCGGTATTAACGTCCATGACTATACCCGCAACACGATTCGCCGCTGCATTGACTTTCATTGTTTCTTCAAGCACGTTTTCAAGTTCATACTGTATGTATGAATCTATCGTCGTCACTATGTTAAATCCGTCATTATCCGATAGATAACTTTCGTATGCGTCCGGAAGATCGTTACCTTTACCGTCCGTAGCAGTTATATACGATCCGGAGCTTCCTTTCAAAACATCATTGTAGTAAGATTCCAGTCCGTACACGCCGTTGCCGTCCGAATTAACAAAACCGACAACATGACAAGCAAGACTTCCGTTCGGATAAAAGCGTTTCGTCGATGCGGAAAGATATATCTGTTCTTCAAGTCCGTATTTATCAATAAACTCACGGACAAGATCTGCCTCTTCTTTTTCAACGTTTTTCTTCACGACCTCATAATAGCGGTTCTTTTTCTTCGTAAGATCCATGATCTTTGTATAATCAACGTCAAGTATCTCGGAAAGTCCTTTTGCGATCAGCTTATCCATTGTGTATGACGATGAATTGCCTTCTACGTCCGTATATACATAAAGTCCCGCCGCCTCATGAAGCGCACCGAGATATCCGATAGCACCGATATTGTGATGACCTTCCTCCGTCGCGATTGCATACATCGAAAAGTCCGATGCCATCGCATCTATTATATCCTGCGGCGAAATAAAAATCAGCCATACGGTTTTGTTAGCCGCAAGCAAATTCATGTTCGAATCGTATATATCTCCGCGTTCCGAGGTGACTTCTGTTTCCTTTGTGAGCTGATTGATCACCTTTTTTTGATATTCGTCATAGGAAAGTATCTGTATATTAAAAAGCACAGCGCAAAGCGCCAACCACATGACTATAAAAACAGCAAGAACGAAGTAGCCTCTTTTTGTTATCGTTTTGCTTGTATTATTCATTATCGCTCCCTTCGTTTTCGACGCAATTCGAAATTATCTTACATCATTCAAAAAGAGTAACGAGCTTAAAATGTCAAGTCTCCTTACTCTTTTGATGCACTTTGTATATTATATTGACCGTTCGCGGACTTTATGCCGCGACGAATGCCTTACTGTCCGCTGAAGAACTTGGACAGACGGCGGCTTACCGCACTCAACATAGTTGTAAACGAGCCGTACTCGTCTTTATCCGTACCGAAATTTTCGATGATGTCGCTGTTTCCGAGACTGATGTATTTTTCCTCAATGCTGTTACTCTTTATCATTCCGATCTCCTCGGCGCGTCTTTCGATCTCGGCAAGATCGTCTCTTTTTTCAAGATCGAGACGGAGAGAATCAGCCTGTTTGTTGAGCGCATCAAGCTTTGTCTCAAGCTCCGCTATCTCATTTTGATATTCAAAATTCTGAACAACGCTGTGTATCATAAGAAAAATAATAACAGCAAACATCAGAACCATAAACACAAGCTTCGGGAAAGGCACACTTTTGAACGCAACCTCACGAGGACCCGATTCCGCAAGCTGAGTACTCGGCACAGGACTGCGGAACTTCACTTCACGAGGTGCAATTCGGCTTGCAGAAGCGCTTGTTCTCGTCGGCGCGGCATTACGTCCACGTTCCGATCTACGTATAGTTTCCGCCGACATCTGACGATTGCGATCGGATGCCACAGACGCACGTGACTGTTCGGGCCTTGCGCGTCCGTTCGCCTGAGAGACGTTACGGACGTTTTGTGTCCGTGCATTCTGCGTAGGCTGTGCATTGGCGCGCTGTGCCTGCGCTTTTTTCACCGCCGTAACATTTACGTCAGAATACGGACTGTATTTATTGTCAAGTACAGGAGACATTTCGTGAACATTAGCAGCTTGGCGAGCATTTTTGCGCGGCATACTCTTATAAGCGTCCTGCATAAGATCGGACGAAGGCGCACGAAGATGAGGCGCGTTGGCGCTTCCCCTCGAACGAAGCTTTGTCACAAGCTGAGAAGTGTTATAATCCGCCGCGGGACAAGCGTGACGCGCAGAGGGCGTCACGGTACGGTGAGATGTCGCCTGGATCATATTCTGTTGTCCGTTACCGCGTTCGTAAGTCACTTTTTTCAGCTTCCTTTCAAAGATTTATTTGATCCGTTGATTGATTTTACGTTAAAGCTTTTCCGCAATACGGAGTTTTGCGCTTCTTGCTCTCGGATTTCCCGAAAGCTCGTCCGCGCCTGATGTTATCGGTTTTTTATTAACAAGTTTCAACACCGGCTTCTTGCCACACACACAAACGGGAAAATCCGGTGGGCATTCGCACCCCTTGACCTTTTCGGCAAACACACGCTTAACGATCCTGTCCTCAAGAGAATGGAAAGTAATGACCGCTATGCGCCCGCCGGTTTTAAGCGAATTTATAGCCGCCGTCAAGGCAGGTTCGATTCCGTCGAGCTCTCCGTTTACCTCGATTCGTATCGCTTGAAAGGTTCTTTTTGCCGGATGCGATCCTTTTTCGACAGTTGCGGAAGGAATAGCCGCTCTGATGATATCCGAAAGTTCCGTCGTTGTCTGTATAGGAGCTTTCTCTCGCGCCTCGACTATCCTGTCAACAATGCGCGATGCAAATTTTTCTTCGCCGTATTCGTAAAGAATTCGTTTCAATTCAGACGGCTCATAGCCGTTAACAACATCGTAAGCGCTTAGTCCGTCGTCGCGCGACATACGCATATCAAGCGGCGCAGGTTCGGAAGAACTGTATGAAAATCCGCGCTCAACGGTGTCGATCTGATGTGAGCTGACTCCGAGATCAAGCAGAACTCCGTCAACGCCGTCAATGCCGAGAGACTGTACGATCGAGCCGAGATTTCTGTAATTGTCATGGACGAGCGTAACGTGCTCCCCAAACGGAGCCAAACGTTTCTCGCACGCCGCTATTGCATCCGAGTCCCTGTCTATCGAAACAAGACGTCCGCCTATCAGCCGCGATGCAATTTCGTATGAATGGCCGCCACCGCCTGCGGTGCCGTCAACATACACCCCGTCGGGTTTGATCGCAAGTCCGTCGATACATTCGCAAAGCAACACTGACTTATGCGAAAATTCCGACGAAGCCGTTATATTTGCCGTAGCATTATCGCACGTACCGAATGTTTTTTCGATATCGGTCGTGCCGTATGATTTTCCTTTTCCGTGACGCTTTGCCATATCAGATGTCGTATTCTCTCATGATCGCAAGAATGTCGGCAATGTTTTCCTCCGACTGATCCGCGTCGCGTCTTTCCTTGTCCCAAATTTCAATATGATCACCGACGCCGATAACGTAAATATCCTTTTTCAGCGCCGCGTAATTCACAAGATTCTGCGGGATTATAACTCGCCCTTGAGAATCACACTTCGCTTCCGTCGAATTTGAAAATACGAATCTCGCAACCATGCCGCCCTTGCTTGACGGGAGACTTTTTATCTTGCCGGTATAGTCAAGCCATTTTTCCTCGGAGTATACATTAAGGCATTTGTCTGTATTCTGGAATATATAAATTTTTTCGCCGAGAACTTCGCGAAATTTCGCAGGGATAAAAACTCGGTTTTTCGCGTCTATGACCTGAGCATATTCACCGAAAAAGTTCAACATCGCCTTTCAACTCCTTTCAGACGTGATTTCATGGGCTGTTCGCTTACTTTGTGGGCAAATGACAACACTTCGCACCACTTTCAACCACCTTGAATTTATTGTACATTAAAATACAATGCAAGTCAAGACAATATTAAAATTTTCTTGCTACTATTTTCCGACTTTTTCTTGATATATCGACATTTTCACGAGGTGTTTTTGCGTTTTCGGCAAGACAAAGCGCCCGATTTCGAAATTTTACGTCATTTTGCTCCGCAATAACATAAAACCGTCGTTTTTATGCGTTTGTCTTTTTCGACCGTTAATACACCGAAAAAAGTAAAACTCCTCGAAGCAAAAAGCGCTTCGAGGAGTTTTAAGTCTGTTTTTGTTTCTTTTTTAGCCTTCCGTAACCGGCGTAAGCAACGTAATGTGCGATTTGCTGTACTTAGACGAGCGCATAACTTTGTATTTTGATTCAAGCACGGAATCGTTTCCGAAGACATTGCCGTCCGCACTTTCGCAAACGATCACGGCATTTTTGTTCGCAATACCGCCACGCGCGATCAAATCGAGTGCACGGGGCAAAAATCCGCTTTTATACGGCGGATCAAGAAAAATTATATCAAAGCTTTCCTTTTCCGCCGAACGCTTAAGGAACGCTTCATACTCCATCACGGATATTCTGCACTTGTCAAACAGTCCGGTTGTTTTGGCATTTGCCTTAATTACTTCAACAGCTTCCGGCGCCGCATCCAAAATGACCGCTGCATCCGCTCCGCGTGACAGCGCTTCAAGTCCGAGCTGCCCGGAACCGCCGAAAAGATCAAGCACGCGTCTGCCTTCTATGTCAAACTGTATCATCGAAAATACCGCTTCCTTCACTCTTTCGCCGGTCGGGCGCGTGTTTTCCCCTTCAAGCGTTATAAGTTTTTTTCCTCTTGCTTTACCTGTAATAATTCTCATACTTTTAGATCTCCATTATTTTTATTGTCGTTGCGATGCAAAAAATCAAACACCGCATCCGCGTTAGCCTCCGAAATACCGTCAACGGAAGCGATATCATCGCGCGATGCCTCGCGCATTTTCTTCAACGTCCCGAAATGCGACATAAGGACGCTCGCTTTAGCGGCACCGATACCGCGAACATTTGTCAGAGACGAGCGAGACAGCGTTTTAGACTTTGCCCGTTGCATACTTGAAACAGTAAATCTGTGGACTTCCTCGCTCAAACGATAAACAAACTGAAAAACACTTTGCTCCCTTGCGATGCTTATCTCCCCGTCCTCCGTCGCAATGGCGCGGCTCTTGTGATGCTCATCCTTGACCATTCCGAAAACGGGAATTTCCATATTAAGCTCACGCAGCAACGACTTAACGACGCAAACGTGACTTCGTCCGCCGTCAAGTAAGATCAAATCCGGCATATCTCCCCATTCGGGGTGGCCGAGACGGCGACGGATAGCCTCTGACATAGCCGCATAATCGTCCGGCGCGCTTTTCCCCTCAATGGAAAACAGTCTGTACGCCGATTTTTTTAATTTCCCATTTTCGCACACTATCATTCCGGCTGTTATATGTTCCGCACCGAGATTGGAAATATCGTAACACTCGATTCGATCCGGAACGGTTTCAAGGCACAGCATCGAAGCGAGCTTAACCGACGTCTCAAGATCCGACCTCGCCCTTGCTTTGTACTGTTCTGCCGAATGACGTGCATTTTCAATCGCAAGTCCGACAAGTTGCTTTCCCTCACCGCGCTCCGGCGTGCGAACAACAACCCTATGCGCCGCACGTTCCGATAAATAGTCCGTCAAAAGCGTTTTTTCGGATTCATCAAGTTCAAACGACACCAAAATCTCATGCGGTATATATTCGCGCGACGAATACAACAGCGTCACAAATTCCGACATCGACTCACGATCCGGGATATTATCCGCTCCGAACTCAAAGCTTTGTCTGTCGGCAACGGCACCGCCGCGTATGACAAGCAAAGTCATCGACGCGGAAAGCGATTCGGGATCTTCGTAGTATCCGATCACATCACGCTCGACTTCGGGAGACGCAACAACATTTTGACGCTCTTTAAGCCGCTCCAAAGACTGTATACTGTCTCGACAACGTGCCGCCGCCTCAAAATTTTCATTTTCCGCATATTCAAACATACGCGATCTAAGCTCCGCAACAGCAGATTTTATATCGCCTTTCAAAACGGTGATAACGGATTTTAGGTTCTCCTTATACTCCGCAGACGACACCCTACCTCTGCAAATACCGCAACAACGCCCCATCTGATCATATACGCAAGATCCGACACGTCCGATATCGCGTGGGAACTCATGTCTGCACGTAGGCAACAAAAATATTCGCTCCATCGACTTTATGATATCTTTGACTGCCGCAGCAGATGAATACGGACCGAAGTACAGCGCTTCGGTTGATTTTTCCGCGCCTCGTTTACGAGTCATTGTAAGTCTCGGAAATTCCTCCGCGACACATAATTTAATATAAGGATAGGATTTTGCGTCTTTAAGCTTTATATTGTACTTCGGCTCGTGTCGCTTTATGAGCGACGCCTCAAGTGTCAGAGCCTCCATTTCCGTTTTGCAAAGGATCGTTTCAAATCTTGCCACAGATGAAACCATCCGCTCGGTTTTTATCTGATGCGCTGTATCCGAAAAATACTGCGACACTCTGTTCTTCAACGCACGCGATTTTCCTACATATATTATATTATCGTTTTTGTCCCGCATGATATAGACGCCGGGCGAAAGCGGAAGTTCGGACGCCTCGCGAAACAGCGCACGTCTGCGCTCTCTCGAATCGTTCATTCGTTTTACATTTTCCATAATAATTTTATTGCGCCGCAATGCACCAATGATTGCAATGACATTTGCGGCAAGTCGGTTTCTGTGTATATTATAAAGCATACCGACAGCAATCCGCAATAGCATTTCGCAAAAACAAACACCAAAAAAAGGCAGATGCGTCGCATCTGCCTTTTCCGTTTGTTTTATTTACCTATCGTTTTACTCGGAAAAACCGGTTTCGATAAGTGCCGCAAGACCTTCAACCGCTTCGTTTTCGTCAACACCATCGGCAATTATCTTAACAACAGTACCCTTGTTGATGCCGAGAGAGAGCACTCCGAGAAGGCTCTTTGCATTAACTTTACCGCATTCGCACTCGATCCAAACGGAGCTTGCATAGCTGTTAGTCTTCTGAATAAAATATGTTGCGGGTCTTGCATGAAGTCCCACATTGTTTTCCACAGTGACGCTCTTAGAAATCATTACATCCTCCACGATGAAAATCGTATAAATTCGGCTAATCAGGCATTTTTAATTATTGTTACTATTATATCAAAGGCAAACGTTAAAATCAATAGGGCATATTAATGTATTTTGCCGTTAACAAAGTACACTTTTATGCAATTTTTCACTATTTTCGCGTTTTAAGATATAGGAGAGATGTCTGTGATCAACGCAGTTACGCAGATTTTACCGTCAGTGAGCACGATCTCCATTCCCGCTGTAACGATTTTCTCGCCTTCAAGATAATAAACACCGTCACGATAAAAACCGTTCACCTTCAAGGCACCGCGGCAGTCAATATTTCCGTTTTCCTCATCGTGATAAGCTATAACGAGCTCACCCTGCTCATTTTCTTCAATATATTCAGCCGGAGTAACAGTAAAATCCGAAATGATCGCGCACGGATATTTTTTATCGGTAAGTGTAAATTCCCTACCCTCAACGAAATATTCCGACGACGTCCCCTCAATATCCGTTATCAAGACAGATAGCGCCGCTCCCTTGCTTTCGGGAGTTCCCGCAAGGATTCCGTTTTCTTCTATAAGAAGATACCGTGCCGCAACGCCGAGCACGGCAACTGCAATAATAACAGCAAAAAATACATCAAGCGCGGCAATCGCCGTTTTTTCTTTTCGCATTACAGCTCCTCATTCCGCAAATGCGGCAATATTATAATCTTCGTCGTACAAACACCGATCATTTACCTATGCTGACGCAAACACATTCAAAAGAAAAGCTTGCACTTCGCATTGAATATCGCCCTTCGACCACTATGTCGCAGCCGGAGACGCTTATCCGATCAGCCTCAGACGATTTGACCTCAACAGTCACATAAATATCAGATTTTCCGGGCACCACTTGTCCCGTTTTATCCAAGACAGACGCCGTTGATTCGCACGCCGTAACAGTACCGACTTTCACACCGTTAGAGGCAAGATATATAGAATCCCCCGCCTTGAGCTTATCGGTAAATTCATCTCTCACCTCGGAAAGCTTGATGACATAGCTTATATCATACGTTTCGTCATTGGCATCAGTAAAAAAAACGAACCTGACAATAAGCAAAAGAAGGACTGCCGCCGCAATTATGATAACCACATCCGTCGCCGTCACACGCACAGAGACAGATCCGTTTTTCTTTTTTTCGTTATTCATCAGTCACCTCATCGAATGAATCATCATTCAAATTCAATATCTTTAGCTGCAAAGCATTCGCTTTGCTCTCGCATCGTCAACGTATCGTCTCTCGTCGGTATTACGGATGTATAAGACGATGCAAACGCCGCATATACAAAGAAAAGCAAAAACATTTTAGGCTCTGCAAAAATATCAACGGCAAGTCCGCCGAATATCATTGCGAAAAAGCCGGCAAGCGCCGATTTGGAGTTAAGTTCTCCGCTTACTTTTACATGAGTGTACATTTTTGCAAGCAAGCAAACAAGCGCAAGCACAAACACAAGCAGCCCCGTCACGCCCAACGCAACTCCGACACCGAGAAAAAGGTTTTTCGCGCTGTCGGGCGTAGCTCCCGTACCCGTATAAACCGAGTAATACGAAGAAAACACACCGTCTGCGCTTCCGATGCCGCCGAACAGATTATCCAATAGCATCTTGAGCGAATTTTCACGAACATTGATGTTTGCAACAGTACCCTCTCCGGAAAAATCAAATAAACGTTTGATATAAACGCTGAATTCATCCGGAAGTACGAACGCACCGAACGAAACAAGCGCCGCAACAGTCACAGGGACAGCAACAAGCTTTGAATTAAAGAACAAAAGCAACAGCGTCACTCCGACTGCGGCGCTGAGCCAAACACTGCGAGATTTGCTCATAACGACAGCGGCGAGCATAAGCGCAGCAAAAATCGCTGCTCCGCCGGATTTTTTCTTTGATTTTCCATTGGAAACATCAACCATCAACATCGGAAGCACCGCCGCCACATAAAGCAAAGCGACGTCGGAATCACACATCAATCCGAGAAGCAATTCCTTTGAGCTTTCAAGTGAATCCGACACAAACGTTACCGTTGCCATACGCTCCGGCAAATAGCATGACGCGACAAACAGTACCGCAGTCATCACTCCGCCGAATACAACAGCCGCACGACTCGCTCTCCGCCACTTATCGTTTCGCACAAGATTTACAATAAGGAAATACATAATAACCGCGGAAAGATGCGACGCCGCACCCAACTCCGTTCCGTTGCCGTAATGGATCGTATCCCCCAATATCACAATCACGCCGAAAATCAACATGACGGAATCGCAAAGATCAAGCTTAAATGTACGTCTGCCGGTCAAAAGTTTATACAGATATCCTATAAGCAAGACAGCAATAAACGCTTTAGCCGCCGTCATACGCATGATAGGCGCAAGCGCAATAAACACAACCGCAGCCCCCTCCGGAGCCGTCATCGCAAGATAGATCATAACGGCAATCGCAACAGCCGCCGCTATATATTCAATATCGACATAAAACGAGCAAAGTCCAAGCACCATTCCCGCTATCATCGCAATATCGCAGCGTTTTATAACAGTTTTGCACGCTTGTGCGGATTCAGGTCTGTAACCTAACAGATCAAACGCAACAAACGACCCAACTCTGCTTTCTATCACTGCCTCGGCAAGTGTCTTGCCCGACAAAAGCAGCGGAATCGAAGCGATTATAAGCATACCGCTGAATATCAGTGCATCGGTATCCGCATCAAGCGTCGATGCGATAGCCTTTATTATATAAACAAGCGCCGAGTAAAAACCAAGCGAAAAAATAAACGTTCCGTATGCCCGAAGCGTTACTGAAGGCAACTTGGCTACAAAACGCCTCAACGCGCCGAGCAATACGCTTTTTTCGGATGAGCGCGCCGCAACCTTACGAACGTGCGATACCGCTTTAGACGCAGAAGCTTTGTACAAAAGCGAACAAACAGCACTTTTCTTCCATTTTTCCGTCAGCTTATAATATGACGTAAACGCGTACTCGAAAATTCCCACTGACTTTTTATTTCGTTTTGATATTTTCTTTTCGTCCATATTCGTAACCGCAACTTTCTCGATCAGTGGCATCAACTTTTATTTTTCAATCAAATCGGGACGTTTCTCCAGCGTAACGCGAAGCGCTTCGTCGCGTCGCCATTTATCAATATTTCCGTGATGTCCGGACAAAAGCACATCCGGAACCGCAAGTCCGCGATAAACGGGAGGTCGCGTATATTGCGGATATTCCAAAAGTCCGTCCTGAAGGCTCTCGGATTCGTAACATTCGGGCGCGGCGAGCACGCCTTCGACAAGTCTCGATGTGGCATCCACAACAATGCAAGCGGGAATCTCTCCGCCTGTAAGAACATAATCACCGACGGAAACATATTCATCAACGACAAGATCAAGCGCACGCTGATCTATCCCCTCATAGTGACCGCACAGTATCACGACAGCATCATACTCAAGGAGCTCCTCGGCTTTTTTTTGAGTAAAAACTTTCCCCTTAGGAGACATATAAAGCGTTCTGACTTTACTCCCCTCCGGCAAACTTCCTATGATAGCCTCGTGACAGTCAACAACAGGCTGAGGCATCATGAGCATACCTTTTCCGCCTCCGTAAGGAGTATCGTCCACTCTGCGATGCTTATCAACGGTATAATCCCGTATGTTATGTGTGTTTACAGTTATATATCCCGCAGACTGCGCGC
>CAZPJU010000016.1:0-21438 GCA_964586965.1 uncultured Lachnospiraceae bacterium | reverse complement strand
CATTCACAGCGTTATCGCTTCCATTGCCGATGACGGCAATTACAAGGAACTTTACTCGGCTCTCGCTCCCGAAATGGTTGTCGCTCTTTCTTCCGTTGGCGGCACCGTTACGGGTATCGTTGCCACAAATCCCGCGGTAAACGGCGGTAAGCTCACCTCCGATGCCGCAAAGAAGGCTGCTCGCCTTGTTTCCCTCTGCGACAGCTTCAATATTCCCGTTGTCACACTCGTTGACACAAAGGGACTTGACACTGAAAACGCACCCGACGCAAATGAAATTGCTAAGCTTGCATTTGCTTACACTTCTTCCGAATGCGCTAAAGTAACTGTTGTTACGGGCGAATCCTACGGCGCGGCTTACACCGTTCTCGGAAGCAAATCCGTCGGCGCGGACATTTCTCTCGCGCTTGATTCCGCTGTTATCAGCGCAATGCCCGCAGAATCCGCAGTTGCACTTCTTTGGGATGAAAAATTCGAGGGTGCAACGGATCCCGCCACACGCCGTGCAGAGCTTGTTTCCGAATGGAATGCTACTTTCGGCTCTGCTGTTGACGCCGCTTACAAGGGCGAAATAGATGACATCATCGAATCCTCCGAGCTTCGTGCACGTATTGCCGCCGCTCTCGAAATGCTTTCGATGAAAAGCGCAGGCGATCCTGTAAGACGTCACATCAATCTCCCCCTTTAACGAAAGGAGACTGACATGACAGCTATCAGATTTGCAGCTCTTGCGGCAACTGCTTCTTCAGGTACAGAGCCTTTAACCTCTTTTTCCGAAAAGCTTTCGACAGGTCTTACAGTCTTTGCTCTCGGAATGATTACGGTTTTTGCTGTTCTTATAATTTTGTGGGGCGTTCTCGCATTGTTTAAGGTTATTTTCTATCACGAAAAGGAGCCTACCACAATGAAAGAACCCGAAAACGTTCCCGTAGCAGTGTCCGCACCCGCGGCAGCTCCCGTTGTCGAAAACGATGACGGCGCGCTTGTTGCCGCTATCACCGCCGCAATCGCCGCTTATACCGCGGACGATGAAAGCTTTGCAGGCGGATTCAGAGTTGTTTCATTCAGACGTTCTTCTAACGCCTCCCCCTGGAACAAACGCTAAGCAATTTATATTTTTCTGAAAGGATTATTATCATGAAAAAGTACAATGTAACCGTAAACGGTGTCGTATATGAAGTACTCGTTGAAGAAGCAGGCGCAGTTTCCGCACCTGTTGCCGCTCCCGTAGCAGCTACCGCACCTGTTGCCGCTCCCGCTCCTGTAGCAGCTCCCAAGGCAGCTCCCAAGGCAGCTCCCGCTCCCACTGCAGCCGCAGGCGCAGTAACAATCAATGCTCCGATGCCCGGAACTATCCTCAAGGTAAACGTTTCCGTAGGCGCTGACGTCAAGAAGGGCGATATTCTCTGCATCCTCGAAGCTATGAAGATGGAAAACGAAATCCTCGCTCCTCAGGACGGTAAGGTTGCAACTGTTGTTCAGAGCGGTATTTCCGTTTCCACAGGCGATCTCCTCGTTTCCCTTTCATAATATAAGCAAGATATAACAGTTAAAGCTATATTTTCGCAAATTATTATAAAGGAGTGTAACCGTTTTGGAATTCGTACAAAAATTCTTGGAAACAACGGGATTTATGCAGCTCATCTATGATGAGTCCGGCGCGGTTAACCCTAATTTTTACAAGACACTCATTATGTATGTCATCATCGGCGTACTCTTTTATCTCGGTGTCGTTAAAAAATTCGAGCCGCTTCTGCTCGTCCCGATCGCTTTCGGTATGCTCCTCGCCAATCTTCCCGGAGCAAACCTTATCCACATGGATTTCTTTATCAGTGAGGACAACAGCCTGACCCTCGTTGACACATTAAAGCTCGTTGTTAACGAAGGCGGACTTGTGGATATCCTCTATCTTGGCGTTAAGCTCGGCATTTACCCGTCTCTCATCTTCATGGGTGTCGGCGCAATGACGGACTTCTCTGCTCTTATCGCTAACCCCGTTTCTCTTATGATGGGCGGCGCCGCTCAGCTCGGCGTATTTGTCGCTTTCATAGGCGCACTTTTCCTCGGATTTGCACCTGCTGAAGCTGCCGCTATCGGTATCATCGGCGGCGCTGACGGACCTACCGCTATTCTTGTAACAAAGACACTCGCTCCTCACCTTCTCGGTGCTATCGCGATTGCGGCTTACAGCTACATGGCGCTCATTCCGTTCATTCAGCCTCCCTTCATGAAGATGCTCACAACGAAGAAGGAGCGTCAGATCGTTATGGGTACGCTTCGTCCCGTTTCGAAGCTTGAGCTTGTTGTATTCCCCATCGTTGTTACTCTCATTGTAACAATGGTCGTTCCGGATGCGGCTCCGCTCGTAGGCTTCCTTATGCTCGGTAACCTCTTCAACGTTACCGGCGTTACCGACCGTCTCTCCAAGACAGCGCAGAATGAGCTTATCAACATCTGCACAATCTTCCTCGGCGTTTCCGTCGGCGCAACTGCAAACGCAGAAAACTTCCTCTCTCCTCAGACTCTTTATATCATCGCTCTCGGTCTTGCTGCGTTCTGCTTCTCTACGATCGGCGGTCTTCTCTGCGGTAAGTTCCTCTGCTGGGTCACAAAGGGCAAGATCAATCCCCTTATCGGATCTGCAGGTGTTTCCGCCGTTCCGATGGCGGCAAGAGTTTCGCAGACTGTCGGTCAGAAAGAAAATCCCGCAAACTTCCTGCTCATGCACGCTATGGGTCCGAACGTTGCCGGTGTTATAGGCTCGGCAGTTACGGCAGGCGTACTGCTCTCACTCTACGCATAATTAATTTACAGAAAGGAATCGTAATATAATGGCAAAGGTAAAAATCACCGAAACCGTTCTTCGCGACTCGCATCAGTCTCTCATCGCTACGCGTATGAAGACTGAAGAAATGCTTCCCATCCTTTCGGAGATGGATAAGGTCGGCTATTATTCCCTTGAAGCTTGGGGCGGCGCAACTTTTGACGCTTGTCTCCGCTTCCTCAATGAGGACCCCTGGGACAGACTCCGTAAGATTCGCAGCGAAGTAAAAAATACAAAGCTTCAGATGCTTTTCCGCGGTCAAAACATCCTCGGATATCGTCACTATGCAGACGATGTTGTTGAATATTTCGTTCAGAAGTCTATTGCCAACGGTATCGACATTCTTCGTATCTTCGATGCACTGAATGATCCGAGAAACCTCAAAACAGCAATAAACGCAACTAAAAAAGAGGGCGGTCACGTTCAGGCTGTTCTTTCTTACACAACAAGCCCTGTTCATAATAACGAATATTTCGCTAATTATGCACGTCAGCTTGAGGAAATGGGTGCTGACTCGATCTGCCTCAAGGATATGGCAGGTCTCCTTCTCCCTTACGATGCTTACGAGCTCGTAAAGGCTATCAAGTCTAAGACTTCTCTCCCCGTTCAGCTTCACACACACTACACCTCCGGTCTTGCT
Source organism: uncultured Lachnospiraceae bacterium (assembly GCA_964586965.1). GTDB lineage: Bacteria > Bacillota > Clostridia > Oscillospirales > CAG-272 > DTU064. The sequence continues at coordinate 17,974 of CAZPJU010000016.1, read as the reverse complement.
TCCATGACAGTCCTTAAGGCTGTTGAAGCAGGCTGTGACATCGTTGACTGCGCTATCTCTCCGATGGCTCTCGGTACATCTCAGCCCCCGACAGAAGCGATCGTTGCAACTCTCGCAGGCACTGAGTACGACACAGGTCTTGATCTTGCTCAGCTCGATAAGATCACACGTTACTTCACTCCTCTCCGCGAAAAGTACCTCAAGTCCGGTCTTATGGATCCTAAGGTTCTTCAGGTCAACATCAACACTCTGCTCTATCAGATTCCCGGCGGTATGTATTCAAACCTCATTTCTCAGCTTAAAAATGCAGGTAAATCCGAGCTTCTCAACGAAGTTCTCGAAGAAGTTCCGCGCGTTCGTGCAGACGCAGGTTATGTTCCGCTCGTAACGCCCACATCTCAGATCGTAGGTACACAGGCTGTTATGAACGTGCTCACCGGTCAGCGCTATAAGATGGTTACAAACGAATTCAAGGGAATTCTCAGAGGAGATTACGGTCAGACTCCGGCTCCCATTGATCCCGAATTCCGTCGCTCCATCATCGGCACGACAGAATACAAAACCTATCGTCCCGCAGACGATCTCGCTCCCGAACTTGACAAGCTCCGTTCGGAGATCGCTCAGTATATCGAGCAGGACGAGGATGTTCTCTCCTACGCGCTCTTTGAGCAGGTTGCGACAAAGTTCTTCGAAGCTCGTAAAGCTGCAAAGTACAATCTTGACGCTGATGCAGCCGACAAAGAACTCAAGGTTCATCCGGTATAATTCAAAAAGCATATAAATGAAAAAAGGCTTGGATCCGTAATGATCCAAGCCTTTTTATTTAGAGTTTTATCTGTATATATCGTAATACGATCCGGTGATTCCGAGAAAATCAATGATTGCATTATATTCGCTTTCAAGCTTTTCGGAACGGCAGGCGTTTTTCTTTCGTACCGCACGAATAAGTGTATTTTTCGGCGTTTCTTCGGGGTCTACAAGCTCGACTGTATCAACCTTATATCCCTCGACTTCGAGCATTTTAACACGAATTCCGTCCGTAACTGCATCGTTAAATTTGTACGACAGCATTGAATGAGACGTGATAAAAGAAAGTGCGTTTGCCTTTATTTTCCCGTAAAGCTCACGATGACAGCAAGGCGTAGAAAGTATCACTTCCGAACGCATTTCTATCGCGCGTCTGAGCACAATATCCGTTGCGATATCGCAAGCATGAAGCGAAACTGTCAAATGTATCGTTGCATTTTCTCCGAACGCATCCGTGTAAACTTTATCATCGGATATATCCGCGGCAACAAAATGAAGTCCGTCGGCTCCTATACGTGCCGCCACTCCGTTGCAATAGTCAATAACATCTTGCTTTCTGTCTATTCCGAGCATATTTACCTTGCGATTTTTTCGGCTTGTCAAATACTCATAAACCGCAAAGCTGAGATAGCTTTTTCCGCAACACAGATCGCAAACATTAAGCACGCCTTCTGCCGGAAGCTTTTCATAAACATCGTCAAGCAATTCCGTAAAACGGTTTATCTGACGAAATTTGGACTGTTTTTTGTCATGTATTTTTCCGTCTTTTGTAGATATTCCGAGTTCAACGATCCATTTTTCCGATCCGTCAAAGAAATAATTTTTTTTCTTATCGTTACCGTTCGTTATCTCCGCATAAACTCCGTTTTTAAGTTCATTTCGTATTTTACCTTCACCGACGAGGGACACCCTTCCCTTTTTTGAGGTCATATAGCTTGCCTGTGAGCTTCCGACAGTAAGATCTCCCTGAGCGTAATCGCACGTAAGATCGCAAAGCAAATTTTCAAACTCATCGCAAATGATGTTTTTGCGAATCATTTTCCCGTCCGCAAGTTTACCGTCAAAGGAAATTTTCACATTACCCGCGGTATCAGAAAAAAGAGAAAACGTTATCTTTGTGTATTCGGCTGTTTTAGTAGGTTTTGAAAGCGTAAGTCGCTTCATCGCAGAATTATTTGCCGCCTCCGAGCAAAGACGGCAAAAGCGGAGTATATCTCCGCTTTTTATGTTATTATTATTCATGCGTATTCTCCGAGGAGTGTTTTTTAGCCTTGATTTTAGCAATTATATCTGTTTTCGATTCAGTCTTGTCCATAAGACGCTTCATGTTCGGCCAATGACGCCACAAGATCAAAAGCGCGGTCAAAACTGTAAAAACGATTGAATACGGGAAGTAGAAATAATTCATGAACCCGATCTTTTCGGTAACCTGATGCACCATAGGATAAAGCATCGCCCCCATAATAGATGCAAGCGAAACATACTTCATTCCCAAAAGTATGATCAAAAATATCGTAAACAAAACGATAAATGCTATCGGATTAAGCAAAAGCATCATCATTGCCGCACAAGCAACGCCCTTACCGCCGCGGAAGCGATAATAGACGGGAAATATATGTCCAACGATACACATAAAGCAAGCGAAATACGCACCTTGAACGCCGAATATTGTAATTCCGAGCAAATATGAGACAATGGTTTTCCCGAAATCACCTATAAGCGTATATTTTGCCGCTTTTTCTCCGTATGTACGAAGCATATTCGTCGTTCCGGCATTTTTACTGCCCGAATCTCTGACATCCTCGCCGTACATTACCTTTGAAATCACGATAGCCGAGTTTATGCTTCCGAGCAAGTAGCCGCCGACAATACAAATGAGGAAGCCTCCGATAAATACAAAGGCACCGACTGTCGATTGGCTGTATTTTTCAAGCAATTTTGAAAAAAGTCCATTCTGCAAAAATTCCAAAAAAGTCATAGAACTCTCCGTTGATAATCCTTACGATTCTTTTTCATCGCCCTTTGCCCTTATTATCAGACGTATCGGCGTACCCTTAAATCCGAAGGTTTCGCGCAGGTTATTCTCAATATATCTCTGATACGAGAAATGGAACAGGTCTGCTCTGTTACAGAAAATAACAAAAGTCGGCGGAGCAACGCTCACCTGCGTCATATAGTATATCTTCAAACGTCTGCCCTTGTCCGACGGCGGCTGAACTCTCATGGTAGCCTCGGAGAGCATATCATTGAGCATACCCGTTGTGATTCTCGAATTTGTCTGCATATAGACATAATTGATCTGCTCGAAAAGATTATTTACCCTCTGCCCTGTTTTTGCGGAAATAAAAAGGATCGGCGCATATGTCATATACGAAAGCGACTGCGTTATTTCCTTTGTATATTCCTTGACAGTATCGTTATCTTTATCGACCGAGTCCCATTTGTTAACGGCAACAATGCAAGCTTTACCCGCTTCGTGAGCAATACCGGCAATTTTTTCGTCCTGCTCTGTGATTCCCTCGGAGCCGTCTATCAAAATAACACAAACATCCGCACGCTCAACAGCCATGCTTGCTCTGAGCACACTGTATTTTTCAATTTTATCATTTACCTTTGATTTTCTTCTGATTCCCGCAGTATCAATAAAATTATACGAACCGTAAGAATTTGTAACGGAAGAATCTATCGCATCACGTGTAGTTCCCGCGATATCAGATACAATAAGCCTGTCCTCACCGAGAATTTTATTGATAAGCGAAGATTTTCCCGCATTCGGCTTACCGATAACGGCAACATTTATAACATCGGTCTTTTCTTCTTTCTCACATTCTTCGGGCAGATTGGCTATAACAGCATCGAGAAGATCGCCGGAACCGCTTCCGTGAATTGATGAAATTGCTATGGGATCGGATTCAAATCCGAGCTCATAAAACTCATAATACTGCGCCTCAACATCTCCGATTCGATCGGCTTTGTTTATGCAAAGTACGATCGGCTTGCCGGAACGTCTGAGCATCGTTGCGATTTCTCTGTCGTCCGCAACAAGTCCCGTTCGAATATCGCACATAAAAATGATAACATCGGCTGTATCTATTGCGATTTCGGCTTGCTCGCGCATTTTCTGAAGCATAAAATCGTCCGTTTTAGGCTCGATTCCGCCCGTATCTATAATAACGAGTTCGCGTCCGCGCCATTCCGCAACGCCGTAAATTCTGTCTCGTGTGACTCCGGGCGTATCTTCAACGATAGCTCTGCGTTCACCGATCAATTTATTAAAAAGCGTGCTTTTGCCGACATTCGGTCTGCCGACGATAGCAACAATAGGTCTTGACATTTTTAATCCTCCAAATTAATATTGAAATTGCTTATGAAAAGCAAATCAAAATAGGTCAGGTCTCATTTTGACGGACAGAAAACATACTCAGAGACATATGAATACGGTATTTCGAACATTGCATATCCGCCGAGCGTATATACAAGGTCTATGATCATGCCGAAGCTGTCATCCGTGAAATACACACTGGGATATATTCCGTATTCGGATCTGTATTCCATTATCATATCTTCGTAATTTGTCTCGTCAAGCAGATCTTCGTTACCTTCTTTAAGCTTGAATTTTCCGTCAAGAAAAAGATCCTTAATCTTAGAAAAATCATAAATCAGTTCTGATGAAGGCACAATATCCGTTGACTTGATATCACAGTTGATAGTATATGTAAATACAGTCGGATTGGGTGTATCTTCAATATAATACTGTCCTTTTACGATAATAGATGTAAAATCATCAGTCGAAACCGCCGTGATCGTATCGGTTATTTCGTAAGTATATTCACCGTCGTCACTTGATACACCGTCATACTTGAACATCTGATCCATATACGACTTTATCATATTGTTCAAGAGCTCTGCTCGTTCGGATTCGCCGTCCGGATCCACTATTGTAGGATAAATAATACTGATCTGACCGTTATCCGTCTTTTTTGTTTCGGTTTCAGTTCCGACAGTATATTCAAATCCGCTCGATTCGTCGGTGGCATTACTATCCGAATTATCGGTATCGTTTACCGAGGTATCGTCAGTAATGATACCGGCTGTAACATCATCGGAATCTGTATCTTTTTTTGAATCGGCCGTATCGTCTGCGTTGTTATATTTTGTGTTCAAATCCGTGCTGTCATCTACAAGATTATCAGCAGTATTTTTATCGGTATCATTCGGTTCGTCTTTCACATTTGTCACAACCGCAATAACAACGACAATAACAACGCAAATTGCCAAAACAGTCAGCAAAAGCGGTAAATTAGTTTGTTCTTTTTTCTTCGAATTTTTTCTTTTTCCCGCCATATATGCCTCCGTTATATATTATCCTCCGAAACATATTCAACGTTTCCTTCGGTGGAAGCACATCCGAGCACTGCCGAAATAAACTCCGCCGCTTCATTTTCGACGGGAGTGACCTTAACGCCGAGTTCCTCTGAGAGCCATTCAGGAGAATGTTCGCAAAGGAAAATATCGCCTTCGGAACGCAGCGACGATCTTGGAATCAAAAGTTCGTCTCCGAGATCGAGTCCCTTGAGCTGCTTTGCCATATCAACTCCCGTAAGCAGTCCCGCAACGGTAACTTCACCGCCGAAAAATTCATTTTTAACGCAATAAACATTACATTCAAGATTATAACACACGGCGTTGATTTTTTCAACCGCGACCTTGATTGAAGAATAAGCCGCTTCACCCGTAGCAACGCTTACTTTTCGCTTTTTATTTCTGTCGAAATCATAATCATCAATAAATTTAAGTTCCTCGTCGATCTCTGTCAAGAACAGTGTGACCATGCCTACTCCGTTTTCGAGTTGCTCATAAGCTCCGTAATAATCGTTATTCGGTAAATCACGTCCCGCTTTGATATAAAACTCATCTGAGGCATAAAAAATACGTGCTCCGTATTTTTCAAGGCACATTCCTCCGTAAGCATCGACAAGATCGACAACATCGGCACATTCTTCAGGAGTAAACGGTTCAAGCTGATAAAGTCCTTCTCTATGTCCCGTAAGTCCCGCAGGGACAACGGAAACACTCGTAACACTCGGAAAATAATATGAAAGATCAGTCAACGTTTTTTTCAGTGCATCTCCGTCATTCAAGCCCTTGCAAAGAACAATCTGACAATGAAGCTCGCATCCTCCGTCAGCAAGACGCTTAATAAATCTGAGCGACTCTCCGGCGCGCTTGTTTCTCATCATTTTTACGCGAAGCTCCGGATCTGTTGTATGTACGCTGATATTTATCGGTGAGATATGCATCTCGATTATTCGATCTATATCGGCATCTGTCAGATTTGTGAGCGTAATATAATTTCCGTGAATGAACGAAAGTCTTGAATCGTCATCCTTAAAATATATTGTTGGACGCATCCCTTTCGGGTTCTGATCTATAAAACAGAAAACGCATCCGTTTTCACATCTGTGCTTTTCATCCATCAAGGCTGTTTCGAAATTAAGTCCTATATCGTCATAAACATCCTTTTTGATCTTAAACGTTTTTTCCTTGCCGTTACGAAGCACAGTAACCTTTATAAGCTTTTCCGCCAAATAAAATCCGTAATCAAGGATATCGTTTATTTCATGTCCGTTTATACTCACAAGCACATCATCCGGCAGAATCCCCGCACGCTGCGCTCTCGATCTTTTATCTACACTTTTTATATTAACCACAGGATCACCTTAATTCATAATAATTCATTATATTATAACCAATAAAACACCTGTTTGTCAATAAGGAAGCTGTTTTCTGTCTATATATTCCCTTAGCTCGGTCAAAATACTTTTTTCGATTCTCGAAACATACGAACGTGATATTCCGAGACGTTCCGCAACTTCCCTTTGAGTTAACGGAACATTTCCGTCAAGTCCATACCTTAAAACAATAATTCGACGTTCACGTTCTCCGAGCCTATTCTTTATGTATTCAAATGCTCGCTCACACTTTATTTTTCTATCTATTTCATCGGCTATATTATCATCGCTCGATATTATATCACCGTAAGTTAACGGATTTCCGTCTCTGTCCGTATCTATCGTTTCGTTGATCGACACCTCAGAGCCGAGTTTTTTTTGCGAACGGAAATACATCAGGATTTCATTTTGAATACATTTTGCAGAATATGTAGCAAATCGAGCACCGTTTTTCGGATCAAACGAATCTATCGCTTTGACAAGTCCTATCGAACCTATCGAAAACAAATCTTCCGTACACGGAGAAGATGCATAATATTTACGCACAATATGAGAAACAAGTCGTAAATTGTGCTCTATTAGCTTATTTCGTGCGTTTTGATCCCCTTTTTTCATCTTTACAAACAATTCTTGTTCTTCCTTAGGATCAAGCGGTGGCGGAAAAGATTGCGACGGAGAAAGCGACAAAAAAACGGAAAACATTCGAGTAAGCATAAAAAAAATCGATTCAAGCATAAAAATCTCCCGATAACGATATTTTTTTCATTATATGCAAAGCAAGACGATGTAATCACAAAAAGAATAAATTTCCAACGCTTAAAGACTAATAATTTACGTGATTTTGAGATATATTATATACGGACACGAAATGTTCCAAGTAAGAAAGAAAATCGGAGTTACTTCGTTATGATAATGGATAAAATCTCGCTTTTGCTCGTCATTATAGGCGCGCTTAATTGGGGCGGAATCGGTCTTTTCGGATTTGATACCGTTGCATGGATCTTCGGCGGCTCCGGCACAATGCTTGCAAGACTTATTTACACAGTCGTTGCACTTGCCGGAATTTGGTGTATTTCCATATTGTTCAGACCTACCGAATATTTTTACGCAGACAAAGAAGACAACTGATCAATATAACTTATAAAAAGTTGCAAAAAAACGAAAGATATGCTATCATTTAATTATATAGCATATCTTTTTGTTTTCGGAGGATTTTATGACCGTATCAATTATTCTGTACATTCTGTTTTCCGCTCTTATCATCGGTCTTACCGTACTCGGATTTTCAAAAGGTACCATAAACGGAGTTGTATGCGTGCTTCGCACAATTGTATCCGCTTTGCTTGCATTCTCAGTTGTTAGACTTATCGCTCTGATAATCCCCGCAGACAAAATTCTCGCTATAGTCTCCGGAACCGTATCAAACGGTTCGGGAGCGATTACCGCCGCTGCGGTAAGCCTTATCGGCGCGGCGATATTTTCCGTAATTCTTCCGTTTGTTTTTGGAATATTGTTTCTGCTTTTTTTCTTAGTTCTTATCGCTCCCTCACACGCGCTGATCAAACTGATAAACAAAAAAATCGAAGCCGCAAAAGCCGAAAAGCAAAAAAATCTTCCGGAGGATTTTCACAACACAAGCGCTTTCCCCGCCGACCAAGTCGGTGGAGCGGCTATTCGAGCAATTGATGCTTTATTAATAGCTGTTTTTGTTCTGATGCCGTTTTCCGGAATTTTTTACACACTGTCGAACGGGATTGATACCGTTCTCGAATCAGCCGAAAAATACGAACTTGAAATTTCGGACTCGGTTGATATATCCGAAATTCGCAACGAAATATCAGATAAAACATCTGCGGTCCGCGATAATCTTTTCATGAGACTTTCATATTCCGCGCCGATGAAATCGTTTTATTCTGTTGTCGGAGCATCAAACGGTTCCGATTTCAAAAACGGAAATGAGCTTGATCAAACACTCACGCTTTGCTCAAAACTTATCTGCCTTACGGCTGATCTTTCCGATTACGGAAATGCACAAATAGACGCCGTCAACAGTATCGGAGCTTATGTTTCGGAATCTTATTTTCACAGCATAGTAGCTGCAAATTTGGTGTCCGAGGTAAGCTCGGAAATCATAGAATCTGCTCCTGCGGAGCTGACCGATTCCCCGTTTTCCGCAATTATTATGCCGCTGATCTACGGATTGAAAGATTCCACGCCCGAAAATATCGGTCCGAATATTACAACATTTTCATCGATTGCCGAGGAAATAATCGACAGCGGAGTCCTTGCGGATATGGAAAACGCCGAAAATATGCTTGCAAACGATGATTTTCTTGTAATCGTTATCACAAGCATACTTGAAAACGAGCATCTTCGTGACACTACTTCCGAAATGATAAATTCCGCGATCGGTGATATCATTTTAAGAATCAATGAAAGTGCCTCCGTCAGTGACATGAAAGTGCTTATAACTTCAGAAAATTTTGAAAATATCAACGTGAACGACGAAGCACGAATCATAGCACACATAATTTCGACAGCATACAAGACATCCTACATTTTAACGGATGAATTGATTATCTCGAATCCGGATGTATACGATTCAATGAAGTTTCTCGGTGCTGCGATTGACGACGCTTGCGAAAGTAAGATTCTGTCCGAAATATTGGACTCTTTTGTGCTTTCGGTCGCCGGATCAAATAAGCTGACAAACTCTCCCGACACATTAACTGCCATCGTAAAGGCTCATCTCGGAGACGATGGACTTTCATACGAAAATCTCTTTTCTTCGACGATATCGCTGATGAGAATCTTTGAATCAAGCAAAAACGACGCAAATGATGACTCCGTTACGGCAATTTCCGAAGCGCTCGAACAACTCAATTCAACACTTGACCCGGTTACTTCACAGATAATCAAGGAATTCATTTCCGCCGCACCGGAACTTTTCGATGCATCACTGAAAAACGATGGTAGCGCAAGCTCCGAAAAGGAAGAATCCGGCTCACAAAAGTTCATTAATCTGTTCATTTCAAAATTATCCGCCGGAGAAATAACCGATGATAATTACGAGCGCGAAGCCAAAGCTATTAATTACGCGATAAAGCTTGTAACAATGAAGGATTCCGAAGGTATTTCATCGGTTAAAGATATATACGGTACATCTGAGGGAATGAACGAAATGATTACTGTATTTATCGATTCCAAGATCACCTCGGACGCCATAAACGAGCTCACGTACGACGAAAACGGAAATCTTAATCAGGATGTGCTTAATATTGCGTCTGATTTTGATTCTGACGATGAAAAAATATTTATTGCGGAAAGCGAGATAGTATATCGTGAAAAAGCCGCAAAGGACGGTGCCGACACCAAAACGGTACGCAACAATCTAATCGCAGTCGCATCAATATTCGGAATTGACATAAGCGAAAAAATCGACTCCTGGAATAACTGACATACATAAAAACGTGCCTACGGCACGTTTTTTTATTTTACAAAGAATCATTTCTTGTTTTTGTGCAAATAATAAGCTTGAAATTAAAACATTCGGGAGGTCGGATATGTCAAACATCACAATGAAAATAATAAAGGGGCTTGCCCTCGGACTTGTAGTGGGAAGTGCGCTCGGCGCTGCTGCTGCCTGTGCGATGAAACCCAAAAAAAGCAAATTCAAAAAATGCGCCGGTCAAGCACTTGATGCTGTCGGTACGATGATGCAAAACATCTCGGATTATATTTTTTGAATCAAAATGCAGGTAAAGCGATTATGCTTTACCTGCATTTTTTCGCAAATATTATTTCGACAGCGAGATGCGACAATCTTTACGTTTTTTTCGAGATAAAATATTTCCGTAAATCAAAATATTTCAAAAGAAAGGAATTTTCATGAGAAACAGCAAAGCTGAAGTAATAACCGTGATCGACGGTCACACAATGATGATCTCCGTCTCGGGAGATATAGATCATCACAGCGCGAAGCGCATACGCGGAGAGATAGACTCATCACTTTTCATCCATCGCCCCAAGCGTGCCGTTATGAATATGTCAGAGGTCGAATTCATGGACAGTGCGGGACTCGGACTCATTCTCGGCAGGTTGGCTGCGGCTGAAAAACTCGGATGTAAGCTCACCGTCCTCGATCCATCCGACAGAGTTATGAAAATACTCGATCTTGCGGGCGCAGGCAGACTTATTGAAATTAAAAGAAACAAAAATAATTCACAGAAAAAAGAAAGGAAACTGCAATGAATACCATTGATACCGTAAAAGAAAGAAAAAGATCCGGACGTCCTCCGGACAATCTGAAAAACGAACTTCGTTTTGAAATTCCCGCACTGTCCGTCAACGAAGGTCTTGCACGCAGTGTAAGCTCCGTTTTCATTTCTCAACTTGATCCGACAGTTGAGGAACTGTCCGATCTTAAATGCGCCATATCTGAAGCCGTCACAAATTCGATAGTTCACGGCTACCGAGACATCTCAGGTCAAATATACATAACAATAAAAATACTAGACGAACGTACAGTCAGAATAGAAATACGCGACAAGGGGCACGGCATTGAAAATGTAAAAGAAGCAATGCAACCGCTTTTCACAACAGATAGAGAGGGAGAACGCAGCGGAATGGGATTCACCGTTATGGAAAGCTTTACGGACAAACTCACCGTAGTAAGTCATCCGGGGACAGGAACAAAAGTAACGATGATAAAGACTCTTTCCGGCAAGCGGACATCCAAACAATGAGCGAAACGGAAAGCGTCTACCGCGATAACAATATAAAGCTCATCGAAGCTTTACAAAAAGGCGATGACTCATGTGAGGATGCATTAGTCAAAAACAACGCCGCACTTGTTCGCAGTATAGCGGTACGTTTTCTCGGCAGAGGAGTCGAATTTGACGACCTGTATCAAATAGGCATGATAGGACTTTTGCGCGCTGTACGCACATTTGACCTTGATCGCGGATGCGCTTTTTCCACATACGCGGTTCCGCTGATAATAGGAGAGATAAAGCGATTCCTGCGTGACGACGGTATCATAAAGGTAAGTCGTGACAGCAAACGTCTCGGCTCTCGCCTTCTTTATGAAAAAGAACGCTTTCGCGAGCAAAACGGACGTGACGCTCACATTTCAGAGCTTGCCGATATATGCGGGATTACCATTGAAGCTGCATCCGAAGCGCTTGAATCAACATATCCCGTAAGATCAATATACGAGCCGATGTACGATGACGGAGAATCGTCTCTGTCGGACACGATTGCGGTATCTGACGACGAATCAATCGGATACGAATATATCGCGCTGCGCGAAGCAACGGACAAAATGCCGGAGCTTTGGCAAAAAATCGTTTCTCTGCGATTTTATCATGATATGTCACAAGAATCGACCGCACGCGTGCTCGGACTTTCACAAGTCAAAATTTCACGTGAAGAAAAGAAAATATTCGCTCATCTGCGTGAAAAACTGAGTTAAAAAGAAAAACGGACGGAGAATGTCTCTTTATGAGATTTTCCCGTCCGTTTATTCATTTATTCACTTTTTTTATTATCGAGATCTGTCATTTCGGCAAATGCTCCGGACGACGAAAAATCGAAATCGCCGTTTTTCGTGAAGCCGTCCGCTTTCATCATTTGTTCGAGCACGTTTATATCCGTGGAAACATCCATTGTCTGCGCTTCGAAAAGCTTATCAAGCTGCGTTTTATAACCGACGATCAGCATATCGAGCGTTTCTTCAATATTACGCATACCCGCATCAATATTTTCTCCGCGTATTCCCTGTTCTTCAAAATATGCATAGGAATCGAGCAGTTTCAAAGTCGTGGGCAAATAATACGAAAGGAAACTTTCAAGCTGCGGCTTGAGGCTGGGCTTTTCCTCGACTAATTTGAATATTTTACGTGTCAGTTCCTCGATCGTATCAATCTTTTCGGAAACAACCTCGTCGTCAATGTCGTCATTAAGCTCACGGATGCGGACAAGCGTTTTTTCGTAATCCTCGGATTCGATTTTTCCATCGTCGCGACGACGTGTTTCCCTATTTTCGGTATCGTTTTCGCGCTCGTACTCGGCTTTAGCTTCATCCCTTGCGGTAGAAGTAAGAATTACGTATCTGATCTTTTTGTCGATGAACGCTTCGTCCCCCAAAAGTCCCTTTGACTGCATATAATGCAAATCTTTCATTGCTCTTGATACTGAAACATCTGCAACCTCGGCAAGCTTTTCAACGGAATAAAAGCGTTGCTTTCTAAGTAGCGAAAGATAAGTCGTGATACGATAATCACGCGATTTATAATATTCCTTCAAAAAATAAAGCGCTACCGTAACGACAGAGACTGCAATTCTCGTTACAACATCCGGCAGTGTTGCGATCGGTTCTTGGGCAACAACATTTGAAAAAGAGTCGATTAACAAAAGCACCGAGATCGCACAACCGATCCACATAAAGAGATTCGCCACTCTTTGCTCGGTGGAACGGCTGAATTTTTGCTTAACGTAATTTTTCGTTCTTGACGATGTCTTTTTTTGCGACTTCCCGCTTTCTTCGGCTTTTTCTGCCTCCTTTTTTACGTAGCTGTAATGATAAGTCGTATCAGGCTCAACGTTCTCTTGATTATTGACATAAAAATATGTGCTTTTTATTTTTTCCTCAACGTTCTCATCTACGTATCCGGAATGATAAATCGTATGCGTTTTTTCGGTTTTCTTTTTTTCAGCTTCTTTTTTCTTTTTTTCAGCCTCGGATTCGGCTACCGCATTTGCGATTGCAAGCAAAGCCGCGATAGGCCATGCTCCGAAAATAAAGCAAAGTATAATTACCCATGTCGGCACAAGGAATTTTGAGTTTTTTTTGCTGCTCATAGTAAAAGCTTCCTTTCTCTCCTATTCTTCGAAATTGTTACGTATAATACGGCACATCAGCTTTACCGCCTCGTCACATTTTTCCTCAGGCGGCTCTTTTTCCATATAATCAACCGCTTCGATCGCATCCGTGATAGAATCAAGATTATTATTTGCAGAGCGAGCGGCAACTCTCAACTTTGTTTCGCGCGGAGTTTCCGAGCGTTTAATTCCGTATCCGAGCGAACGAAATACGGATAGCATGGTAACATACGCATAACGTATCTGATCCGACGCTGTGGGCAAGCTGTTCAAATACGAAACAAATTCCCTGTACGAGCGTTTTTTCTCCGCTTTTTTGTCATATTGGCTTATAACGGCATCTTGAAGCTTTATTGTTTCATCCGTATAATTGGCGAATCTGTGTGAAGATGAAACTCCAAGTGAGCTGTATTCACGCATATTCATAAAAAACAAGAAAAACTCTTTGAACCACTGTTTAAGTTTGGCAAGTATCTTTTTTACAAGCGAGTGACCTCGGAAAGCGAAGAATACGATTGCAACAATGAAAATTATAACACAAGCAATCAAAAGCAATTTATCTCCGATGGGTTGATTTGAGATCATCACATCGGAAAAATCAGCCTCGGCATCGCTCACATCATAATAATTATCATCATTTGCATCTCCGCCTGCGCCTACTATCTTTACGGCGATGTAAATAAACGCAAATTTCAAAAGGAAAGCGATACCGGTAAAGACGGAAGCGATAAGAAGCATGATAACGAGAGTGATCAGCGCCATGAATACCATAAGCTTGCCGTTATAGTATTTCCCCTCCGTCGATATAGCCGTAAGAACGCCGGTGAATCTTCGGCTTATATACGTTTGATTGAGAACAACCGAAGCGCATACAAAAAACAACACGAGCGAAAATGACTGCATTTCTGTCGGTACGGACATCATTACAGACATTGCGAAAACAACACTTGAAACCGCAAAATAAGTCAGCATTGAACGAAGCGAAATAATTCTTTGCGGAGGATAAAACCACAAAACGATGCCTATAAAATTAAGTGCAAAGAAAAGCAACATTGCCATATACGGATAAAGCGAATTCGAATCATAAGTTAAAATATAGCCGTTTCGGTATGCGGAATACATAATTCTATCCGTAACAACGCGAATGATCAGCGCAAATATTACAGAAAGAGTGACCGGCACTGCGGCTTTTATCGGCTTGAACGGATTCACGAACGCTTCATAGCCTCCGTCGTCATCGTAACCGTCTCTCGAATTATTTCTTGACGACGTAACCGTACCGTAAAACGACTGCATAGCATATCCTATCGCAACAGGTATTGCTGTTATCAAAAAAAATACAAACTGCGACATTTCCGGAACAAGACGATAGAAGAAAAAATAAACGATCGGAGCGATAACGGAAACAACCGCCGCAACTGACAAAAGCTTATAAATTTTTGCAAACATACGGTCTGTCATGTTGATCGTCCTTTCTTTTAATCATTCACCGAAAAATGTTTTGAAGTACACTTCCACATCGGGAGGAATGATATCAGCATTTCTGTTTGTTGTTGTTACGTAAAATATAACGTGAACACCGTTTCTCCGCATTTCGTTATGAAAATTTATCATTCTTTGGCTTATGTATGCGGAAACAATGATCAAATTACCCGATTCCGAGAACACCTCATGATTCTCAAGAATATAGTCCAACATTTTTTCAACCGGACAAGACATTTCCGTTTTTATCGAAGAAAGCATCCGCAATGCGGAGATCATATCGCGTTTGCCCTCGAATGCGCGTGTAAATAGAATTTTTTTGCCGATTCCCTCGAAATCTGCGGCATATTCATCCGCTACGGATTCCGGCGGCGTATTTGATATTATCCTTACCGGAACGTTTTCGGAAGAAATTCTGTCAAGTATCGATGCTGTAACGGTTATACACTGCTCTATACTTTCGGGACTCGACGGATATATTGACTGTTCTATGTCTCGTGAATTCATATTCAGCATTATATTGAATCTGTGACGCTGAGTAAATTCTTCATTATTTACCATGAGTTTTCCGTGAGCCGCAGTCTGCTTCCAATTGATCTTATTCATCGGATCAAGCGGAGTATACTCACGCGCTCCCGCGATATAAAGCGGATCGCTCAAAAGACTGTGATTTTTTATCACGTCGCCGCTGTGATAAAACGACGATGTAAAATGTTCCTCCAAATTAACGGTACGCGGCAAAACAACAACGGTATTTGACTTATTCGGCTCACATTTGAGTGCCTTCGACGTCGTGTTCATTCCGAACATATCGCCCGAAACGATCATCGCATCGCCAATCGAATAAACGCCGCGTGTCTTACAATTCACGCGCCAACGTCTGCGTATTTTTTCCTTGCTTTTGAGCACAAATACGCTTGCGATTCTGTCACGAAAGATGTCGATCGGTTTACCGGTCTTTTTATCATATTCTACGATGTGAAAATTGAGTCCCTTCGGAAGCGAGGTATCTACTTTTGTATACGGAACCGGGATATATTTATCATTTGAAATTTCCTCATAGATAAAGATATCCTCTCCCTCAAAAACTTCCTCCGAACTGACGGTTATTTTATAATCTATTTCATCAAACGTATGTTTTTCGTACATTTTCAGTTGCCACACATACACTATGACAACAGCGGCAAGCAAGGCCAGATACAGCATTGCAGAATCTCCTTACATAAGAGTTTTGTCGTTCGGAAAGCGTCTTACTCTACAGGCACCTCGACTGTATCCATAATAAACTGAATTATATTGGCATTTGAATCGGAAATACGTATTGTTCCCTGCGAACGGGAAATAATTCTGTGCGACAGGACGGGGACTGCAACGGCTTTTACATCATCCGGCAGAACATAATCACGTCCGTTCATTGCCGCCCACGCCTGAGACGCACGCATAAGAGCAAGTGTACCTCGCGGACTTACGCCGAGACGAACTCTTTCGGAGGAACGTGTTTCGTTCACTATATTTACGATATATTTTTTCACAAGCGCAGACACACTTATATGCTTTACTGCCTCTTGTGCGGATATGACATCCTGCTTTGTACAAACGGCATTAAGCGATTCGAGAGGAGATACGATTATATGCTCATCAAGCAAAGCTCGTTCCGCTTCAGGAGCGGGATATCCAAGCGAAAGTTTCATCAAAAATCTGTCCGTTTGCGCTTCCGGAAGCGGGAATGTTCCCTGCGACTCAATGGGATTTTGAGTTGCAATTACAAAAAACGGAGATGCAAGCTTATACGTTTCTCCGTCGATAGTTGTCTGCCTTTCTCCCATACATTCAAGAAGTGCTGACTGTGTACGCGGAGTTGTACGGTTTATCTCGTCTGCGATAACGATATTTGTGAAAACGGGTCCGCGTCTGAATATAAATTCGTTATCCTTTTGGCTGTAAAAATTGATACCCGTTATATCCGAAGGAAGCAAATCAGGCGTGAACTGGATTCGTTTGCAATCAGCGGAAACTGATCTTGCAAGCGCCTTTGCAAGTGTTGTTTTTCCGGTTCCGGGAATATCGTCCAAAAGAACGTGTCCCTCCGACAAAAGCGCACAGATTATGTATCTGATCTCATTTGTCTTTCCGTATATAACCGATGAGACATTTGCAAGAATTTTTTCCGATATTTCAAAAATTCCTTTGTGATCCATATTTATGTTCCTTCCGTTTTTCAAGCAAGCTGAATTATAAACTTTTTTTGATTATAGCACAGTTTATGACGCTATGCAAGAATTATTAAGAAATTACGCTTGCTACGATATTTCATAAATCAAAGATGGCGATAAAAAAAGATTAACATGATTTGCACGCATTTTTTCTGAAATGTTAATCAAATATGAACTTTTATCGGATAATTATCAGTTAATTAACTTGACGGATTATCAAACGCTAAGTATAATTATAATTGAATTATTAAGTATTATAATATAATGTCTTAATATGCGCACTACTCAAGGAGGTGAAACACCTGTGACCGAACTTTTTGACATTCATGAATCCGTCAAAGCGGCACTGCTCGAAAAAGGAATTCCTTACGACAGCGTTAAGATAGCCGCTAAAACCGATTTGAACCTCGATTGCATCCCGACGGACAATTATCTGTTCATAACGGATACCGATGTTATTCTTTTAAGTGGGTCTATGACGGGACTGCCCGAAAAAAAATCAAAATTCAAGAGGTCTTCTCAAGCTCGTACATTTGAACTTCTGTCATACGATTATTTCGAACTTTCTGATTTCGAAAGCTTCGACGTTGAAGAAATGCTTTCATCCGCACGCATTGTAGGAGTTGTTAAGCCGACTGAAGATTCTCTTTCCTACACACGCCTTATCGCAAACCTTTCGAACACTTTTAAGTCCGAAGCGTACAAATTTGTACGTCTCGTAAATGACATTATCAAAAATGATTTCGCGGAAGGCGAGCAAGACAAAGAAAACGATCCGCACGCAGGTTCTCATTTATACGAAAATGATGACAAAAAAGAGGAGCTTTTCTGTCCGAAATGCGGCAAAAGATACGCCGA
>CAZPJU010000015.1:0-21463 GCA_964586965.1 uncultured Lachnospiraceae bacterium | reverse complement strand
ATGCTTGCCGCAAACGGTTATAAGCAGTACGAAATAAGCAATTTTGCACGAGAGGGATTTGAGTCCCGGCACAATTTGAAGTATTGGTGTTGTGACGAATATCTCGGCTTCGGTCCCGGTGCGCATTCGTATTTCAAGGATATAAGATTTTCGTATAAACGAAGCGTTTCAAACTATATCAAGTGCTGTCTCGGCGTGGGCAACGAAGAAATGACTGACGAATACGAGGAAATTCCTCTCCGCGAGCGCCTAGGTGAGTACATTATGCTTCGTATGCGTTTGAACGAGGGCATAGATACACGCAAATTTCTTATGTTGTTCGGCAAGGATTTCGAACGCACGTACGGTAAAAAGCTCGCAAAATATATAAAAGGCGGTTTTGTCGAGTATGAAAACGGTCATTACCGCTTCACACGGTCGGGAATGTTTGTTTCAAACTACATCCTTTCGGATATTCTCAATTTTGACGCAAGCGGAGGTTTTGAGTGAAAATGAAGAAAAAGTCAAACGGAAGATGCTCAAAAATGCGATTTGAAATGATCGACATACCAAATCGTAACCATTATCTTGAACTTTTGAACAAACTGCGAGACGATACGCAGACGATCGTTATAGTTCAGATAGACGGTGCGATAAAAAACGATCCGATCGTAGGTGCCGCACGGAATATGCTTCATTTGGAGAAAAAAGAAACCGTCAGCGAATGGCTCGGAACAAAAGCGAATGCCGGCAGAGGTGCCGTCAGGTACACTTTTTCGGTTGTAAAAAATCGAAAGGAATTTTTCGGATTTTTGGCTTCGTTTGATTCATTTTGGGACGGAATTGAGTCTGTAGCGGACGAATACGACGAAGAATCCGAATTTGATGACATTGCGTTTTTGGATTCCGCGGATGAGCCGCTGTTTTTCAGCACAACGCACGAGCGCGAATTTTATCTTCGCGAAGATTTGATAAAGTAAAAAAGCTCCCGAAAGGGAGCTTTTCTTATGCTTTTGATATGATGTTTCTTGCAACGTGAATTCCGCTTGCGGATGCGTGTGAAAGCGAATGCGTGATGCCGCTTCCGTCACCGATTATGTAGAGACCTTTGTATTTTGATTCGAGATTTTCGTTTACCTCGACCTCCATATTGTAGAACTTGACTTCGACACCGTACAGAAGTGTGTCGTCATTTGCTGTTCCGGGCGCAACCTTGTCGAGCGCGTAGATCATTTCTATGATGCCGTCGAGAATACGTTTGGGAAGCACAAGACTGAGATCACCGGGCGTTGCGTTAAGAGTGGGGGTGATGAAGCTGTCGTCGATACGGCTTTGAGTTGAACGCTGACCGCGGATCAGATCTCCGAAGCGCTGTACGATAACGCCTCCGCCGAGCATATTGCTGAGACGAGCGATGGATTCGCCGTATCCGTTTGAGTCGCGGAACGGCTCGGAAAAATGCTTTGCGACAAGAAGTGCGAAATTTGTGTTTTCCGTTTGCTTGTTCGGATCCTCATAGCTGTGACCGTTGACCGTTATGATGCCGTTGGTGTTTTCGTTGACGACGGCACCCTTGGGGTTCATGCAGAACGTGCGGACTTTGTCGCCGTATTTGGGCGTGCGGTAAACGATCTTGCTTTCATAAAGCTCGTCCGTAAGATGCGCGAAAACCGCCGCGGGAAGCTCAACTCTTACGCCTATATCCACGCGGTTTGATTTTGTCGGAATGTCAAGCTCGCGGCAGACGGTCTCCATCCACTTGCTTCCGCTTCTGCCGACTGAAATGATACAGTCGCGGCAGGTGTATGTTGCGTTCGAGCAAACTACCTCATATCCTCCGTCGAGAATTTTAACGGAGCTTACTGGCGTATCAAAGAAAAATTCGACTTTTGTTTTGAGGTATGCATATATGTTTTGAAGAACGACGTAATTTATGTCCGTGCCGAGATGGCGAACTGAGGCGTCAAGCAGGTGAAGATCGTTTTGGATGCACAGCGTTTTGAAGCGAGTGCCGGCTGTTGTGTACATTTTTGTGCCGACGCCGCCGTAGCGCATATTGATGCCGTCAACGTAATGCATCAGTTCAAGGGCTTTCTTCTTGCCTATATATTCGTAAAGCGTTCCGCCGAAATCGTTGGTTATGTTGTATTTACCGTCCGAAAAAGCGCCTGCGCCGCCGAATCCGCTCATGATCGAGCAACTCTTGCATTTTATGCAGCTTTTGATTTTTTCGCCGTCGATGGGGCAGCGGCGATTTTCAAGCGCATGACCGGATTCAAAAACAGCTATTTTAAGCGACGGAGCTTTTTGAATAAGCTCGTAAGCGGAAAAAATACCGCCGGGACCGGCACCGATTATAATTACATCGTATTTCATAATGTCTCCTTACGGATCTGAATTTATAAGATCCTGCAATGTTTTTTTAGTATGCACGCCTGCTCGTACGCAAAATCCTTTATTTCATCGAGGTCGCGTTTTTCGGCGGGCGTATTTTTGTATTTGATAAGCTTTACTCGCGGAGGCTCATACATTGGAACGAGTTCGCATCCCTCAAGCAGATTTACGATCCATTCGAGTGCCTCCAAAATTTCATCCGACGAGGATGATTTATGTCGGAATACCTCTGCGGCATCTGACATTGCGATTTCAAGACGACGCAATGCTTCAGTCGCTTTGCCTTCTTTGTTGGGATTCGGTTTTACGCGTGAATCCGAGTAATTTCTGAATATTCCCATCATCGCGGTGACCGTGGAGGGATCGCGGACTGTTCCGTCCGGATAAAATATACCGTGAATGTCTTTCCAATAGCCGCGGATCATGAGTTCAAACACGTAAAATCCAACTTTGTGTTCGTATGCTTTTTTGATTGAAAGTTCGTATGGGTTTGCGCGTCCGAGGCATGAAAGCTCGCTGTTGATGAGCGGCTTGCCATATTTCTCGGAAACAGCTTTTGCGGCAATATACGTATTATCTATGCGTTGTTCGCTTTCGAGATAATCGTGGAAAGAAAGTACATCCACCCATTCCGCGCTCGGTTCCAAATCTCCGCTCCATGTATGACCGATAGTGATCGCGTTTTCGGGATCAAGCTCTTTTACGAGAGCGCAGTAATGATTCAGAAAAGCGTTGATTTTTTCCCAACGTGTCGCTTTTTCTTCGACGGGAGATTTCAGATAATAGTCGTTGCATGAGGGTTCGTTCATGATATCCCACATGATTATTCCCGGCTCGGATTTCAAGCATGAAACGAGATCCGTAACATAAGCGTCTCCGACGCTTTTTTGCCATTCGGGGTCAAGCGTTTGAGGGTCAAGCCCGTTGCCGTTGAAGATTATGGGCATTACGGTGATCCCGTTCTCGTATGCAACGGAGATAAAATCGCGCGTGTGCTTTATAAAAGAGTCTCTGTCACGCTGCCATTCAAACGGGGAAAGCCATGTTCGAAATGAGTTTATGCCGATGCTTTTTGCATATCCGATCTCTCGGAGATATTCTTCTCCGCAGTCAATTGAATTGTGGCATACGCCACGGACAAAGCTGTAGCTTTCTAACGGTTTCACTGCAAACCTCCGTGCATATTTTTTATTCTTGCAGACGGTCGATCATCCGCAAGAGAATTTTAACACATATCAATAACAAAAGTCAATAAAACGCGAGTGCAAAATAAAATGATAATTGTTATCAAATTACTTGAAAACACACGAGCAATGTGGTATAATGTTTGAAAATGATAGCAATTATCAATTTTGAGGGCGAAATATGAAATATTCTACGCGCCAACGGGCGCAGATATATGATTTTTTTAAGAATAATCCTGACAAATGTTTTACCGTTAAAGATATTATTGCCGAAATCGGTCTTGATATAGGTGATGCGACGGTGTACAGAACGCTGTCTGCATTTGCCGAAGAAAACAAGCTGAAAAAATTTCACACAGGCAACGGAAAAAGTGCCGTATATCAGTATGCGGCTTGCGGAAGAGACGATCTGCACTTTCATTTGAGATGTATGTGTTGCGGTCAGCTTTTTCACACACATTGTGAGGAAATGAATGATGTGATAAAGCATATCGAAGCGGAACACGGCTTCAAGGTTGACGCCGCACACACGACTCTGTACGGAATTTGCGGTAAATGTGAGGAGAAAGTATGAGACGCTTGACTTTTGGAATTGCACTTGTGTTGATTTTTATGTCGCTTGTATCATGCGGTGATGTGAATAATGTAAGCGAAGACAGGCTGACTGTTATAACAACGATTTTTCCGCAGTATGATTTTGCACGCGCAATCGTAGGTGATAAAGCCGATGTCAGTATGCTCCTTGCGCCAAAGGCAGAAAGCCACACCTATGAGCCTTCTATGGCGGATATAAAAAAAGTCAGCGAAGCTGATCTTTTCATTTATACCGGCAACGGCATCGACGAATGGGCGGTAAGTATGTCCGAGTCGCTGAAAGAGTCCGATGTTGTGACACTTTCGTCGGCACAGTTTGTAACGGAAACGGTGGAGGCGGATCATGATCATGACGAACATGAAGATCATGACGAACATTCCGCGGATGAACATATATGGACGTCTCCCGTCAATGCCGAAAAAATGCTTTACGGTATACTTGAGGCAATAGTTGAGCTTGATCCGGAAAATGAAGACTTTTACAGAGAAAACGCCGAAAAATACGCTTCCGAACTCGGCAGCGTGGACGAGCTTTTCCGAGAAGTCGTTGCGGAAAGCAAACGATCGGAAATCATCGTTGCGGACAGATTCCCGTTCGCGTATCTCACAAACGAATACGGACTTGAATATACGGCAGCGCTATCCGGATGTTCGGTGGGGCAGGAGCCGTCCG
This sequence comes from uncultured Lachnospiraceae bacterium, assembly GCA_964586965.1. Taxonomy (GTDB): domain Bacteria; phylum Bacillota; class Clostridia; order Oscillospirales; family CAG-272; genus DTU064. The sequence continues at coordinate 16,639 of CAZPJU010000015.1, read as the reverse complement.
CGTCTGTAATTGCGGAAATGATATCGAAAATTTCCGACGAAAATATCGGATATGTATTCGTGATAGAAAATTCTGACGAAAAGACAGCGAAGCTTGTGTCCGAAGCTACAGGCTGCGGAATACTGACGCTTCATTCCTGCCACAACGTAACGGCAGAGCAGCTTTCGGACGGTGTAACATACGTTGATCTGATGAGGCAAAATGCCGAAAATTTGCGTTTGGCGTTAAATTGAGATATTCGGAGTTAAAATGGCACTTATAAAATGTGAAAATGCCGCATTTGGCTATGATGGTACCGTTGCGGCGGAAAATGTAACCTTTTCCGTTGAAAAAGGTGATTATTTATATATAATAGGCGAAAACGGAACGGGAAAATCAACGCTCGTCAAAGGGCTTGTCGGACTGATTAAGCCTGTTTCCGGAACCGTTACTTACGGAGACGGATTAACTTGCAGCAGCATCGGTTATATGCCGCAAAAAACGGAGGTGCAACGCGATTTTCCGGCAAGCGTATATGAAGTGGTTATATCCGGGTGCCTCGGCAGAGGCGGTTTCCGTCCGTTTTATACAAGGCAGGAACGTGACCGCGTGTGCGAAGCTATGACTGCGCTTCGTATACATGATATAGAAAGAAAAAGCTACCGTGAACTCTCCGGCGGTCAGCAACAGCGTGTTTTGCTTGCACGTGCGCTTGTTGCGGCGGGTGACGTACTGCTGCTTGACGAGCCTGCCGCAGGGCTTGATCCCGTAGTTACTTCCGAGCTTTATTCGGTGATAGCCGAGCTTAACCGAAAGTACGGAATCACAGTAATCATGGTATCACACGATCTCGATGCCGTTACTGAATCGGCATCGAAAATTCTTCACATGAAGAAGTCGCCGCTTTTCTTCGGCAAAAAAGAGGATTATCTCGTATCTGAAGTTTGGAAGAATTACAAAAGCGGAGGAAATGTATGAATATTATAGAAATGCTTTCGTCTCCGATACTTTTTAAGATAATATTGCGTGCCGCGTCTGTTGGGGTGCTTGTCTCGCTTTCTGCATCGGTACTCGGAGTCACAATGGTGCTTCGCCGTATGTCAATGATAGGAGACGGTCTTGCTCATGCCGGATTCGGCGCGCTTGCCGTTGCGACTTTACTCGATTCAACCGGTGAATTCAACCTCGAAATTTCGATTCCGATTGTGATGCTGACTGCGTTTTTGCTTATGCACCTGTCCGAGCGCGGAAAGATTGGGGGCGACGCCGCGATTGCTGTTGTTTCCACGGCAATGATAACGGCGGGAGTTATTATTTTCAGCATGACTACCGGTTATACGGCGGATATGTGTTCAAGCCTTTTCGGTTCTGCGTCCGTGCTTACGCTCACGGATAAGGATCTGTATCTTTCGATTGCTCTCTCGGTTGCGGTGCTTGTTGTATTTGTTCTGTTTTATAACAGAATTTTCGCCGTTACCTTCGACGAAAGTTTTGCCGCCGCGACGGGAATCCGCGCAAAAGCATACAATATGCTGATCTCGGCACTGATCTCCGTGACGGTTGTTATCGGCATGAAAATGATAGGATCGGTTATGATATCTGCGATCATTGTTTTTCCGGCATTGACTGCAATGCGTGTGAAGAAAAGCTTCGGAGGTGTTATAGTAACAGCCGCGTGCCATGCTGTTTTTTGCTTTGTTTCGGGATTTGTGATTGCCTGCGAACTTGATCTGCCCGTCGGTGCCGCTGTTGTTGCGGTTAATTTGATTGTGTACGTGCTTGTTTCTGTTAGCGTAACGCTCAAAAACAGAAAAAAACTTACCGAAGAAATATGACAGCTTTCAAAAACAGACCCACAGCATTTTTTGCCGCCGTCTTTATTCTTTCGTCTGTTATATTTATTGAGCTTGAAACAAAATATAAACCGATCATAATTGCCGTCGCTTTTGCGGCGGCAATTATGTATATCGCGTTTATGTTTGCTTTGCCGCGAAGTAAATATATAACTTTACTTACGGCAGTAATTTTGACGGCTTTGGCTGTTGCGTGCTCTGCGTTGTGTATATATTTTAATGTGGACAGACAGATTATAATATCGGAAAGTCTTATCGGAAGCACAGCGGATATTAAGGCGGAAATCGTAGAGATAAAGTCCGAATCTGTTTACAGCGGTGCTTACGTTGCGGATGTTTCAACAATAGACGGCGTACCTTCAAATATCAAAATAAGGCTTGAAACGGAATTTTCGGCAGATCTTTCGGTGGGAGATGTTATCACGGCTCGTGCGCGATTTGAGGAAATTACCGATGATGGCGCATACGATCTGAAAACAAACGGCTTCAAAGAAGGCATAACGGGCTTTGCCGTATTGGATGATTCGGATACGCTTGATGTATGCGATCACCATGACGGAATTAAGTACCGTCTTAACGCTTTGCGTGCACGTATTTGTGCGGTGTTGGCTGTTTCATCTGAGATGTCGGGTGGAGACTGCGGACTCATGCAAGCGCTTTTGGTCGGTGACCGTTCGGCGCTTGACGGAACTGTAAGACGTGATTTCACCTATGTCGGTGTTTCACATCTTTTGGCAGTAAGCGGTATGCATCTTTCGATAATCATCGGCGGACTTGAGCTTTTGCTGAATAAAATCACGCTTCATAAGAGTGTCAAAAATATTATTATAATCGCCGTTACCGTTTGCTATATGGGACTGACCGGCTTTTCCATGTCGGTTTTGCGTGCGGGAATTATGCTGATTCTGTATCGTTTGTCGTATTTTTTCGGCAGGGGTGCAGACAGAATAACGTCGCTTTTCGTATCCGTTGCGGCAATCATTTTTGTGTTTCCGTTTGCGGCGGCGGATGTCGGACTTTTGCTGTCGTTTTCCGCGATGCTTGCTTGCGTTGTTTCGTCGGAGACGACTCCGAGCGTGATTGTCGGCTTTATTTCGAGACTCGGATCGAAAAACATTTTTTTTCGCGGAGTATCTGTTGCGCTCAGATTTATCTTGTTTAATTTTTCGATGTCTGTTTACTCAATGATATTTACGATGCCGATTATGTGGATATATTTCGGACGGATATCACTTTTGGCGCCGATAGGAACGCTTGTGTTGTCACTTCCGATAACGGCGATACTTTATTTGACACCGCTTGCTCTTGTAACGGTTAATGTTCCGTTGTTATGGGCAGTGTTTCAGTATCCGGCGGCATGGCTGTGCAGAGTGGCGGCAAAGCTTGCATCAGCGCTTACGAATATCAAAGGTGCGGAACTGCTTTTGCCTACGTCGGATTCGGTAACTGCGATAGTTTCGATCGTGATTGTCATCTCTGTAATGTTGATTTTGCTTCTTCCGAAGAAAGGCTCGCGTGTTGCCGGTTGTGTTGCCGTTGCCGTATTTGCGGTGGTGATGATCTTTTCCGTCAAATATAGCCTGACTTACGATGATAATGCCGTTTTTTATCTTAACAACGGCAAAAACGACGGTTTTGTAGTTGCGGACGGTGCATCCGCTTTGATTATTGATATATCAAACGGCGGAAGTTATATTTCGTCGGCGCTTGCCGAGATAGCACGAGAGGAGCTCAGAGCGAATGTGGATGCATTTATGCTTACGCATTTGCATCGTCGTCACTTAAATACCGTTGAAAAAATGCTTTCATCGGAATATATAGAAAAATTGATTCTGCCGTTGCCGAGCGACGATGACGAAACGGATATATATGCTTCGCTTGTTTTACTTGCCGAAAAATACGGTGCGGAGGTTGTTTCGTACACTTACGGAACGGAAGTTGCGTATGGAGATGTCATGATAGATACCGCATCGACTTATATTGAGCGTTCGTCGCATCCGGTGATTTTTCTGTCGATAGAAAGCGAGGATGAACGAACTTCCTATATCGGTTCGTCGGTGCATGAAAGCGAACTTTTCACGCTTGCACTAGATGCCGCACAGTGTTCGGATACAGTCATTTTGGGTATTCACGGTCCTATAGTAAAGGAGGGAGCTGATTTTTTCCTTACAGACAGGCAAACAGTCGTTTACGCTACGCCTGAGCTTCAAGCGCTTTTCGAGGAGACTCTTGCCAACAAAAAGTGACATATATCGACTCCTTTTTCAAATATCGCTTTACATATCACCATATACTGTGATATAATTATTTTTATAAAAAATAAGGACGGACATGATAATGCATATTGCGATTACGGGTAATCTCGGCAGCGGAAAATCGACCGTTGCGAAAAAACTTTCGGAAAAACTCGGATTTCCCATCTATTCAACGGGTGACGTACAGCGTCGAAAGGCAAATGAGCTCGGAATTACAACTCTTGAGCTTAACAGAAGATCAATGGAGGATCCTGCGCTCGATCATTATATAGACGACGATGTAGTGCGTGAGTCTGTTGAAAAGGACAATGTTATCTTTGATTCGAGAATGGCGTGGCATTTTGCTCACAATGCGTTCCGCGTTTTTATCAAGGTGGATATTAACGAAGCCGCGCGCAGAATCAAGGGAGACAAGCGCGGAAACGTCGAAAGTTTTAAGACGGTAGAAGAAGCGAAAGCGTCCGTTTCGGAACGTGGCAGACTTGAAAGAGAGCGATTTGTTTCGATATACGGTGTCGATTATGCCGATGAAAGTAATTACGATCTTGTTTTGGACAGCACAGAGCATACCCCCGATGAGATTACGGATATGATCATCACAGCATTCAACAAGGCAAATACACCGTCTGCAATCACGGTTTATACGGATAAGGCGCCTGCCGCTATAGGTCCGTATTCTCAGGCAAAACTTGTGGGATCTATGCTTTATACATCAGGTCAGATCCCGATAGATCCCGCTACGGGAAATGTTTCGGGTGACGGTATCGTCGATCAGACTCATCAGGTTTGCAAGAATATAAAAGCTGTTCTTAACGAAGCGAGAACATCTTTTGCAAAGGTTGTGAAAACGACCTGCTTCCTTGCCGATATGTCAGATTTTGCGGCTTTTAATGAGGTGTACGAGCAGTATTTCGTATCAAAGCCCGCAAGATCGTGTGTGGCGGTAAAAACACTTCCGAAAAATGTCCTTGTCGAAATCGAGGTCATCGCAGAAGCATAACATTTAACAGAATATACCAAAAGCCGTCCTTTGGACGGCTTTTATAATTTTTTTATTTTCAAAAAGTCTTTTATATGCGTCCTCTCTCGTATATCGAGCGAAAAAAACCATACGGAGAGCACATATACGGCGCTGTATATTGCAATTCCTACGATAAGCAATGCCCACGACGTAAAATTCGCAAATATAAGAAAGAGAATTCCGACGGCAAACGGGGGAATCATGCCGCAAAGCGCGGATAAGATACTTTTCCAAAATCGAAGAATATCAATGCTAATCTTTTTTTGATATATGACATTCATTATGATCCCGTTTGCGATGAAAGTAGCCGTGCCTGTTGCCAAGGCGGCGCCGATCGCTCCGTAGCGACGTGCGAGCGGAAATGTCATTGCTATATTGGCAAGTGCCATCCCGGAATAGATGAACGCACGGTAATGATGTCTGCGTTGTGCGCGTTGAATCTCGATGCCGACGTTTTGAATAAGCGGTATAGTTGACGGAATCATACGTAAAAGGCAGATTATATATGCAGATTCGTAATCGTCGCCTGCCCATAACGCAATAAAATCACGCCCGAACACGATAAATCCGGAGAGTATAAGCATCAGTATTATGAACTGAACGCGTCCTACACGGATAAAAATATCCGTTAATGCGCTTTTTTGAGCGTCCGGTTGCGAGCAACCGGCGATGCGGTGAACCTGTGGCGTGTATACTTTTGATACTGATGTCGAAAAAAGTGAATAATACGATGCGATCATAACACCGACGGAGTTGACGGCGACTTCTGCCGTGCCGCATATTCCTGCAAGGATGATGTTGTCAACATTTGAGTTGATCTGATCGACGACCATATTTAATGCGATAAGCGACGAAAACGCGAGAATGCTTCGGAAAAGTCCGAATTTTATGCGCGAAAACGACGCGCGGAATCGAAGCTTAGAAACAGCGAATATGATTATCGCAACATCACATACGAAATTGACGACAAAGCGAGCTGCCGTTATGCCGACGGATCCGAATCCGAGCATAAGCAAAGGAAGTTGAAGTATCGGACTTGCAATTGTGCGCGTCAGCGAAAGCAGTTCGGAAAAGACGAACTTTTCCTGCGTTTTGATATATGCGGAAAACACACCTGAGACAAAACTCGTGAGCAAGTTGAACGAAAGCAAAAGAAGCATAGTTCCAGCTTTTTTGTATTCCTCAGCTGTAAGATCATTCCCGAAAATCAAATCGAGACGGTAAATCAAATATGCACAACATAGAAATGCGATTGTTCCCAAAATAGAATAGACTATGATAAAAAGTCCGTTCAGAGAAGCGAGGTCACCGTCGGTTTTGTCATTTTTTTGACGGAAATAAAAGTGAGTGTATGCTCCTCCGAATCCGAGGTCAAGCACCGCAAGCGTTGCGATGACGGATGAAACCGTTTGATATAAGCCGTATTCATGCTTTCCGAGAACGCCGAGCATTATCGGCACATAAAAAAGTGCGATAACAATACTGAGTACGGTTTGCGTATATGAGAGGACAACTCCGATGCGCCGCTCCGAGCGAACAAATAAAGGTTTCATATTTTCGCTCCGTTCAGTTTCAATGCGATCCTGTCAGTGACTCTTTCGGTCGAGTTGCCGTAAATATCACTCGACAGCTCATTTGCCAGTTTACGCCTCTTATCCGAAAGATTGTCGATTCCGAGAGATAAACGTTCAAAAAAGTCGTCAAGCTCGTGTGCCGAATATATTTTTTCTCCCGCGCATAAAAATCTGTCTGTATTTATTCCCAAGCCTTCGTTGGCGATGTATTCGTCAATGTCATCCCAAATAAGAGCGATAGGTTTGTCTAATGCGAGATAATCAAAATATACGGACGAATAATCCGTTATAAGCGCATCGGATGAACGTAAAATGGCGTAATTTTCGATTCTGTTTTTGTTCAGAAAATCCTCGTCGATGAATCGAAGATTTGAAAAACCTTCAAATTCCGACGGTGAAACATCGTCTGCGAAATGCGGTTTTGCGACAACCAAAACCCCGTGCCTTTTTGCGGAATAGTTTATTTCTTCCGCGTCTTTGACGCAGTGTATCAACGGTATTTGTGTTTGTGAAATCGAGCGTCCTGTCAGTTTGTGATGTCGAAATGTGGGAAGCCAATAAACAAGCTTGACGTAATCCGCGTCCGGGAAAAGCTTGTGTGTGTCAATCGGAGGAAGGCAGAGCCTGTCGTTACGCGGAAGCCCCAATGCGAAGGCTCGCGACGGAGCAAATCCGTGTGCAGCCGCGTCCGAGATGCGAAGCGATTCGGAAAAAACGATCATTTCGTCTATTCCTTCGGGAAGCGAGTACGAGCTCATACGTTTGATTGCGGCGCCGTGTGTGATGAAAAGGGAATACTGCGATCGTTTCAGCTTCGGTATGGGTCTGTTACTTGAAACGATAACGCGTGCGCGTGCCTTGAGAAACTTCATATACAGACTTGACTCCGAAACGAGATGCACATTTTTGAGCTTCGGGAGTTTAGGTGAATTCGGAGATGCCACCCAATAAAAACGATATTTTTCGTTCCATTCGCGGTGGATCATTTCGTCGAAAACGGATTTTGTGCTGTCTGTCAGGCAGGGATAGCTTTCGAGGAGAATGACATTTCCGAGCGGGATAAGCTTTGCAATCGCTTTTTTGACGGCTTTCGATGACAAATGCGGTTTTATTCCGTGCAGACGAACAAGCGTGGCGTAAATGATGGGAAAATGCTTGTATAAGCCGAGAAAAAAGGCGTTTTTTGGGCTAAGAAGCTCCGAGGGGATAAGTTTGTTTATGTCATCAAGAAGTTGTGCACGCAATTTTGATGAGTTGCTTGAGACGGAAGCGGCATATGCCGCGCCGTTGATGCTTTTGGCGTATTCGTTGAAAAAAGCACGCGTTACAGCTTCGTCGTAGGACGGAAGGCAGTCAAGCTTGTGCCTTGCAAGCGAAACTTCATCTTGCCTTCTCGAAAGTTCGTGTGCATCGACGGAAGTAAGGCTTTTCGGATTATTATTGTATATATATCCGCAATAATCCGAAAGAAGAAGCTTTTTTTCGGTCAAAAGAAAGTCAAACATAAACCATCCGTCCTCGCCGTAGCGTAAATCGGGAAAACGAAGCGATTTTATCGCATCGTAACGAAATATTTTGCAGCAAACATTCGACCAATAAAATTCGCGTCTGTCGGCAATGTCACGCATTGCGTCGGCAGTACCGGATACAATCCTTTTGCTTAAAACATGGATGGGAAGCTCACGCTTGTCAGAATTGATTTTCACAAAATTACAGCAGACTGCGTCTGCATTTGCTTCTTCAATCTCTTTTATCAATGTTTCAAAATAATCTTGTGCGATGCAATCGTCTGCGTCCACAAACGTGATGTAATATCCGCGTGCGATTGCAAGTGCGGCGTTTCGTGCGGCGGCGGCACCGCTGTTTTTTATATGAAGTACACGGATTCGGCAGTCGTTTTCGGAAAAAAGATCGCAAAGTTCGCCTGAACCGTCTGTGGAACCGTCATCTGCAAGTATGATTTCGTAATCCGAAAACGAATTGTCCGTGATGCTGCGAACGCAGTCGAAAATTTGCTCGGACGCATTGAAAACCGGTACTATAACGCTTAGTTTTACTTCGTTTTTCAAGGTTTTCTCCTTTCCCGATGGATTTGATACGACATATATGATTGACAAATTTTACATAAAATAAACACTTGTCATACAGCAAGAGTATAGCATAAGGATCAAAGCGTCGCAAGCGTTTTTTAGACTTTTGTGAACAATTGAACAAAAAGGGGGAAAGCTATTGATTGCAAGAAAAAATTGTGATAAAATAATCAAAATTAAATGTGTTTTGCCGAAAGGAAAACGGCTTATGAAAAACAAGAAAAAACTGTTCCACATTTTTATCGTCGTTTTGCTTGTCTTTGTCGTGCTTTCCGCAATCACGTTTTTTTCGATTAACAAAAAAGTCGTAAATGTTGGCAGTGATATGATCGTAGGCGCAGAGCAAGCGTCGGACGTCATTGACGCAGACTGTATACTCATCCTCGGTGCGGGTGTCCGCAACGACGGTACTCCGAGTGATATGCTTGCCGATCGTCTCAAGGTCGGTATCGAGCTTTATAATTCCGGAGCCGCGCCTAAAATACTCGTGTCCGGAGATAATTCTCGCGAGGACTATAACGAGCCCGAAGCGATGAAGCTTTACTGCGTTGAAAACGGTGTTCCGGAGGAAGATATCGTCTTGGATTATGCCGGATTTTCCACGTATGAAAGTCTTTTTCGCGCAAGAGATGTGTTCTGCGCCGAAAATATTATCATAGTTACTCAAGAATATCACCTTTACCGTGCTCTTTATGTTGCCGAAAAACTCGGAATCGGTGCTGTAGGTGTATCTGCCGATCTCAGAACATACAGAGGGCAAAGTTATCGCGACTTGCGTGAAACTGCGGCGCGAAACAAGGACTTTTTATTTACGCTTTTTATGCCTGAGCCGACGTATTTAGGTGAACAGATCCCGATAAAATGATCCGGGCTGTTAATTGTCAATTTTTACTGATTTAACTGATTGGAAAGTTTTATGTGTGACAACTTGTTCAAAAACAAAATATTTTCGTACATATATCCGTCTGTGCTGTTTTTGCTTGCGACGGTTATCATTTTGCTTAATATCGAAATTGCGGGTGCCGTGATATTCGTTTTTATTGTTTCCGCAGTGCTTATCACATCGTCAAGACTGACGGATGCAATGCTTCCTGCGATGCTCTTGTCGGTTTTTGTGACTCGTTGCTATGATTCGGCAGACGCCTTTCTTGCCGTTGCTTGGGCAGCTGTCCCCCCTGTTTTTGCCGTCATATTTCATTTTGTCAAATACAGAAAGCCGATTCGTATAGGAAAATCTTTTTACGGATTGTGCGCGGTCGCCGTTGCGATTACACTCGGCGGACTCGGTACGATCAGCTCCGCAGATTATTTTTATCCGACATCGCTGTTTTATGTTTTCGGTCTCGGTATAGGACTTGTGCTGTTTTATTTGCTTGTAAAATCGCAACTTACGAGCGATGCCCCAGGTGAGATTATGAAAATAATGTACATTACCGGATTGCTTGCTTGTTTTTGCGTTATTCGATTTTATGTCGAACGCTGGGATGTATTTTGCGATATAAATAAATTCTTGTTTATTCGTTCGAGCAACAATCTTGCAACGTTTTTGATGTTGGCAATGCCGTTCCCGCTTTATTACGCTCAAAAAAGACACGTAGATATACTTTGTATGTTTTTGATGTATGTTTGCACTGTTTTTACAGGCTCACGCGGCGGCATTTTTATGGGAACCGTTGAGTTTATTCTGCTTTTGTTTGTTTATGTATTTTCAATGCGTAAAAAGATTGTAAAGCTGACGTTATGTGTCTTGCTTGTTGTTGCGATTGTTTTAGGAGCGTTATTTGTTATGCCGCGGGTACTGGAGCTCTGCGGGGCGAATGTTTCAAGCGACGGAGACGACGAATTCGATATTTTCGAGCTTATAGATATTATCAAAAAAGTTTGTTCCGACGACGACAGAGAATCGCTTTTGGAGCGTATGATTAAGGATTTTAAGTCAAATCCCGTTTTCGGTGTAGGCATAGGATATAAGGGTAATTCCGACATATATAACCCGGTGAAAGGGGCGATGAACTGGTATCATATGTGGTTTGCACAGGTCATCGGCGGACTCGGTCTTGTCGGTATTGCGGCGTATGCTTATCAAGGTGTCGGAAGGATCGCTATTTTTCTCAAGAATCGTAAGCGCGAAAATTTGATTTTTTTTCTATCTTATATCGGACTTTTTCTTATGTCGCAGGTCAATCCCGGAGAATTTTGTCCTGTGCCGTATGCAATTCTCGCAGTTACGTATTTCATAATGATGGAGGAGTGCAGCCGCGAGACTGCCGATGCCTCGTTATTCAAAGCCGAAAATAAAAAAAGCTTGTCTTGGCAAGCTGTAAAATAAACAACACGGAGGGAAAGTATGGATTTCTGGACACAACTTAAAAAATCCGGTCAGGATGCTGCCGGCAAAGCAAAGGATCTTGCCGAAAGCACAAAGCTTCAGCTTGAACAAAAAGAGTCGGAGCGTAAATTGGAGAAGCTGTACACACAGCTCGGTAAAGCATATTATGAAAAAGCAATGGACGATGAAGAAAACGAGTTTGCCGATATTATACAGCCGATAAATCAATTAAATGCTGAAATTGAGGCTTCAAAGAAGCAGCAGGCATTGTTGAAAAACGGCGCAAGATGTGTGGCTTGCGGAGCGCTTGTCGATCAAGACGCATCTTTCTGCACATCATGCGGCGCAGATCTTACCAAAAAGGAACCCGAAACTCCTGTTCAGACGGATGACGGAAAAATAACCTGTCCCGGCTGCGGAAGGAGCGTTGACCCGACTGCATTTTGCATTTACTGCGGAACAAAGCTTTCCTGACATAATTGCAAATCGGTCATATTTTTGCGAAAATCCAAAATAAAAAGAAGCGGAAACTCAGTCTGAGTTTCCGCTTCTTTTTGTAAGCGAATTTACTTTATTCGATAATGTCGAGAGCGGATACGTCTGTATAAGTTTCTCTGCGGACAACAAGCTTTGCACCATCGTTTCGGAGCATAACAACGGCAGGACGTGGGATTCTGTTATAATTGGATGACATTGAATAGTTGTATGCGCCCGTTGTTGCGACGGCGACTCTGTCTCCGCGCTTGATTTTCGACGGAAGCGAAACCGACGGCTGTATGATATCTCCCGATTCACAACATTTTCCGACAAGGTCGCAAGTCATTTCAAAATCGCTTTTTTCAGCCGGATAAACAGTGTAGGCGGAACGATAAAGTGCGTAGCGCGGATTGTCTGTCATGCCTCCGTCAACGGCGACGTATGATTTATATCCGGGAATGTGCTTAACTGTTTCAACGGTGTAAACGGTCATTCCCGCGTCTGCAACGATGCTTCTTCCGGGCTCCATGAGAAATTTCGGGATTTTTGATTTGTGCGCGGCAGAATAAGCTTTGACGAAGTCTGCAATTCGTTTGATTCCGAGGCTTATGTCAAGCGTCGGATCGGATTCGGTATATCTGACTCCGAATCCACCACCCAAATTGAGATATTCAGGGAAATAGCCCAGTGATGATTCGATTTCATAAGAAAAATCAAGCATTACTTTGGCTGTGTCGGTGTATACATCGGCGTCATCGTCGAATACCTGCGAGCCGATGTGACAGTGATAACCGATCAGCTCAAGAGAGTCTTCGTTGAGTGCTTTACGAACGAATTCGTATGCTTGACCGGTCTTTATGGGCATACCGAATTTTGAATCCACCTTGCCTGTTGAAACCGCTTCGTATGTGTGTGGATCAATGCCGGGCGTTATTCTCAGCATGATTCGTTGGCGTGTGTTGACAAGGCGCGCGGCGGTTGCAACTTCTGCAAGTTCATCTTCTCCGTCAACGACGATGCATCCGATACCGGCACGGATCGCTATATCAATTTCGGCGTTTGTCTTGGCGTTTCCATGAAAAAATCCGCGTGACATATCAAAACCTGCGCGCTCTGCCGTGAGAATTTCGCCTGCCGAAACAAAGTCGGCAGACATTGAAAGTTCTGTTAAAATCTTATAGATATATGCGAACGAAGCTGCTTTTCCTGCGTAAATCGGGTGGCTTCCGTCACCGAAATAAGCTTTCATAGCGGTTTTATATGAAAGACAGTTGTCGATAATTCGTTGCTCATCGTAAGCGTAAAGAGGCGTGCCGAATGAGTCTGCAAGTTTGTCAACGCTCATGCCGGCAAAGAGCAACTCGCCGTTTTTGTTGTACTTAATATTGTTTGATAACATAAACTCGACCACTTTCTGCATTTGACTTAAAGCATATACTCTCGAAGATATGTGCTGTCATGGATCGAAAGATCGGCAGGAGCAATGTCGAAGACGGTTCTCGCGCCGGATTCTCCGCGCAAGGACAGACGATGTACGGCACGTGCGTATGCGACGATCACTGAACCGGTAAATTCGGGATTTGAGTCAAGCTTTAATGAAAATTCGACCGTATGCGAATTTTCTTCGTTAATGCCTGTTACCCCCGAACGAATGACATTTCCGCCGTGGGGGAGAGATGCGTGATTTCTGTGCATTTCCTCTTGCGAAATGAAATGCACAGTTGTGTCGTAATCCGCGAAATAGTTCGGCATTGTTACTATCTCATGCTTGATTCTTGCTTTATCTGCATTGGGTTCGGCAACCACATAGCATTCACGAGTGTGCTTTTCTCGTGTTGTGAGCTGAGGCTGCTCGCCGTTTCTGACGGAATCAAGCGCGGAAGTGACGGGGACCGTATACTGACGTGCATCAATGACACCTTCGATTCGTCTTATTGCGTCAGAATGTCCCTGACTTACTCCGCGTCCCCAAAATGTGTAACTTTCTCCGACAGGGAGGACGGATTCTCCGTAAAGTCTCATCAGCGAGAACATACCGGGATCCCATCCTGCGGATATCAGTGCGACATTACCGCCCGTTTTTGCCGCTGCGTCAACGTTGGCAAAATGATGTGAGATAAGCGCGTGTGTATCGAAGCTGTCGATACAGTTGAAATTACGTGCGATGGCAGGTGTCATTTCGGGGAGATCCGTTGCGGAACCTCCGCAAATTATCATAACGTCGATATCGTTTTTGTAATTGAGTACTTCCGAGGCGGGCAAGACTTTTGCGCCTGACGTACGTATTTTCAGTGAGGAAGGATTGCGGCGAGTGAAAACTCCGAAAAGTTCAATATCGGGATTTTGCATTATAGCGGACTCAACCCCTCTGCCGAGATTGCCGTACCCGTAAATAGCTGCTTTCATGACTAAAATACTGCTTTCTTTATAAATTTGTCAATTACCGATCATATCGGGCATTGAGTAAAGTCCCGCGGCTTTTGTTCCTATGAAATGCGCCGCGGTGAGCGCGCCGTTGGCGAAAAGCGAACGATCGTGTGCTTCGTGCGTCAAAGTGAGTGTTTCGCCGGAAGCTGCGATGATAACTTCATGACGTCCGACGATGGAGGCGGCTCTGATCGAATGAATGCCGATCTCATCCTTTGTGCGCTTTTCGAGTCCGTGTCTGCCGAATTTTGCCCATGCGCGCTCACGCACGGATCCGATAGCTTCGAAAATCGTTTTTGCCGTTCCGCTCGGAGCATCAAGCTTTTGATTATGATGAGCTTCGATTATTTCGATATCCGCATCGGGAAAAGCGGCGGTGGCTTTTTTTGCCATTTCGATTAAAACGGCAACGCCGATGGACATATTAGATGCAAAAAAGATCGGGATGGATTTAGAGGCCGCTGTGATTTCGGAGAGTTCCGCGTCTGTGTGTCCGGTTGTTGCGATTACGAGCGGAAGTGAAGCGTTTACTGCGTATTTGAGAAGCGACGGTGTTGCCGAATGGGTTGAAAAATCGACGATACAATCAGCGTGAATATTACATTCCGAAATTGAATTATATGTTCCTGCGTCCGGATCCGTGATGTAGTCCGGTGAAACGAGAGCTACGGTGATATCGCCTTCAGATGCGGAAATCACCTCTGACATCATTTTGCCCATACGTCCGGAGGCGCCGTGAAGTATGATTTTCATAACGAAATTCCTTTGTTTTTCAGTATGTTCTTTAATTTTATGTATATGTATGTTGTTTATGCGATAAGACCGTGACGACGCATTATCGAGTAGAGCACTTGTGCGTGTGCGTCCTCCATTTCGGTAAGCGGCATACGGAGATAATTTTCGCAGAAGCCCATTTTGGACATAGCCGCTTTAACCGGGATCGGATTTACCTCAGAGAAAAGTGCGTTGATCAACGGCAGATATTCGCACTGAAGTTTAGCCGCTCCGCATATATCGCCATTTAGAAAGCGGTGACAAATATCGGATGTCTCGTGCGGAAGAAGATTTGACAGTACAGAGATAACACCCGCACCGCCCATTGATAAAACGGGCACGATTTGATCGTCGTTTCCGGAATAAATGTCAAGTTTATCACCCACGAGCGCCGCTGTCTCAACAATTTTCGATATATTACCGTTAGCTTCCTTGATTGCCGTGATGTTTTCATGCTCGGCAAGTTTGGCGTAAGTTGCGGGCTCGATATTAACTCCCGTGCGAGAGGGAACGTTATAAAGTATCAGAGGCTTTGTCGAAGCGTCTGCGATGGCGGAAAACATTTTGCAAAGTCCCGACTGCGTTGTTTTATTGTAGTAAGGCGTTACTACGAGCATAGCGTCCGCGCCTGCTTCGCAAGCATAGCGCGTGAGTTCTATTGCGTAGGCGGTATCGTTTGATCCGGTTCCGGCAATAACGGGGACTCTGCCTGCCGTGCGTTCGACACAAAAGCGAATCGCGTCGCGATGTTCGTTATCCGTGAGAGTTGAAGATTCTCCCGTTGTACCTGCTACGACGAGCGCGTCTATGCCGGATGTGATTTGCCAATCAATAAGTCTGCCGAAGGCGTCAAAGTCGATGCCGGATTCATTTAAAGGTGTGATGAGCGCTGTTGCGGCGCCCTTGAAGATGGGATTGTTTGTCATTGTGTTTATCCTTTCGGTATTTGATTTTACTGCAACCGTCGGACAAAAAAATAAGGCAGCCAAGCGTTTTTTGCGCTTCGGCTGCCGTTAATGTCATCAGAGCACGGTATTTTCGTACCGTATCTCGCAATCACAATAGCTCTCCGCTTGCGCGACAGTCAGACGGATATTATCCGAACGACCAGATGAGTTTCGCACTCTCATCTTCGGCGGCAGTCCCTTTGGCACGCGGCAACGGCTTTGCGAAAGCCTTTGCACCGCGGTTACTCTTGACGAGCCGCGCCTCTATCCTATAATTGCAATATTTAACTGTGCCTTTATTATACCAAGTGTTTTAATGTTTGTCAATCTGTTGATTTTGAACTTGAAATGTGCAAAGCGCAGAAAAAGCTTCGGCTGATACGCAAAACTTGTAGTGAAAACAACTAAATCAAAAAAAAATAAAAATGTGCTTGACAAGCCGCGAAAAATGTGATATTATAGTTAAGCTCGATTGAGATGCGCCATTAGCTCAGTGGATAGAGTGCCCGGCTACGAACCGGTAGGTCGCAGGTTCGAATCCCGCATGGCGCGAAACGAGCAAAAGGCAATTTCCGAAAGGAAATTGCCTTTTTTGTTTTCTATGTTTTTTTGAAAGCTTTGGAAAATGACGTTAATATAATTAATATAAAAAGTGACCCTTGGTTATAGCTTAAATTCTACAACCAAGGGTCACTCCTGATTCTTGATATCTAACATCGTTTTTATCCTCGCTTTCTTTTTGTTTGTCTTTAGCTGACCTTGCGAAAACGTTCCTTGGTATATTAAACATACCTCCGTTTACTCTCCGGGGAAACTTACGTTTTCAATTCTAACTGAAATTGCCCAAGTTAATGTTTTCGGGTCAAAGACGGGTTTGAACTTTCAAAGAAGGCTATTTGTTCCTTTTTGTTTT
>CAZPJU010000014.1:0-22205 GCA_964586965.1 uncultured Lachnospiraceae bacterium | reverse complement strand
CAAGCTTGCCGCATGAAACGCCGACGTATTTGTTTTCGGCTTCCTTGGAAATTTCGATCAGCTCTTGCGGAGCTAAATTTATGTTGTTGAGATGGCAGAGTGCCGAAAGAAATGTAATAATTACGGCTGCTGATGAGGAAAGTCCGCCGATGGGCAGCTCACCGTCCAAAACCGCGCAAAGTCCGATATGAAGCGGGTATCTTTTTCCGAGAGCGATAGTAGCTCCGCGAAGATGATCTGCCCAATCGCCTTCTTTTTCGGAAGGAGCTTG
This sequence comes from uncultured Lachnospiraceae bacterium, assembly GCA_964586965.1. Taxonomy (GTDB): domain Bacteria; phylum Bacillota; class Clostridia; order Oscillospirales; family CAG-272; genus DTU064. The sequence continues at coordinate 21,934 of CAZPJU010000014.1, read as the reverse complement.
TGCAACGTGCCACTGTGCGCGTTTCGGGAACTGAAGCGACTGAATTTCAATGATGCCGTTCATTTTCGGTCCGTAAGCAATATGAATGCCCTTGTCGATGGCGAAGCCCGTTATTTTACCGAGCTGATGATCGCTGTGTGCTCCGAGAGGGCAAACTCTGTACGGTGTAAAAGTCGTATACGGAGGCGCTTTACGGTATATTTGTTCGAATTTTGAATTAGCATTAAGCATAAACAATACCTGTTATTTGTTTTTTTTGAGTTTCAGGAAGCGAGTTATCTTTGATCTGAAAAAAACTGTGTTTATCAATGCGAAAACGGCAAGTGCGGTTACCCCCGTTTTAACAGCCAAGATGAGCCATGATATGTAATTAAGTTCACCGAGTGCAAAGAAATCCGGGAAAGCATTTACGATGATAAAAAGAGCCGCTACGGTTATTGCATCCGTTATTACGTGCTTTCCGAAATTACCGATCTTTCTGTACAAAATATTTTTTGAAAGATAATAAGCAAGATACACTGTTCGGTACATCATTGCGACAAATGTACCGATCGCAACTCCGATGAGACCGAATTTGAACACCAATACAACCGAAACGATGATATTTATCAACGCTTCTATTATCGCGCTCAACTGTGTTTGTTTGTAATGACCGGCGGCGAGCACCATAATGTTATACGGCAAGCGCAAACAGTACGCAGCTTGCGCGAGAGTTATCATGTAAGCAAAGGAGGGGACTATGTAATCGGCATCCGTTATGTTTTTTGTATAAATTCTGACGAACGGTATGATCAAAACAGCGGTGACGGAAAAAACGAAAGAAACAATTGTGTGAAGGATCCATTCGATTTGATCGAATGTGTTGTTCAGCTTTTCCGTTTCGCCTTTTGCCAGCATATTTCCGAGCATTGCCTGCATTCCGTTTGTTACCGAAACCACGATTTGCTTAACTCCGTTTACAACTATGTGATAAACGGAATAGATCGAGACATTTTCAAGCGTAGAAAGCAGAGTAAGAACCATAGTGTCTGTGCTTCCGAGCACAACGCTTGCGATATGCTGTGCAAGTCCGTTCCATTTTTGCTTGATCGGTTCTTCCGTAAGCGTTATATTTTTAATGAGCTTATATTTTCTTTTCGCAATTACGGAAAGAAGCACCGGTTGAGCCAAAAAGATCAGTGACGTTGTTAATTTTACGAGCTGTACGGACGCTCCCGCTTTCATGAGCACAATGCAGGCGATTGTGTTCAGCACAAGTGCCGCCGTATGTATAGTGTACTGAATAAAACCGAGCTGATCGGCAGCCAAAAGCAGTTTGTACGTCATGCCCAGATAATATTGAGCAAATGTACTGATCGAAATGACGAAGATCAGGATCAGTGTGAAAAAATAATCAAAGGAATCTAAGGTGATAAAGGGATAGACGATCATTAAAACAGCCGTATAGCCGAGAAGCAGATATGCTATACGCTTGAAAAAGCGATCGGACGATTTAACGATCTTGCTGACGGATACGATATCGTTTTCGGCAAGTGGCTTATAAAGTGTTGACTGAACGACAGCTCCGACTCCGCATTCCGCGAGCGATATAAATCCGAGGAATTGAGTGATTGAAGATATGAGACCGTTTACGGATGATCCGTAGCAAGACAGAAAAAATTTAGGTAAAACAAATCCGCATATTATTGCCGCGGCTTGATATATCAGAGACGATGCCGAGTTCAGCATCAATTTTCTTTTCCTTGTCATGACCCGTTATTTTCGCTTCTGAAATTGATTGATCCTTTCGTCGATTATTATGCCGTTCTTGACGATCAAAGCGTCGGACAGGACGCTGTCTGTTTCGCCTTTTGATAGCATTTCGATGTACGGCGCGATTGTTTTTGAATTATCAACGGTAAAAGTTTTGTAGAATAGTGAAGGGGTGTGATCTACGACATAATGCGTGACTCCGTCAACCGTGTAGATCGGATCATCGAAAGTTGTCGGGATGCTTGTTTCTATTCCGCCGTTTTTATCACAGCTTACATCGACTATCATAGAATTTCGCTTCATTTTTTTTAGATCTTCGCGATAAATTATATGATCCGTTCGTGAAGTGTCCCAAAGTATGCAGTTTACAATCACATCATAACAGCCGATTTCTTCACGGAGCAGCGCTTCCGTTTTGCGGTCGTACTGCATAACGTCCGCGCCGAGCATATTCAAAACACGTATCGCGCCTCGCGCAGTGTTTCCGCGTCCGATAACGGCAACTTTCGTTTCGTACGGCATTCTTCCGTAACACTGAAAAGCGTGCATTATCGCAGCTTCGCCGGCAAGCTCGTTGTTTCGCCAAAAGATGTGACGTCCGTGATCAAACATATCTTCCCAAGCGTAGGCGGTAAGTTTTCCCTCTATCAGACTGTCCGCGATTTCACGGTTTTGGACGGCATGGATCCAACCGAAAATTGTCTGACCGCTGAGATCGCGCAGGTATTCTGCGTCACCGATCTTCGGGTCGCAGATGATATCCTTTTTCAGTATTTCGGAGCGTGGCGCCGTATGTGCACCGACTTTTTCGTAATCGCTGTCTGTAAGCCCCATTACATCACCGTAGCCTTGTTCGAAATATAAAAGTTCGGGATGAGTAAGTTTTTGTATATCGGCGGGAACCATCGCGCGACGGTTTTCGTTTTCCTTATGGCTTATCGGAAAGCCTATTGTTTTCATAATTAACTCCGTTCCGCCGGTTTACGGCATGTAATGTTTTTGCATGAAATTTACGCTCCGTATCAAATCAGAGGTAAAAAATTCAAGCTAAATTATCAATGTTTGTTAAGTTGCCGAAATAAAGATCGGTTTCGGTAAGCAGATTCGGATCAAATCCGCTGTCGGGAAATAAGGTTATTTCACCGAAATATATGCTATCATCGGAATTGTAAAGGTCAATTCTCGCAAATGGTATACCGACTGAAAGTTTTTCGGCTATTTCGAACATTTTGTCCATATTTTTCGGCTTCGGCAGGGTGAAATCGTCCGGAGCGTTTTTTCCGCGCACGTTATATCGGCGTAAATTCCAATCCTTGTCGAAAAAATAGAATTTGGTGTTTCCGCTGCTGCGATCAAGGCAAAGCATAACGCTGTCCGCATGACCGTTGAAACAGAAAAATTTGTAATCGGTAAGATCTGTGGAATCAACAGAGTCTGTCATGTATTTCTCACAGATGATCTTTCGCGGAACGTTTTTGTACGGCCATTCGCGACCCGAAAGATAGTAGTCCTGCTTGAGTCCTTTTTTCAGTTCAGATTTAACTTTTTTTATATCAAGCGAAGTTTTGTCCTTACAAATGCACATTCCGAGACCGGAATTGTGATTGCATTTCAAAACAAACTTGTCGGGAAGCAACGAAAAATCAATTTCATCTGGATCGTCCCAAGCGCCGATAAGCGGTATCAGATAATCTTCACCGATAGTTTCCGCAATGTAGTCCCTAACACGGTATTTATCCACCATAACGGAATATTCCGGTTTACGGTTGTGCAGCTTCAGCCATTGGAGTTTTTCGTTAAACGTATTCGGAGATTCAAGATTGGGAGCATAGCCCATGATCGCCTTGAATTTTTTTGATATATATTCATCGTCGGGCATATTTTCGTGCAGTCCCATACGGGCATTGACAAGAAATCTGTAATTTTCGTTGCGAAGATATTTTCCGAAGTTTTTTGCAATTTTTTTAATTATCATAATTCACCGTTACTGCTTCCAAAATACAACGTAATTGTTGATATATGAGTTAGAGCTTATTTTCCAGAAGATCAAGAGCCACAGAATGATCGTGACAAAAAGTTTTATGAATTGGCGTGTTTTTTTGCCAAAGACGTTTATAATATTCGGGATCGCAAACAGCAAGTAAACGGAAAAATATCCGATTATGCGCCCGAAAATGTTCATGGAATAGGCGAGTGATTGGATGACGAGTGAAAGTGCGATGGCGTCGAATGATATTTTGCTGTACCCGACGGGCTTTTTGATATGATTCGCAATGCAGTATGCAACCAATATGATACCGTACATCAAAAGCATCAGATATGAGCCGCCCTGTACATCGTATTTGCCGTTAAGGTAATGCGAATATGACGGAAAAAGACTGAACACGAAACTGATTATAGGACGTCCGAAAACAAGAGAAACTGCGGCTGCGGGCAAGGCGATTCTAACGTTAAGTTTCCAAGCAAAAGGATAAATAAAATACAGTGCGAGCGCAATTATCGAGGATGTGTGGAATGTCATGGCGATGGCAACAAGCAGAGCATATTTAATAAGCTTTCTGTCCTTGATGAAATCTATTCCGCAAATGATGATGGAAATTGCAATCATCTGTCGGAAAATGCCCAGGCTGTAAGCAAACAGACCAAAGGCGAAATATGTGAGAATACTCAGATACGGGTCAACCGACAGTTTGTGAATTGCAATAAAGATCGGTACATAGGTTATGATCGCAATCAAAAACAAAAATGCTGTTTTTGAAAATCCGAGTAACGCGCATATCTTTGTGAGCATAAAGTACGCAATCTCGAAATCGTAAGGATAGACAAGCTTTGCGGAAAGTATCTCTCCTTTGGGAAGGGAAGCGTAATGATCAAGCGCGGACAGATATGTAAATGTGTCGGCGCCGACGTTGTAGCCTCTTATTCCGGCAAGTATGATGAGTTCGACGCAAGAAACGATGAGAAAAAGCTTGTTGTTGATCTTTCGGTTTTCCTCGATACCGCCCGATTTTATTTTGCTTGATTTTATATAAACGCAGTTAGCTGCGATCCATTGAACAGTGATCAGAAATATGTATAAATAATATACCAATTACCGTCACCTCCGTAAAGTTTCAAATTGTATACGTAAGAGGCTGTTTATTTTCGCTCAAATGTTATGTCTGTAAACTGAGTGACAACTGAGCCGATATCGTATTTGTGCTTCAAAAATTCCTCGGTCGGCGTCTTTCGTTCATGCCCGACCGTGGCATTTTCAACAGCAACTACCCATTGCTCGACATTTCCGAGCGGCAGGTAGCGGACAAGCCCCGTTATGTTTGCTTCGCGAGTGATCGTGTCTGCGATGACGCAGTTAAGTCCCGTAGCCTGTGCTTCTATGACGGTGTTCGGCATTCCCTCGTAAAATGACGGAAATACGAATGCATCCATTGCCGACAGCAGAGCAGGGATGTCGGAACGGACACCCGTGAAAATGATTTTGTCCGTTATGTTCAATTCGTCGGCTTTCCTACGTATGCTTTCTTCAAGTTCGCCTTTGCCTACGAGCATTAACACGCTATCGGGATGACGGCGTGAATATTCCGCAAAAACATTAAGTAAAAATGCATGATTTTTCTGCTGATTGAATCGTCCGACGTGACCGATAAGAGTGGTTTTGTCGGAAATTCCAAACTCATTTCGGATTTTAATGCGCGCGTTTGCGTTGAAATTGTAGATCGACATATCGAGAGCGTTGTGTAAAATATCGACATTTCCGTTGCGATACGCTTTTTTGCCGAAAGTATATTCGGCGGCAAGATCGGACGGTGCGATTTTTACGTCAACACAGCGTCCGTATAAAAGTCTGCCGAGCTTATGTACAATTGCAGATTTAACACTTCCGCCGTCGCTTGAATTTGACGAGCGCGCTATGCATACACGTGCGCCGGCTTTTTTTGCGATATGCAGATCCATAAATCCCATCGCGGAAGATGTAACACGCATTACATATTGATAATCATTGTCGCGTATGAGCTTGGTGAGTTGTTTCTTAAACTCAGCGACGCTTTCCGATTTGCTCGGAATATGATAGATTCTGCCTCCGAGACTTTCTATTTCGTCGTCGTATACACCGCGTTCACGAATGTTGACGCAAAAATCCATTTGATATTTGTCTTTATCGAGGAAGCGATACAGCTTCATTAAAAACGTTTCCGCTCCTCCCGCATTCATACCGCTTATAAGACAAAGCATTCGTTTCATATTGTTCACCGTAAAATTATTCTAAATTTCGAAGCAATTCGGTGATCGCTTCGTCCGGGGCGTAGTGTCGCGCTGTTTTTAAGCACATAGCTTTTTTTGAAAGCCAGTCATTGGGCGAGGTTGCAAGCTCCTTTAATATGCCGATTAAATTTTCGCGGCTTCGAGTAGGATAAAGGCATCCTACCTCATCATTGACAAGCTCCGGGTTGTATTTCCAATCTGTTGCTATAACGGGCACTCCGGCTGAATATGCGTCTATCAATGTACCGGCGAAGCCTTCACCCTCATAAAACGTCGGAAAGAGCAGAGCAAAGTGATCCTTCAAAATTTCGACGCTTTGATCAAAGGGGATTTCACCGCCGTAATTTATAAAATTCGGGAAGTTTTTTTGAAGGGAATCAAACCATTCCGTTTGATTTTTGTCTATTTGACCGAAAATGTTAAGTTCAAATGCGGTGTAACCGAGATCCGAGTTGACCGTTTTAACCGCATCAACGGCGTCCTCGATACCCTTTTCGCGCATTACACGAGAAAAGGTACAAAGCTTGTACGGTGCGCCTGACGGATATACGAGTTCATCCTCGGAAAGGGAAGTCAACTTTTTGCAGTTCGGCAAAACGAATACGTTTTCAAATTCTCGGAGCTCAAGCGCTGACTTCATAGTGCCCGTTTCCACGTAAATACCGTCGAAACGCTTCAAACACTTTGCAAGCCGGTTTCTGTTTTTCAGAAAATCAGGAAGCCAACCGCCGATAACAACATAGTGAAGCTTTCTTTTGAAAAATATGTTCAAAAATGATATCAACGGAGCATATACTCGTAAACCGTTATGAGCGGGAAAAATAAGCACATTGGCACTGTTTTTTAAAGCGGAAATAACTTGAAACGGAGCTTTCAAGAGCGTCTTTTTGCCGCCGTGAGTGTCGATTTTATACACTTGATTGACGCCGAGCTGATTTTGAAGCTCGTCTGTTATGATTTTTGTCTTAACGGTTTGACCGTTAAGAAGACATAAGCCGTCTCCGAAGTGACCGAGCACACTGACACGAGCCTTCACGGACTCACCCCTTTACATATTTGATCTTTTTTATCACGCCGAAAAACAAATTTCCAGCCGTCAAAAAAAATGCAGAAACGGGATTCTTTCCGATTGCCTCACGGAACAGTTTGTAATGCCATTTGATTAGCGTAAGATATCCGTGATTGCTGATAGAGCCATTTCTTTTTCTGTATTTTGCAAGCGGCTCGTCAAGCAGAAAGCAGTTTGCGCTTTGACAAACCTTGAGCCACATCGCGTAGTCATTATTCTTTTTTATATCCTTGATCTGCACAAGACCGACAGCTTCGGAGTCGTACATTACAGTAAGACAGCCCGGCCAGCAATAGCAAAACATCCCGAACTTTGTTATTTTTCGCGGACCCGTTACGCTTTTGCCGTTCGGAGCTGAGCTTTCGTCTATTTCAATGTAATTTGTATAAGAGAAACAAGAGCCGCGAGCTTTCATGAACGCGAGTTGCTTTTCAAGCTTATCGTGAGACCAAAGGTCATCACTGTCAAGAAAAGCGATCCATTTTCCCGCAGCTTCGCGAAGCGCCCTGTTACGTGAGATGGCAGCACCGCTGTTTTTTTCATTTTTTAGATATTTGATGCGGTGATCTGTCAGATATTTAAGTACGACCTCATCGGTGTTGTCCGTTGAGCAATCGTCAACGATTATAAGCTCCCAATTTTCGTAGGTCTGTGCAAGAACGGAATCTATCGTTTCCGAAATGAATTGTCCGGTGTTATAGGACGGCATAATTATTGATACAAGTTCATTCATAATGTGATACGCATTTTTTGTCCAAAATTCTGCAAGGCACGCCGACCGCCGTGGCACCATCGGGAATGTCTTTGTTGACTAATGTACAAGCGCCGATTACGGCATTTTCACCTATGGTAACGCCGTTTTTGCCCGAAATTACATTTGCGCGCATACCGATGTAAGCGCCTTTTTTTATCGTTATCGGCGTATGCTGTTGATTTCGTCCGTGGCAGGCGAAGAAAACTCCGTATGAAATGGTGCAGTCATCCTCAACGGTGAACATTTTCGGTTCGAGATCGTCAAGATAACATCTCATTCCGATGAAAACGTTCTTTCCGATATTATAACCGCACATACGGTAAAAGAAGATTCGCCAACCGTTCAAAACCATGTGCGGAATGATTTTGGCGCTCATCCATTTTCGAAAAAACGCCTTTATCTTCTGCCATAATGTCTTTTTCATATTGATTCGTACTTTCGAAAAATTATATTTGCAGTAGCTTTTTTGCTTCCGCTTGCTTTTTGTCGTAGGTTTCTTTATCTATCATTCCCTCGGACAAAAGCCAATCTCCGAGATCCATATCCGATACTGTGCCTTCGCGAACAGTATCGCTTCTTTTTGCGACTTTACCGATTGTTTGCAAAATAATTTTTGCATCACCGGCAAAGGTAATGCCGTTTTCTATGTAGGTAAGATCATATTCGAATTTTTGATGCCAAGAGATGTTGTTTCTGCCGTTGACCTGAGCAAGACCCGTCAAGCCTGGACGAACATCGTGACGTTTGCGCTGATCTTCCGTCATGAAAAGCATATCGCGCACAAGTTGAGGACGCGGTCCGACGATTGACATATCTCCCGTTAAGATATTGATAAGCTCCGGAAGTTCGTCAAGAGATGTGGAGCGAAGCCATTTGCCGTACTTACCGAGACGGCGATCATCGGGCAGAAGTTCACCGTCCGAGCCGCGGGCATTCGACATTGTGCGGAATTTGATAAGATTAAATATTTTTTCCTTGCCGTCGACGGATTTTTTTCCCGGTCGCGGCTGCATGAAAAACGGGTTGCCTCTCATCGCAATCGCGCCTGTGATGATCAAAATCAAAAGTATCGGAGAGAGAACAAGCAGTGCAGTGAACGACAGGGTCAGATCGAAAAATCTTTTGAAAAATCTTGTGTACATAATAACATCCGAAATTAAATTACTCGAAGCAGCTTTTTACGATCTCTATGATCTTGTCCTGCTCATCGACGGTCATTTTATTGTCGCTCGGCAAACAAAGTCCGCGATTAAACAGATCCATACCGACGTCGGTTGTTTCGCTTGCTATGTAAGCGTTTGTTTTGGCTCTGCCGGAACCCGAAACGGTGACAAATTCATTCATGCGGTACATAGGTTGCATATGCATAGGCTTCCAAACAGGTCTGCCTTCGGCATTGTATTTTTCGAGCTTGTTCAAAATTTCGGTAGGGCAACTCTTTCCTTTTTCCTTAATGAACAGTGCTTTCGAGTCGCTTCTGACCTGACTGCACATATAGTTGCGGTCGATCGTAAATGCAGAGAGCCAATAATTCGGCTCGGAACCTTCGACAATCGGGTTCATCTGAACGGGAAGTGCGGAAAAAGCATTGCGATATCTTTCATATATTGCTTTTTTCTGAGCTATATGTTCCTGAAGATAAGGATACTGACCTCTTATGACGCCGGCGATAACATTGCTCATGCGATAGTTATAGCCAACCTCCTCGTGCTGATACCAAGGTGCGTTTTCTCTTGCCTGAGTAGACCATTTACGCGCTTTATTAGCCACATAAAGTTCATTTGTAAGCAGACAACCACCGGAAGAACCGGTAATTATCTTGTTGCCGTTGTAACTGACTGCGGCAAAATCTCCGAACGATCCGCACATTTTGCCGTACAGAGTTGCGCCGAGTGCTTCTGCGGCATCCTCTATGAGGAGCGCGCCGTGGCGCTCGCAGATTTCTTTGATAATATCTATCCTTCCGGGGAAGCCGTAAAGCTCGGCACAAACGACAAGCTTTACCTCAGGATACATTTCAAACGCTTTTTCGAGTGCCTCTGGATCCATATCCCATGTATCGGCTTTGGTGTCGATAAAGATTGGAGTGCCGCCCTCGTAAACAACGGGATTCAAAGTCGCGCTGAAAGTAACGTCGGAACAAAAAACGTGTTTTCCCTCAAGCGCGCCGTGACCGATATCGGATTTGCCGTAAAGCTGTTCTCCTGCTGCCTTTACACAAAGATGCAGAGCTGCGGTACATGACGAAAGCGCCACAGCATACTTCATACCGACATTGTCAGCGGCGATACGTTCAACTTCGTTGATATTTTCGCCCAATGTTGACATCCAGTTGGTGTCGTAAGCTTCTTTCATGTACTTGAGCTCGTCACCGTGCATTGTAGGTGAAGATAAATAAACTTTTTTTTCAAAAGGGATCATGATTCTTACCTTGAATGTTTGTTATACTGTCTGCATCTCACGTGAGGCAACTGCGGTTGCGTTGACCTCTTCGGGAGTGCGATATGTCGGAACGACTTGATGAAGCGCAGCTTTTACCGTGTCATCGCATTCGCTTTCAAGTGCTTTTTTGAGAATATCGAGCTTTTCTTCGATTTCGGATTTTTTCGGAGGAAGCTCACGTTCGATAAATATGAGTTTGTTTTCCGTCTTGTTGAGCTTATCGGAATCAACGAGCAGTTCTTCGTAAAGCTTTTCACCGTCACGCAGACCTGTTTCGACAATATCAATATCGGTATACGGTTCAAAGCCGGAAAGCTTGATCATATTTTCGGCAAGATCAATGATCTTGATCGGTTTGCCCATGTCAAGAACATAAAGTTCACCGTTTTTCGCCATTGCGCCCGATTGAAGTACAAGTTGAGATGCTTCCGGTATCGTCATAAAATATCGGATTATGCGTTCGTCTGTTATCGTTACGGGGCCGCCGTTGGCAATTTGACGTTTGAAAAGCGGGATAACGCTTCCGTTTGAACCGAGAACGTTTCCGAAACGTGTTGCACTGAAGCTTGTTTTACTGTTGCGACTGCGAACGATCATTTCGCACATACGCTTTGTAGCGCCCATTACGTTTGTGGGATTAACAGCCTTATCCGTTGACACCATGATAAACTTATCGACGGCGTATTTTTCGGATACATTAACGATGTTGAGAGTTCCGAAAACGTTGTTGCGAACAGCCTCACAGCAGTTGTGCTCCATAAGCGGAACGTGCTTGTGGGCGGCAGCGTGAATAACGATGTCGGGACGGTACTTTTCAAAGATGATATCAAGCTGTTTTTCGTCGCACACGGATGCAATCTCAACGTTCAGATTAAGATCCGTGCCGTACGCAAGGCGAAGCTCCTGCTGAATATCGTATGCGCCGTTTTCGTAAATATCGAGAATAATAAGCCTTTGCGGATTCATTTTCGCAATCTGACGGCAAAGTTCTCCGCCGATAGAACCGCCTCCGCCGGAAATGAGCACTTTTTTGCCGCTGTAATAGTCGAAAGTCTTTTCGTTTATGAAGCTTCTTTCTTCGCGGAACAAAAGATCTTCGATGTCGAATTCTCTCATGTGACGTTTACCGCCGTCAACGGCTTGCGTTGTGGGGTAGTCGTAGGTTTTCATCTTCAAACCGAACTTTTTATAGCGTTCGTAAAGCTCCTGACGTTCGTTGCCCATCATTTTGGGGAGAGCGAAAACAAATTCCTGTATTGAATATGCTGTTACGGAATGTGAATCAAACTCCGACTCATCAATAACGGGTATCTGAGCGAACTGTCTGCCCGCCTTGCTTCTGTCGATGTCAATGAAGCAAACGGGGATGTAGGGAGCTTTTGTATTTGTGAGCAGTTCATCCGCCAACATCATACCGACACGTCCGGCGCCAACGATTGCTATCTTGATGCGATGCTTTTGATTGATGATTTTTTTCGGATCTATGTTAAGACCCGCAAAACGTCGAAGAAAGCTTCGCAACATTATTACGATCGAAGATGACGAACCGGGGTATTGGTATATAAATTGATATACAAGTCTCATGGAGAGACTTGCTATGAAATTGACGCATATTATGCAAAGGCGTACTGTAAAGTGGAAATCGGCAAACGAAACGAAATGACCGATCAGCACGTAAGTTAAGCACGCAAGTGCGTCTGCCTCGATCAACTTGATGTAGGCAAGGGGACTGCTGAAACGCCATATTTGACGGTAAACACCGATAGATATGCGATAAATGTACACGGCGGCAACGCCTAAAATAAGCTCTGAAATTGAGTTGATTATGCTGAGTTTTTCGCCGGATACCCAAATGGCGATATACGTTACTGCGTAGATGGCAATGAGCGGCACAAGGTCATATGACGCCAAAAGCCACCATCTGCGTTTGAAATTGGGGTTGTCTTTTGCGGTATTCACTTGCTTTTCCTCTGAAAAAATATTTTTATGCAGATGTGCGGAACTGTCAGCATTGCTTATAGCCGTATTTTCTGCTGTATGCTTTTCCGTAATATTCGCTTTTGTCCTTGTAGTCTGCGCGGTTGAGCACAGCTCCGAGAAGTTTGGAACCGACAGCCTCTATCTGAGTTTTTGCGTGCTTTTCGAGTTTGAAGCTGTTGTTTTTGGCGTTGATTACGAGGATCGCGCCGTCGAGTGCTCGGCAGGCTACGACGCAGTCCGATACCTGACCGATCGGAGGCGTATCCACAATAATGTACTCAAAGCTTTCGCGCGCGCGTGATATGAGCTTTTCGTATGTGTCAAATGTCAAAAGTTCGGACGGACTTGATACGGATTCTCCCGCAAATATTACGGAAAGACTATCGGAATCGGTTTCGTTTACGATGCTGTTGAAGTCTGATTTTCCGCACAGATATTCGGAAAGTCCGATCGTTTTTTCATCCGCGATGCCGAAATCGGAGGCAAGAGAACCTTCACGCATATCGGCTTCGATGAAAAGTGTTCGTCTTTTTGCTGCGGCAAGCGCTGCGGCAAGATGAAACGATACCGAGGTTGTGCCCGAATGTCTGCCGAAACTCGTGAACGCAACGGCGGTGACGCCGAGCGAAAGAAAGTTTGCACGCAACGTGTTTACAGCCTCGTTTGCGATAAAATCATTTTGTTTGCACTGAGTAATGTTGATTTTATTCATGGATCAACCTCTTTTCAGTTTTTGTCCGCACGGGACTTTATTCCGAATGCATCCGAATCGGGGATTACGCAAAGAACACGAGTGTTAAGTGCGTTTTTTACATCCTTTTCGGTGCGTATGGAGTTATCGAAGAAACAAATAAGTATAAGTACGCCTGCGGTAAGAATCGCTCCGACAAGGGCGCAAACAACAACGGAAACAATTCCGTATGAATCGGATTGTTCCTCGTCTGCATTGTCTGCTTCATAAACGGTGCGAACATCCTCTACGGACACAACAACGGATTTGATCTGTTTTGACGCGATTTCGCGTATTTTGTTTGCGATCGAAACGGCAAGCTCATCGTCGTGATATTTTACATTGATTTGGAAAACTCGCGAATTTGATGATGACGAAACCGAGACGCATTTTGTGAGAGCGGAAATGCTTGTGTCAAGATCAAGCTCGTCTATTACCGCGGAAATAATGTTTCGTGAAGTTATGAGCGCTTTACAGTCGTTTATGGCGAATGTTGCGCTTTGGGAGTCTGTGGGGTCAACGGGGACGGAGGTAACAACGTAAATGCTTGTGACCGCCGTGTATGTGGGAGAATAGGTCAGAATCGAAAACAGGTATCCTCCGATTGCAAACAACAGAGCGACCGCAATCATTATGTGAGATTTTTTGAAAATAAAATGCAGAAGCTCCGGAACGGAGAATATCTTTTCCTCGCCGGCAATGTCATTGACCTGAAATTCCATAACTGCTCCTTAAAATTGCAAAAGAATTATTTTGTTTTTCAGTATTTATACATACTCCATTTTATTGTATCAAAAAAACTTTATTTTGTCAACATTATAAGGAGATATGTTAAAATAATGAAGCAAAAACACGCTAAAAAAAGCGTTTTATATCATTTCGATGAGATTGCAAATATAAAACGGAGACTTGCATTTTGTTCGAAAGATTTGCGAAGGCGATCGGTATTACGGTGTTTTTCTTTCAAAAAATAAATTGAAGCGGAATTTATTGACGCAAAAAAAATAGTATGTTATAATTCTATGATATAATATTATTGTTGATAATTGATTTTTTCGGATCAAACCGATCCGTTTTGTAAAATCGGTGTGGAAAGGAAGAAAAAACGTGAAACGAAAGTATTTTTCGATATCGTTGACGCTCATTATTTTGGCGATTGCCGTGCTCGTTTCATATATGCTTTATGACTCGGCAAGTACGGATTCCGTACCTCCGATAATTAAAATTTCCGATGAGAGGTTGACGCTTTCCGTAAATGACGACGAAAAAGTGCTTTTGACGGGAGTTACCGCCGAGGACGATAAAGACGGAGATGTAACAGCTTCGCTTATTGTCGAAAGCGTTTACGGTGTGTCGGAGGATGGTTCGCTTACCGTTCGCTATGCGGCTTTTGACAGCGCGGGAAATGTTGCTTCCGCGGAACGTACGGTTATATACAGTGATTATCAAAGTCCCGTTATAAAGCTTAATGCACCGCTTGTTTTTGAATACGGTTCGGTTTTCGATGTTTTCGATTGTGTCAGTGCTTATGATGTTTTTGACGGTGATGTGACGCGCAAGATAAAAGCAACGATGCTTTCGGAGGGCGCAAATGTCTCGGCGGAAGGTACTCATGAAGTTCAGTTCCGCGTAACAAACTCTGTCGGAGATTCGGTGCAGCTTGTTTTGCCGGTTGAAGTTTACCCGGACGATACGTACAACGCATCAATTGACCTGTCGGAATGGATAGTATATATGCCTGTAGGCGCCGAATTTGACGCGTATTCGTATCTTGAGTCATTCAATACCGTTTACGAGAAGATATCGTTGTCTGAGGGAGTTTCGGACTCTGTTGAACTGATAATTGACGGTAATGTCGATACGGAAAAAACGGGGGTATATACCGTTTCGTATACGGCAGTGAAAAAGAACGACGACAGAACATATATCGGTTATACAAAGCTGATCGTTGTCGTGGAAGGAGGAAACGGTAATGGATAAGTCCGAAGAATTCAATTCCGGACGAACCGACGTAAGCTTGAGCTTTAATCCTTTTACGGTTTTGCTCGACCTTTGGCGTAGTATAGCTGCTGTTTTGGCGGTTTCCGTGCTTGTTTTTGTCGGAGCGTATATTTACACCGAAGCGTCGTATGTGCCGGAGTACAGGACAAGCACCACTCTTGTTATAACTACACGCGACAGCAGCGCAACGGTATATTCTAACCTGTATGCCACATCAAATATAGCGATGGTTTTTGAGGCGTTACTCAACAGTTCGATTATGCAAAACAAGGTTCTTGAGGAAGTTGGACTTCAATCATTTGACGGAAGAATATCAGCTTCGAGAATAGACGAAACAAATCTGCTTACCGTCAGCGTGACGGACGATGATCCGCGAATCTCGTTTCTTGTAATTAAAGCTCTGATCGAAAATCACGGCATCGTTACCGAGGATGTCGTAGGAGATGTTGTAGTCGAGGTGCTTGAACTTGCAGAGGTGCCCAAAGCACCGACAAACTCTGTAAATGCCCCTCGTAAAGCACTGAAAGCGGCGCTTGCGGCATTTGCGGTATCTTTGATAGTCGTTGCGGTGCATTCTTTTTTGAGCGATACCGTCAGAAGCAAAAAGGAAGCGGAAAGAAAACTCGATTGCTACTGTCTCGGTGAGATATGTCATGAAAAAAAGCCGGCGTCAAAGTTGCGTTTCGGCAAAAAAATCAAATCGGGACTGCTTGTGACAAATCCCACGGTAAGTTTCACTTTTACCGAAGCGGTAAGAAAGCTTCGCCGTAAGGTTGAGCAGGAGCTCGGTCGTGAAAAAAGAGTTGTAATGGTTACAAGCGTTACGGAAAATGAGGGGAAATCGACAATTGCAGTCAATCTTGCTCTCTCTCTTGCAAAAAAGCACGGTCGAGTTTTGCTCATCGACATGGATCTGCGAAAGCCGGCTTGCCATAAACTGCTTGAAATGAACGTCGGAGCAGCCGATACCTCGGCTGTGTTAGCGGGAAAAGCAAATTTCGTAAATGCGGTCAAAAAAGAGCCGATAACGGGACTTTATGCGCTTTTTTCGCGAAATGCGTCAAAGCACGCAGGCGAGCTTGTTACGCATGATTCCGTAGAAAAAATGATCTCGGAAGCAAAAAAATATTTCAAGTATATTATCATTGATATGCCGCCTATGTCGGCGGCGATGGACTCCGAGATCGTTATGGATCATGTTGATGCGTCGATGCTTGTTGTCCGACAGAATAATATTAAAGCGGACGTTATCGGAAAGGCTGTTTCAGTGTTGCATTCCGGAAAAGCGGAACTTATCGGATGCGTTGTCAATAATGTTTTTACATCGTCGTTGTATTTTAAGGGGAAAAATGATTCTTACGGCTACGGTGGATACGGAAATTATAAACGCTATTCTGACGGATGCGGCAATTCCGTTAAGGGCGATTGAGGTGCTTTATGGAAAATAACGACAATAAAATTGATATTGTATCGTATATGATTTCCGCAGTACGGACATTTTTTCGTTTGAAATTCGTTGCCGTTGCCGCGGTGATTTTTGGGGCTATTTCCGTTGTTTTGTATTCTCAATTTTCATATTCTCCCGTTTATGAGGTGTCTACCTCGTTCACGGTAAAGCTGATAAATCCGCTTTATTCAAGCGTTTCCGGTTATAATTCTCAGACTGCGGAACAAATGGAAAAGACCTTTCCGTATATTCTTTCAAGCAATGCGCTGAAATCCGCCGTAAAGGAACAGCTCGGAGTTGATTCGCTTCCGTATGTTTCGGCATCGGTAACAAAGGGGACAAATGTCTTTACGTTGAAAGTAAGCGGTTCCGATCCCGAATATATATATAAGGTGCTCGAAACGGTGATCGACTGCTATCCGGACGTTGCGGAATATGTTATTGGCCCTACTCAAATGATACTTATAAAAGAGGCGACTGTTCCGACATACCCGATAAATTCCGTTAATTATGTGCGTGCGGTAGTTGTCGGCGGAGGGGGCGGATTTGTGATAGTCGCAGCCGTGTCGCTGCTGATCGCAATTTTGCAAAATACCGTTACCGATGAAGATTCACTCAAGCGTTTGCTTAATGTGCCTTGTCTCGGAAGTGTTCCTGCCGTGAAAAAAGTAGGCAAAAACAAGCGACCGCTCATAACGGATGTCGATCATAATCAGGGGTTTGCCGAGGCGTTGAACATTGCGCGTGTACGTCTTGAGCGTGAGCTTGAGACAAGAAACAAAAAGGTACTTTTGGTGTCGAGTGCATTGCCTGGAGAGGGGAAAACCACTTTTGCAGTCAATCTTGCTATGTCAATGGCGCAGAAGGGAAAGCGAATTTTGATCGTCGATTGCGATCTGCGTAATCCGTCTGCCACAGAGATAATGGAATTGAAAGGTGTTCCCGGACTTGCGGAATATCTCGAAAAAAAGCTTCCCATGCAAGCGGTTATTAAAAATTCGGGAACTAAGAATTTGTTTGTTATCGGTGCCGGATCAGCTTCTGACGAAAATACCGTCGAGCTTTTTGCCAAGTCCGATTTCCGTGTGCTGACAGAATCGTGCAAGGGCGTTTTCGATTTGATCATACTTGACACGCCGCCTTGCGGCGTCTTGTGCGACGCTTCCGATATTGCCGGCACGGCGGAATGCGCCGTTATGGTCGTTCGCAACGATTATGCTTCGAAAGGACGAATCGTTGAAGGTGCTTCTGTCCTAAGCGATAATAAGCTCGATATCGTCGGATGCGTTATTAACGGCTCAAAGCGACATGACGGCTACGGCTATTACGGCTATTACAGCTACGGTAGATACGGTTACTCGAACCGTCGATACGGGAAAGAATAAAAATGAAAAATAAAACGCTAAAATCGAGAAAAGATAACAGCATGACCGCAATGATCGCTGTTCTTGCTATATTTGTTGCTTCAATCGCGCTTATTGCGATTCTGTCGAGGGGACTTGAAAACGGTGACAGAGATGCATTATCGGACAGCAGTTCCGTC
Organism: uncultured Lachnospiraceae bacterium; assembly: GCA_964586965.1. Classification (GTDB taxonomy): domain Bacteria; phylum Bacillota; class Clostridia; order Oscillospirales; family CAG-272; genus DTU064. The sequence continues at coordinate 3,953 of CAZPJU010000014.1, read as the reverse complement.
AGCGCCGGCGACAGTTCCGATTCGGCGCCCGATATAAGCATAGAAAAGACCGATTTTACGGAAATGTCTCTCGGTGACGGGCTGTATATCCGAAATATGTATAAGTATACCGGTATTTTTATGGAGGACGGAACTGACGACGCGGTTACCAACGTAATGATGATCGTAATCGAAAATACATCGGAAAAGGATCTTCAGCTTGCCGATATCGAGATAGAGTATGATGGGTACACGGCGAAGTTTCGCGCGACGAACATCCCGTCCGGCGAAAAAGCGGTGCTTTTGGAGCAGAGCAGACGTGCTCCGACGGAGGAAAATCCCGTTTCGTGCAGTGCAAACAATGTGATATTTTTCGACGAGCTGATGAAATCGTCCGATGAAAGGCTTGAGATCACTGGTGGCGACGGCTTTATAAATGTAAAAAACGTTTCTGACACGGACATATCCGGCGATATCTACGTTTATTATAAATACAGTTCGGCGGATATCTTTTACGGCGGTATTACGTTCCGCACAAAGCTTGACGGACTTAAAGCGGGGGGAACTAAATCTGCCGTTGCGGCTCATTATACGTCCAAGGGCTGTGCTGTTGTTATGATCACTTGCGACTGATTATCTGAATTGGAGGAGAGATGAAATTTCGTAAGGAATTTATGAAGCGAGAGATCGGAGGAGAGTTTTTTCTTGTGCCGATCGGAGCTGATATAAATAAAGAAAAGGGACTTTTCTTTCTGTCGGAACTCGGAGCTTTTATCTGGGACATTATTCCCGTATCAGAAAATGAGTCGGACATAGTGGCTGCTGTTTTGACGGAGTATGAGGTTGATGAAGAAACGGCGGCGGCAGATGTTGCCGAGTTTGTATCACAGCTGAAAGAGATGCGGATACTTTGACATACAGACATTGCCAAACCGAGTTTTATATGTTAAATGACAAAAACGGCACGACTTTTATGTCGTGCCGTTTTTTGTCAGATTGAAATCGGAAATGATATCGTTTTGATCAATTAAATTGTCGCGGTCTTGTTCTGTTGATGCGTTCTCCGGAAATGATCAGCCTCGGATTATCGTAAAAAAGCGCGTATGCGGCGTCCGATCCGAATTCATCGGACACAAATTCGTATGCATCTTTCAGATTTGTTGTGCGTGATATGCTCGAATGTGCATCGCTTGCGACAGCGTGAGCGAATCCGCGTGAAAGCAGTTCAAACGCCAAGCTTTCGGAATCCCTGCCGAAACAACCGAAAAGACTTCCTTTGTTTATTTGAAATATACAGCCCATTTCGTGCCAAATATTGAGTATACGCGGCGAATTTTGAGCAAAAATATAGCGTTCCGGGTGAGCGATAACGGGTGTGAACCCCATTTCGAGTATGTCTGAAAGGATGCGAGTCACTTCTGTTTTGCTTCCTCTGAATGAAAATTCAACAAGCAAATAACGCGAGCCGTTAATCGTGAAAAGCTGTTTTTCATTAAGAAAGCGTGCGGTGTCGAAATCCGCAAAGACCTCCATGCCCGAATAAATTTTGATCGGGTTACCGATGCGTTCAAGCTCTCTGCGAAGTGTGTGCAGTGCGTTTCGGTAAATGTCTGTTCGAAACCGACCGTTGTGAAAAAAAGCATTGCTGTGAGATGTTGCGACGATTGCGGTGACACCGTTTTTGAATGCGATATCAGCCATTTCGAGCGATGTCTCTATATCACTTGCGCCATCGTCAACGCATGGGAGGATATGTGTGTGAATATCAATCATTTTTTTTGATCTTATGCTTGAAAAAAGCGTGAATTTTTGTTATTAGCGGGCGAATCGGGAAAAGTGCGAGCCATATTTTTTCGTAAAAGAACCAACACGGTGAACTTGATGAAAGCTTTTTGCCGTTGCGAACCGCAAATGTGACGATCGCGACCGCACATTCGATTGGTATGCCCGGTTCAAGGGAGTTTTGACCGTCTCCGACCATAGTCATGATTCCGTTTTTGATTTTGTATACGCGGTGCAGTACATATTCATTTGGTGCGCGACGGTAAAGAAGGATGTCGCCTCTTTTTGGGGGAGATGTTATGCGCGAAAGAAAGACTTTGTCACGGTTGTGCTTCAAAAACGGCGACATACTGTTACCGGAAATGATTACGGGAAGATGTATATCTTCTTCGGTGGAGCTTAAAAGCAGGGAATAGTCTGAAAGAAGCAGTTCAGGAGACACGGCGCGTTGTTTTTTTTCGTTCATTTTAATGCTCCCCTTTTTTTACTTTTATTCAGTCTGAGATGTTTTGCGTCGATTTGATGTTTTCGAATTAACTGTGATTCCGTATTTTTTCATAAGTTCGGACCGTTTTTTGTGTAATAAAACGGTCACTTTAGGTGAATTTTCGCCTTTTTCGGAATGAGCGAGTTCACGTGAATAGTCTGCGATGCGCTTGAACCAACCGATGGGCAGAAGCAGCGGTGATTTTTTGACAAACGGATATCTCAAGCTTATTGTTTCCGCCGGCGGAAATATTACGCGTATAAGGTTTGCGGCGCTTTCACCGTGCTCCGCGGCGACGACGCTGAGCGATGAACTGTGCCGACGTGCGCGTGTGCTCTGACCGTAGATTCCCGCCTTTAATATGTCGTCAAGCAGATCTTCTCCGGCAGTTACTTCCGTGATATTCCAGACTGTCATGTCTATTAAAAGAAAGTCGCGTGCGATTGCGAGTAATTGATGAAAAAAAGTGACAGCATTGATGGAGGCGAGCTTTGCGTAAAGCTCGTCCTTGTCTATTAAAGAGGCGTATTTGACGGCAAAAAGTGCCGTGTCGCAAAGAGTTCTGATACCGAAGCCACCTGCGATGAAGTGCTTTTGAGCATGGCTGACCATAAACACAAGATTGGCGGTCGGAGCGAATGTATAAACATGAGAAGCACCGACCGGATAGCAAATTCTATGCTTGATCTGCTCTGAAAAATATGGTTCGAGGGAGTCGGACAGCTTTGAAGTCAGCTTGACGTGAAGTTCAATGTGAAGCGCTGACGAATGTTCAAACCAATGAATGACATCGCCATCGTCCGAGCCGTTTTTGACGAATCCGAGTGATCCGAGCACAGCTTCGGCAACACTCAGATCATCGGGTAAAATGAAAATGTCCTCATCCGCGGAATTGCGTGCATCCGGAACGGAGTAGAGCTCTCTGCAAACTACGCCCTTTACGATAACGTAACGGACGGAAGCTCGCTCGAATGCGTCTGTAAGCTTCAAAAGTACGTCTGTTTTTGTGCATTGTGCTCTTGATTCGAGTATGGCTTCGCGACGGAATGTGTTTGACAGCTCGTTTGTGCCGGAAAACAATTCGGATATGCCTGTCATTTTGTCGTATATAACGGCGGTCAACTTATGGATATGTGCAAGAGAATGGAGCTCGGCAAGGTCAGCGACGGAAAAACCGTCTGCGAGCGCGGAGTCTTTTTCTCCGCGAGCGTATGCGGAAAGACAAAGTAAAAGCTGACGTTCCGAAATGTCCATAATTCCTCCGTGAAAAAGAGCTAAAACAGCATAATATTATCAGTAATTATATCACGATGCGCGACACAAGTCAATTTTTGATACGAAATATATGTGAAATATGTGCGAAAAGAATCTGTTCGACTTTGCTATATTCACACACTGTTTTTGGTAAAAGTAAAAAAAGTTGCAAATTCAGAACGTAATTGTTTTTTTGTCAGTTGCGTTGTTTGCTGTTTTGCGGTATAATTGATTTGGTAATTTTATGTACATTGGGGTACTGTACTATGAAAAGAATAATGATTGTGTTATTGGCGGTTGTGATGTTGTTTTCATTTTCCGCTTGTAATAACGATAGCCAAAAAGATAATGGCGGGGATAAGCAATTTGTTTCGGAATATATGGGCGAGTGGAAAGCAAACTCTCTTAAATTTCGTGATAATGATGAAATAACATATAAAGTTGCAACAAT
>CAZPJU010000013.1:0-22978 GCA_964586965.1 uncultured Lachnospiraceae bacterium | reverse complement strand
CTTGGACCCAGACGCGGAGACGCTGCTGAAATGGCACTTATCAAGCTCGTTGACTGATTATCAATAGCTGAATAAAAACAAAAGCACGCACTTTAAGTGCGTGCTTTTTTATTGCTCAAGTATAATAGATGCAATTTGTTCGGCAACTGTCTTGCTGCAAGCTTTTGCTTCGTCAAGCGTGTTGCCACATGAACCGATTTCGAGCAAAAGTGAACCCGGTGCCCAACGTTGATTGTAGGCGGCTGATCGAATAGACATCTTGCGAACAAGCGAATTGCTCTTTTCGAAAAGACGTGATTGAAGTTGACAGGCAAATGCCAAATTTGTTTGCCAACCGCTGTGCGTGCCGGTGCGTTCATCTGTACCTATAACGCACATATATTGCGCGGTCAGTTCGCCGTCGATGACGGTAACCGGGCGTAGTTTTACAAGCTCAGAATTGATCACGGAATCGCGGTGAACATCAAAAACGTATTGAATAGACGGGTAAATCGCGGTGAATTCACGTATCGCGGCGGCAGATCTGTCATACGCTTCTATGTAAGAGTCTGCATCAAACATTTCGGTGCAGTGCAAAGTAGGAATGCCCACGGAACTTAAATACTCTGCCATAACCGTGCCGACCGCTACGACATTTTTGCTTGTGTCAGTGCTTCGGCAATTGTCTTTATCTGAATATGTTTCGGTGTTTTCTTCGGTGTATGATTCTGTTCCGTGAGTGTGAACGATCAAAACAACGGGTGCCTCGCTTCCGTAACGCTCGGCAAGCGATTCGACGGATGGGATATTAAGTTCAACGTCAAGATATGAGTCAAGGTCGATTTCGTATTTTGTCTCATTGCTTGCGAGAAGTCCGTGTTCTGCGTTTACGGACAAATCGACGGGTTTGATGGGATGTTCACCTTCGCCGCAACTCGGTGCCGCGGAAGCGTATAAAATTTTTTGAAGTTCCTCGTCGTTAAAACTGTCGAGTGGAGAAAAATTGCCCATAATGTTTGAAAGCGGTGACAAAAAATCGGATTTGACGCTTTCATCTGACGTAATTGACGATAAATCTGCCGTTTGACCGAAGATTGCACATAGAAACATACGTTGTGCCGATGAAACGGTCATGTATGAAATTAAAGGAACTGCTTTGTATGCGATAAAGAGCAGCGCGATCGTTACGTTGACAGCGACGGCAAAAAAACGTATTTTTCTTGAATGAGATTTTTCCGAATGTTCTGAATCGGTAGATGTTTTTTCGGCGTAATCAACGATTTCAATCAAATTTTGTTGAGGCGGTGTTGAGTTTTCTTTTTTTTCGAGGCTTGTCAATTCGGTTATCGTTGAGTTCATTTTGATCCCCTTTTTGTAAGACTTCTTTGCTTACATACTATGAAGGAAAGGCAAGATTCAGAACATCAGCGCGTGCCGCAGAGCAGGTCTATCGCCTGTGAAATGATTGATGAAATGTCGCGTACCGTAACGTCGGCATCTTGCGGTGATACGAAAAAAGATTTTCCCGTGGATAATATCCTGTCCAGTTTTTCGCCGCAAGATCCGAAGTCAGCCCCACTTTCGTCAATTGCCTCATATACGAGCGTGGCAGAATCAACAACGGTTGGAACGCCTATCGTTACTACGGGAATGTGCATTGTATCTTTGCTTATCGCAGTTCGACTGTTGCCGATCCCGGATCCCGGATTGATTCCTGTATCCGAAATTTGAAGCGTTGAAGCCAAGCGAGAGCAGGAACGGGCGGCAAGCGCATCTATTATTATTATAACATCTGCGTCTACTGTGTGAGCAGCATGGAAAACAATGTCTGCGGCTTCTATCCCGGTTTCGGCGGACACGCCAGGAGATATCGCTGATACATCGGCACATTTAAGCTGTGAAAACAACTCTCGATTTGAATATTTCAGCGCGCGGGTGACAGTTAATCCGTCTACGCTGAACGGGCCTACGGCGTCTGCTGTCAAATTACGATTTCCGATGCCGGCAACAAGCATCGAAAGCTTGCTCATATCGTTTTTGTTGGTCACGTTTTTTATACATTCGCGAATCAATTCCGCAACAAGCGAGACAAGCGACGCGCGCTGATTGTCGGAGAGCATACGAGTTTTGCCCGTGAAAACGGTGTAATAAGCTCCGCACGGTTTTCCGATACGCTTCGATGCCTCGGCAGATTTGATTTTTGTGAGCGATATTTCGAAACCGAAGCTTTGGTATACAATTGATTCCGTACCGGAAACGTCGGAGATATTTTCCATTGATTCGCAGGCAAGATCCGTGCGTGAATATCTTTTATTTGATGAAAACATAAAAATCTCCCACTGAAAATAGCAATTCGGACTTTTATTTTCGGAAAAAAGATGATATAATATACATGGTAACACTATACGTTCACACATAATTCACAAACGAGATGGTTTGTTGTTGCCTTTGCACAAAAAAAATACTATCAGTTGTGCACACAAACGAAACTGAAAAAATATCTCAAATATTTGATTGATTCTGTGTGAGTTTGGTGATATAATAGAGTAAGCATTCTGTCCCTTTCTTTCAATTTTGATAAAAATATATCTTTGAACGGAAAAAAGACGTGTGCCCCAACGATTTATAATTTATGCCATTCGCATAAAGGAGGAATTTCCAAACTATGAAACGAGCATTGTCACTTATCCTGTGTGCCGTTATGCTTCTCACAGCACTTTGCGGTTGCACAACGCTTGAGAAAGACGAAAGCGGCGAATACGACAAGGGTGCGATCATTCCTATGTATCTGGGAACGCAGATGTATAATTTCGACCCCGCTGTCGCATATCTTAACGACTCTAATGTTAAGATTCTCAGTCTGCTTTACATAGGTCTTACCGATATCGACGAGGACGGTAAGCTCCAAATGTCGCTTATTGATTCTTATGAGATCATCGACGGTAACAGATACGGCGAATATAAGATGCAGATCACTCTTAAAGATACCAAGTGGAGTGACGGTACTGCCGTAACCGCTAAGGACGTTGTTTACGCGTGGAAGCGTATCCTTGACGTTGACTTCGACTCCGAAGCTGCCGCACTTCTTTATGATATAAAGAATGCTCGCGCGGTAAAGGCAGGAGATATGACGATAGACGACCTCGGACTCACAGCGCCCGAAACGCTCGTTGTTGAAATAGAGTTTGAACGCTCCATTGATTATGAGCAGTTCCTCCGTAATCTTGCAAGCCCGGCTCTTGTGCCTCTCCGCGAGGATATCGTTTCCAAGTCTACTGATTGGGCGAAGAAACCTTCTACAATGGTAACAAGTGGTCCGTTCACGGTTAAGGCTGTTACATACGGCGGCGTACTCAGACTTGAACGTTCCAACTATTATTTCCTTGACAAGGAAAAGAACGAATACGCTGATAAGTACGTTATCCCGTACAGAATCGAGACGGATTATTCTCAGAATCTTTCCGCTCAGCTCAGCAAGTTCTCCGGATCATATCTTTTCTATTTGAACGAGCTTCCGCTTGATCAGCGTAAGACATATAAGGAGCAGTACAGCGAGAATATCACGACTGCGGATCTTATGTCTACACATTGTTATTACTTTAACCTTAATAATGAACTGTTCCAGGACGCAAGAGTACGTAAGGCACTTTCTCTTGTTATCGACCGTGAGTATGTTGCAAACGAAATCGTTGTGTTCGCAAAGGCTGCAACGGGATTCATTCCTTACGGTGTAACAAACGGTAAGGCAGGTACGTCCTGGAGAGATTCCGGCGAGGCTCTCATCGCAACAACGGCAAATCTCGACGCTGCAAAGGCTCTCCTTAAAGAGGCAGGCGTAAGCGGCGGCGATATTAAGATCAACTATTACGCAGACGATGATGTAAGCGGCGCTATCGCTTCCTATATCGCAGGCGTTTGGGGTCAGCTTGGCTTCAATGTAAAAACCGTTGCATCAAAGGCAACTGTAAACAGCGAAGACTCTACACTCTATACAGACGTGTTCAACTCGCTTTACGATGTTTCCAGAGCGGAAGCTCTTAACTGGGACGTTCTTGCTGTTGACTATCAGGCACTTTCCGAAGAAGCGTTCTCGGCGCTCGCTCCTTTCGCGCTTGAGTTCTCCGGTAACGGAATCAACCTTTCTTCTGACAGCAATGACTATTCCTTCGTAGGTCATGTCACCGGATATAACAGCGAAGCTTATAACGAGATCATCGAACGTGCGTATGCCGAAACGGATCTGACAAAGAGAGCGGAAATCCTCCGCGAAGCAGAGGCACTTCTTATGGACGATATGCCTGTTATTCCGATCGTTTTCAACCAGAATGCTTACATCACCAATTCAAAGGTCGTTGAAGGCTTCAAGCTTGATTACTACGGAACGAGTATCTTCGACAGAGTAAAGATGTCCGACTATATGGCATGGAAGCCTTTGTTTGATACAACTCAGGCTGCTGCCGAATAATAACTTAAACACGTTCAGGGGTGAAGGAACGCTTGCGTTCCTTCACCCTATTGAAATTTATGGGAACCATCGGAGGTTCAATATGAGAGCACCTGTCAGCGATAAAAACTATGTCAAGGTGTTTATCCTTTTTTTGATGAAAAATCTTGATAGACCGCTTGACTATAATATGATAAACGATGTTGCACTTTATGACGGCTACGTTGAATATATCGACTTTGCTACCTGCTTTGCGGAATTGCTCGATGACGGACTCATCGAGGAGATCAAAGGTGAAGAAGGGGAGCTTGACACCTATCGAATCACGTCGCGCGGAGTGAGCGTGGCGGATGGGCTTTCCGAGGATATTTTTGCGGAAATTCGATCCAAAAGCCTTAAAACCGCACTCAGACTTGTGTCGTTTAAGGAACGCGACGCTGATCTCGACTTTAAAAAAGAAGAAATCCCGGAATCCGAGGGTGGAGGATTACTCGTTACTTGCACGATTCGCGAAAAAAAACGCCCCGTTTGCTCTGTGTCAGTTAAAGTGGATTCTCCTGCCCGCGCCGAAATGATTCGTAAAAACTTTCGCGAGCATCCTGAGGTCATATATCGAGGCGCACTTGCGCTTTTGTCGGGCGATGTGAATTTGATATTTTAAAAAAATATTTCAAAATATGTTCACAATATGTTGACAAATCGCTAAGATGTGATATAATACACAAGTAAGAAATATCTTTTTGATTGCAAAAATATGATAGATTATAATGATTTTTCCATTGACGAGCTGATATCGGCGGTTAAATCCGGCGATGATGACGCATGTGCCGCGCTTCTTCGCAAGTATGCGCCGCTTATAGATTCTGCCGTTATCGGTGCGGTGTCGCTTGTTTCGGGCGCAACACGTACTGACGAGGAGGAATTTCGTCAGGAAGCGATCATAAAGCTTTATCAGTCGGCGCTGAGATTTGATCCCGCAAAGGAAGAAGTCAGCTTCGGTCTTTATGCGAAGATCTGTATCAAAAACAGAATGATTTCGCTTATAAGACGTCACAGCGGCGTGGTTCTGCCTGTTGATGATGATTCATTAACTCCGCTTGACGGTGCGTCGGATGGATCGGATCCCTCCGAAACGCTTTTGAAAATGGAAAGCGAACAGGAATTGAATTACAGAATAAAGGCTGTCTTGTCACCGCTTGAATATGAAGTATACGACCTTTATGCAGACGGACTTAAGCCGTCTGTTATAGCCGATACGCTTGGTGTGAATACCAAAACAGTCGAAAACGCACTTTACAGAATGAAAAGTAAGCTTCAAAAACTTATCTTTCGTTGATTTTTGATGTAACGGGAACTCGGTCCCCATTATATATACAAGCCCGTATAGCTTAATTAGAGCATTGTTAAAAGCAAGGATGACGGTCTGAATCCGTCGAGGGCACATTTTTCATTTATATTACAAGGAGAATCCCAATGTACGAAGACAAGACCCTGGTTTGCGTAACCTGCGGCAAGGAATTCACATTCACCGCCGGCGAACAGGCATTTTTTGCCGAAAAAGGCCTTATGAACGAGCCTAAGCATTGCAAAGCTTGCAAAGATGCAAGAAAAGCAAAGCACGACGCTGTTTGCGCTGAGTGCGGTAAAGCTTGCAAGGTTAATTTTGAGCCTTCCGGCGACAGACCCGTATACTGCAACGAATGCTATGCGGCGAAAAAAAGACACTGATATTACATAATAATATTTGTTCTTGGAAAACGAAGCTGTGCCATTGACACGGCTTCGTTTTTTGTGCTTTCACTCAAAAAAATCGCTAAAAATGTATACAAAACGAAATAAATGTGGTATAATATTATGAATGTATTACCCGAAGTGTAGATTTTGATGGATTTCTATGGTGAAAGATAAGAAAAATTACGAAAGAAAAACGTTCGGCGGTGAAAAAAAGACTGCACCGAAAGAACCCGTTGAGGGGGCTGTTATCGGACGCAACGCGGTTCGCGAACTTTTGAAAAGCGGACGAAGCATAGATAAAATATTTGTCCGCAGAGGTGATAAAGAGGGGAGCATAACCGCCCTTATTGCCGAAGCCGGAAGGCTGAAGATACCGACTGTCGAGGTCGATGCCGGAAAGCTTGATTATATGTCCGGCGGTATGAATCATCAGGGAATAATCGCTATGGCTGCCGAAAAAGATTACGGTACCATAGATGATATATTCGCGGTTGCAGCGGAAAAAGGTGAAAAACCATTTATAATAATTGCGGACGATGTTACCGATCCCGGAAACCTCGGCGCTATCATTCGATCTGCCGAATGTGCAGGCGTACACGGCCTTATCATTCCCAAACGTCACAGCGCAGGACTTACTCCCGCCGTTTCAAAATCGTCCGCAGGCGCAATCGAACACCTTACGATCGTTAAAGTGCCGAATTTGGCGGCTGCCGTTAAAGAATTGAAGGAACGCGGCGTTTGGATATATACAGCCGAGGCGGACGGAGAACCTTACTATAAAACCAAGTTCGATTCCGCGACGGCGATCATTCTCGGAAGCGAGGGTGAGGGAGTCAGTCGAGTGCTCCGCGAAGCAAGCGATTTTATCGTCTCTATCCCGATGTACGGAAACGTTAATTCGCTTAATGTATCGTGTGCGGGCGCGGTTCTTATGTTTGAGGCAGCAAAGCAATTGCACGAATAATGCGAAATTTCGATAAATAATTTTTGGAGAAAGCTATGATCGAAAAAAACGGCAATAAGCCGACTAAAGAAAGCGAACTCGATATAACCGAACTTTTGCGTAGGTATATGGATGAGGATTCCGCTGATGAGTCTTCCGCTCCGGCAAATAATGAAGGCTCAGAGTCAGTAGACGCCGAAAAAATTACAGACGCGAAAGAATACGGAGTGTCTGAAACGGCGGATACAGTCGATACATACGTTAAGCCGTTGCGCAGAAAACGTATGACGGCGGTAAGATCGCGAAGCGACAAGAAAAATGTCGAGGAAAAGAAAAACGAGGAAGTCAAGTCCGCGGAAGAAGATATGATCGCAGAGATAGAGCAGCTGCCGCTTGAGGCAATGCTTGATCTCGGAACCGCTGAATTTGATGTCGTTTCGAACACAGACGAAAAAACGATTGAAGAAAACGAAATCGTCGAGGACGCCGTTATAACGGATCCGGCAGAAACTACGAGCGTGTTCGATTTCATCGAACCCGGAGCAAAAAGCTTTGATCCCGATGTGGACATTCTTTCCGATTTCGAAGAACCGGAGGATGAACTCTACGGAAATGATCCCGTTGCTACAGTTGAGCCGGAATCGGTGCCGGAGTCTGAGTCCAAACCCGAAATTGATGATCCTGCGCCGAATAGCGAGGGGACGATCGTGTTTAATGCGGTTTCGGACGACGATAAACCCAAACAGTCCGAAGTGGATGATTTTGACGTAAATATTATGCTTGCGCTCGGAATGGAGGACGAACTCCATGAGTCGATGGGTGAGCAGAACGTTGCCGCTTACGTTGAAAAACAGCAGGGTGACATTGAGCGCGTCGAGACGCTCAATCGCGAAAGAGCGCGTCTCGAATATGAATATACAAGCAAAACGCAAACTCGCGAAATGAGAGAAATTTATGCATCGGCGAAAAAACATTCCTTTGCGAAATTGATCTATTCGATTGTTCTTACTCTTGTCTTGGTTTTGTTTGAGTGCCACGATACTTTCGGTATAACGCTCGGCGGCGCCTTTGCCCCCACTGTTTATCCCGTTGTCTTTATCATGGTGGGACTTCAGCTCTCGCTTTTGATCGCTGCTCCCGCGTATAAGTCGATATGTAACGGTGTGCGTGATTTCTTTGATGCTAAACCCGCGCCCGAATCCTTAGCGGCTTTTGCGCTTATACTCAATACCGTTTACAGTGTTGTTATTTCGTTTGCGGATGTTTACGAAAGTACCGGCCCGATGACATTCAATCTTCCTGTAGCCGTTATTTTTGTAATGCTGTATGCGGCAGATTATATCAATATCAAACGCGAGATACTCAGTTTCGGCGTCGTTTCGTCAAAAAAAACGAAATATGCGCTTGAAAATCTTACAATGTCCGAGTCTCATCTTGAGCATGAAGCATTTTCCGATATGATGGAGGAGGACGATGACGCAAATGATATCGGTGTTTTGAAAGTCGAATGTGCCGATTTCGTTAACGATTACTTCCTTCGCACTAACCGTTACCCGAACGGCAGAAAATTCATCGGTTTTATAATCCCCGCTTCGATAGTTATAGCCGCAGCGTTTTTTGCGTTCGGATATAACGGGGACGGCGCACTGTACAGCGGAATGAAATCCGCGATATCTACTGCGCTTGTTTGTATGCCCGCGTCCGTATTCTATATGTTCTCGCATCCGTTTTATTTGGCAAACAAAAAGGCTTATGAGGACGGAAGTACGATTGTTGGCGAAAGCTCGGCTGAGGAATATGCCGATGCGGCAATCATATCATTTGACGATAAGAATGTTTTCCCGTCAACGGGCGTGAATGTCCGCGCGATCAACGTTTTCGGAAATAACAGAATAGATGAAGTGCTTTACTATGCCGCAAGTGCGTTCTGCACTGTCGGCGGTCCGCTTTCCGATGTTTTCGACATCGCGACACGGGATATCGGATATTCTTCAAATGTAAAGTTGCTCAATGCGCTTCCCGGATTGCTCAGCACGGAAGTTGACGGTTCTGTTGTCTCGTTCGGTACAATAGACGCGCTTGAGGCGTCGGGAGTAAGAATACCCGCACCTCTCGAATCTCACAGAAATGATACCTTTGAGCCTGTTGTCAGCGTGATGTATATGGTCAAAGACGGCAAGTTCATTGCGCGAATGCTGATCTCGTATGTAGTGGATTCAGATTTTGAGTTTATTCTCAAGCAGCTTGACCGAGGCGGAATGTTCGTAGGTCTGAAAACATTTGACCCGAATATAACGGAGACATTCCTCGGTGCTCAGATAAAGCTTGAGGATTATCCTATCCGCATAATCAGATGTAAGAATCTCGAAGATAAAACAAAGGTCAGCGAAAAGACCGGAAGCGGTCTTGTATCAAAGGATTCTCCCAAATCCGTTATTCAGACAGTTTCTCTTTGCGAAAAGGTGCTCCATGCACGCAGTGTGAATACAATGCTTGTTGTTATTTCTCTGTTTGTCAGTCTCGGAGTAGCGGCATTGGCACTTTTGTTCAGTGCATTTACGCTTTCGCCGATTTTCATTTCGCTGTATTCTCTCGTTTGGATCATTCCGATGCTCATTATGTCTAAAATGATAATTTAATTAACAATCAGAACGGGAGAAGGCTTCTTGTACCTTCTCCCGTGTCAGTATAAATGCTTATGCAAAAAGAAAGGCTTTTATAATGGATTACAAAAAATATGCAAGTGTCTTGAAAAGCGTAACTAAACCCGGACGCTATACGGGCGGTGAACGCAACCAGGTTATAAAGGACAAAGATAAAATCAAATGCAGATTTGCATTCTGCTTTCCCGATACATACGAGATCGGAATGTCAAATCTCGGTGTTCGAATCCTTTACGGTTCCTTGAATGAATGTGAGGACGTGTGGTGCGAGCGTGTTTACGCGCCGTGGACAGATATGCAGGAACGAATGAAGGAGTACAAGATCCCGCTTTGGGCGCACGAAAGCGGTGATCCTGTTAAGGATTTCGATATAGTTGCGTTTACGCTTCAATACGAGATGTGCTATACGACGGTCTTGAAAATGCTTGAACTCAGCGAGATCCCGTTGCTTGCTTCCGAACGTGACGAAAACGCTCCAGTCATTCTCGGTGGCGGCCCCTGCGCTTATAACGCAGAGCCTATGGCGGACTTTTTCGATATTTTTTCGATCGGAGAGGGGGAAGAAGCACTTCCCGAACTCGCGCGTCTTTACGTACGTATGAAAGAGGATGGCACGTATACAAAAAAAGCTTTCCTTTATGCGGCGGCAACAGAACTTGACGGTTTTTACGTTCCCTCACTTTACAATGTCGAATACAACGATGACGGAACCGTATCAAAATATGTGCCAGCCGATGAAAAGGTGCCTGCACATGTTGTGAAACGTATGATTGAGGATTTTGATAAGTCGTATTTTTCGACAAAACCTGTTATGCCGTTCACCGAAGTCGTGCACGACAGAATCATGCTTGAAGTGTTCCGCGGATGCATCAGAGGTTGCAGATTTTGTCAGGCAGGTATGATATACCGTCCCGTGCGCGACAGAAGTGTTGAAACTCTTTGCCGTCAGGCAAAGGAAATGTATGAAAACACGGGTTACGACGAAATTTCGCTGACATCGTTGGCGATCGACGATTATACCTGCGTGAACAGACTCACCGATGAACTTATAGATTGGACTACGGAAAATAAGATATCACTGTCGCTGCCGTCGCTTCGAGCGGATAGCTTTACTCCGGAACTGATGGAAAAAATCAGCCGTGTTCGTTCGTCGGGACTTACGTTTGCACCGGAAGCGGGAACTCAGCGCTTGCGTGACGCGATCAATAAAAATGTCCGCGAGGAGGACATTCTGAATGCGGTTCATATAGCGTTTGCTGCCGGAAAATCTCAGGTAAAGCTGTATTTTATGATCGGCTTGCCTACGGAAACCGATGAGGACGTTATCGGCATCGCCAAACTTGCGGAGCGAGTTATTCAGGAATACTACAATACACCCGAACGCAATAAAAAACTTTCCCCGAAGGTCACGATCTCAACCGCGTGCTTTATTCCCAAGCCGTTTACGCCGTTCCAATGGTTTCCCCAGATAGAACGCGAAGAATTTATACGCCGTCAGCGACTTATTGCGGAAAATATCAAAGACAGACGTATTCGCTATGACTTCCATGATTCGGACGTTTCCGAGATTGAGGCTGTTCTTGCGCGCGGAGACAGAAAACTTTCCGCAGCATTGCTCGAAATGCATCGCCTCGGAGCTTGTTTTGATGCGTGGGACGAGCATTTCAGCTACGAACGTTGGCATGAGGCTTTCAAAATTGCGGGAATCGACCCTGCGTTTTACGCAAATCGCGATCGTGATATCGCGGAAACACTTCCTTGGGATGTTATTGATTGTGGTGTGACAAAAGCGTTTATGGCGCGCGAGTATGAGCTTGCAAAGAAAAGCGAAACGACGCGCAATTGCCGAGAGGCTTGCTCGGCTTGCGGCGCAAACAAATTCGGAGGTGACACGTTATGCAGGAAAAAGAGATGATAAAGCCTACACCCGTGAGGATAGTGTTCTCCAAAAAAGGCGCGCTTCAGTTTGTTTCTCATCTTGATTTGATGCGTACTATGACAAAGCTTGTAGTCAGAGCAAATATCAATGTTTATTATACTGAGGGATTCAACCCAAAGCCTAAACTTGTGTTTGCACTGCCGCTTTCTGTCGGTACGGAAAGCGAACTTGAACTTCTTGATATAAAAGTGCACGATCAAAACCCCGATCTTGCAGAGATCAAAAGGCGGCTTACCTTGGCAACGGTTCCGGACATCGAAATAAAGGATGTGTACATTCCGGAAACGAAGTTCAGGGATATCACTCATTCACGTTATCTGATTACGATGCACGCGGACGCAATCATGTCCGATGCGGCAGAACTCGTAAAAGATATGATGAAATCTCCGATAGTTGTAACGAAGCGAACAAAGTCCGGCGAGGCAGATTGCGACATTTCTCCGTTTATCAAAAACGCTGATGTGAAAAGCGAAAACGGCGAATTGCAGCTTGACGTTACATTGGCTGCGGATCCGGAGCATTATCTGAATCCCGAATATGTAGTTACTGCGATCATGGATCGCATCGGATATAAAGAAAACATAGCACCCGGCGCCGATTGGCATTCTATCATGCGTGTTGATGTGCTCGGAAAAGACGGCAAAACTTTCAAATAAAACGGAAAGACGCAGTGAAAAGCATTCGCTTTTCACTGCGCCTTTTTTATAAGCTTAACGCACCCGCAGTCGTCAACGGTCATGAGAAAAATATCATCCGCAGAAAGCTTTCGTTTGCTAAGCTCTTGATCTACAAAGCCTCGCCCTTTCCCCGATGCGGTCAAATTCTCGTCGATTATAACTCCGTCTATTATGATCGAATGTGTGATTCCGCTCGGAACGTCCGATTTTGTGAAAACGGATAACGTTCCGTCATCCTCGATTATTGCGCTGTAAACGTCCGAAATGTCCGATATGCCCTTTTGCCTCAGTTGGGCGAGTAGTTCCGCACAGCTTATGCGTTGCCGGAACAGCTCGTTTTGGTCAAGTACCCCTCGAACGATAATGTGGCTTGGCTTACCTGCAATAAAACGGCGCACAGCCCTGCATTTCATTGATAAAAAAGAAATTGACACCTCAAGTACAACAACTATACCAAGTGGAACAAGCGCTCGCAGAAGCGGAATTTCCGGGTCTCCGATAGGAAGCGCGGCGAGTTCGGAAATAAACAAAGTTGTAACGAGTTCGCCCATTTCGAATTCGCCGATCTGACGTTTGCCCATCAGCTTCATTGATATTTCAAGAACGCCGTACAGAATCAAAGTTCTTAAAATTACAGTTAGCATTAGTATCTCCTTTTATAACTCCGTAATGATAATTTTTTCATTCGGATTTTTGGATTATTCGTACAAAATGAGATTTTTTGTTAATATGATGTTCAAAAATAATAAATAAGTTTGGTGGAAGTGATTGCGTTTGCACAAAATATGTGATAAAATAAATACAATTGTCTAATGTTGTCAAAAGGAGCTGCCGTATATGACGAAAGAAGAAATACATCAGATCAAAAAAAACGACATCATGGAAAAATGTTACGATTGCTATGCGGAGTACGGACTTAAAGACGTAGGAATAAAGATGCTCGCGCAAGCGTGTGGATGCACGTCCGGCAACCTTTATACATATTTTAAGGATCTTGATGATTTGATAGTACAGTCAACCGAATATTGTATGTCAAAGGTTGAGGAAGATTTTATGGCGAAGGCACCGAAAAATCCGGGTGATGTGTTGCGGTTTATTGATGAAATCCCGTATTGGACGGCGCGTGAGCACGGAAAAAAGTATCGTCTGATGTACCAGGTCTACACAAATCCCAAGTATATTGAGCACGGAAAAAAGTTCTTTGAAGGCGTAAACGAACGTTATACCGAATACGCTAAATTTCTTGAAAACAAGATCGGTCTGCCGTATGATATAACGATCTCGTTTATCTTTGTTTTGATTCGTGCGTGTGTACATTATGCGCTTTTTGATGATGAATATTATCTTAAAACACAGATCGCATTGATCAAAAAAGGAGTGGGATACTTCATCAACAGAACTGTCCCTGACCTTAATTTGGACAATATGTGATGTGCCGTAAAACGGGACGCTTTGGCGCCCCGTTTTTGTGTGTAAAAACTTCTTGTAAATGCTTTATTTTATCCCGTTATTGTGGTATAATATACGCGATATACCCTAAAATAGGATGCGGCAATATTTGCCGAGGTGCACTTTGCTCCTACACGTATAATCGACGACTTAATAAAATTTACGGCAAAAGATAATATATAGGCGCATAAGACGCGCCTTGCGAGGTGAAATAAATGTTTGTTGATAATGTAACGATCTATGTAAAGGCGGGAGACGGCGGAAACGGTGCCGTTTCGTTTCATCGCGAAAAGTATGTTTCCAAGGGCGGCCCCGACGGCGGCGACGGAGGCAAAGGCGGCAATATCGTTTTCACGATAGACGAGGGAACGAACACGTTGCTCGCTTTCAGATATAAAAAGAAATTTATAGCGCAAAACGGAGAAAACGGTAAGGGCGGTAAAATGCACGGCAAAACTGCGCCCGATCTTATAATCCCCGTGCCTTACGGAACTGTCATCAGAAATGCCAAGACCGGTGCGATCATTCATGATATGTCCGACAATAAGCCCTTTACGCTTTGCAAAGGCGGCAGAGGAGGATGGGGAAATCGTCATTTTGCAACTCCGACACGTCAGATTCCGCGATTCGCCAAAAGCGGAACAAAGGGCGAGGAACGCGAAGTTACGCTTGAACTGAAAATGATTGCCGATGTAGGACTTATCGGTATGCCGAGCGTCGGCAAATCTTCCATTCTTGCACAAATCTCCGCGGCGAGACCTAAAATAGCGCAGTATCACTTTACGACACTTTCACCGAATCTCGGTGTGGTTTCTTACGGCGAAAACGGCTTTGTAGCCGCAGATATTCCCGGACTTATCGAGGGTGCGGCAGACGGACTCGGACTCGGACATTCTTTCCTGCGTCATATCGAACGCTGTCGTATGCTTGTGCACGTTGTAGATGTTGCATCAACTGAGGGACGTGATCCCGTGGATGATATTGAAAAAATAAACGATGAACTTTTCCGATATTCTCCGGAACTTGCAAAGCGCCCTCAGCTTATCGCTGCTAATAAATGCGATGTGCTTGATCCCGAAGTCGTGGATGTCGAGCGTTTTGAAGCATACGTGCGTGAACACGGCTGGGAGCTGATCTATATTTCCGCCGCAACGGGCGAAAATATGAAGGAATTCGTTAATTTGATAGGCGAAAGACTGCGCGAACTTCCGCCTGTTACTGTTTATGAGGCAGAGGAGACTGCCGAAGAAGTTGAGATCAAGGGCGTTGAAACGACAGTTCGCAAGGAGGGCAATGTTTACGTTGTCGAGGGCGAATGGCTGTTTAATTTGCTCGGTCAGGTCAATCCGTACGACAGAGAATCGCTTGCGTACTTCGGACGTGTTCTGACAAAGTACGGAGTGATATCTTTGCTTGAGGAAAACGGATGCAAAAACGGAGATACCGTATCCGTTTACGATTTTGAATTCGATTTTGTTAAGTAATGCTTGATTATTACGGGTGAACTTATATGTATAAGGGAAAATTCGGTGAAATGCTCGATCTTTTGCTTACGCAGAAGGAGTTTATTCTCCGCCATGCAAAAAAAGGCGGCGTAGCCGTCGATTTCACAATGGGTAACGGACATGACACGGCGTTTTTGTCTCATGCGGTCGGTGATGAGGGGAAAGTATATGCTTTCGATGTTCAGCCGGAAGCTCTTGAGTCTACTAAAATAACGCTGAAGAATGAAGAATGTCCCGATAATGTTACCTTGATTCTTGATTCTCATTCAAACGTTGCCGAATATGTTAAAGAACCGATCAATATAGGTATGTTTAATCTCGGATTTATGCCCGGCGGGGACAAATCGAGAACGACAATGCGAGAAACGACAATGCCTGCCGTAAAATCGGCAATAGAAATGCTCGATCACGGCGGAGCGATCACTGTCGC
The DNA here is from genome assembly GCA_964586965.1 of uncultured Lachnospiraceae bacterium. GTDB lineage: Bacteria > Bacillota > Clostridia > Oscillospirales > CAG-272 > DTU064. The sequence continues at coordinate 7,215 of CAZPJU010000013.1, read as the reverse complement.
GGTTTATCCCGGCCACGCAGAGGGAGATCTTGAGGGAAAAGAACTGAGAGAATACTTTGCAACATTGGACAGACGTGCTATATGCTGCACCGAGATAAGGATCGTTAATTCGCCTACATCGCCATATTTTACGCTTGTTGAAAAAAAGTAAATGAACAACGGGAATAATAACAGAAATAACGGCAGAATGACACCGCGTGAGCGATATTTTGCCGAACAGCGTGCAGCCGCCGAACGTGAACAGCGGATGCGAGAGGAAGCGGCACGTCAAGCCGCCGCGCGAGAGCGCGAAGCGAAGCTGCGCGAGCAAAAGCGTATTTTCGAAGAAAAAGAGCGACGCAGAAGGGAAGCGGAACGTCGCCGCAGGCAAAGAGAAGCGCGTGTTCTTAAAACGAGAATTACCGTTTTTTTCGTGATTTTTCTTGTGCTCTTTGCAATTGCCTTGCTGTGCGTGCTGATCTCGTTTTTGACCACGAAGGTTCCGTCAGAATCGGGGGCCGAGTCGGCAGCCTATAATTATTCCTTCAAGGAAAACGAAAAGGATGTATTAGCTTGGAAGCAGACCAAGGAAAATTCGGTTAAAAACGGAGTCTTGTATATTGATTTTTCCAAATTTGCCGAAGCTGTCGGATTTACCATAACGGGAAGCGGCGACGAACGCAGAATCGTGACAGGTAACGGAGCGGAAGAACTTGCGTTTACTGTCGGAACGTCCGTTATTACCGTCAATTCATTTTCGTACAGAATGGCTGCAAATGCACTATATTCTTCGGAAAATGACATACTGATGCCGCTATCGTTTGTTGATGAATGTGTTCGAGGCGTTACTGTCACAGTGGACGAAGAAAAACATACGGTGACTCTCGAAAAAAACGACGATGTGTTGTTTGTGATAAAACCGGCCGATACAGTCCCGCCTGTTGACGACGGATCCGAAACCGATGAGAATACTTCCGATTCTTCCGACGATCCGGTAATTCCTACGGTGGAATTTGTATCGGATCTTTCCGAATATGAGATGTACATGAATCCTGAGGACAGGGATGCATATCTTGTGCTTGTGAACGCATGGAATTTGCTGGAAGAAAATTATGTTCCGGACGATCTTGTTGAAGTAACTAACACCCGCAAGGACGGAAGAAATACGCAAAAGCTTCGATTGTATGCCGCAAAAGCGCTTGAGGCGCTGTTTACGGAGCTTTTCGCCTGCGGCTATGATGATCGCGGACCGACAGGGTACCCCGTGTCGGTTACGAGCGCTTACCGTTCGTATTCTTATCAAAGTCAACTGTTCAACTCATACGTAGAACGTGAAATGAATAATAATACTTTATTGACTCGCGCCGAAGCTGAGACAATAGTTGAAACTTATTCCGCGCGTCCCGGTACTAGCGAGCATCAGACAGGGCTGTGCATTGATATGCATAATCTCGGCTCGGCAATGCAAACTTTCGCAAACGAAGAAGCATACGAATGGCTGACGGAGAACGCTTGGAAGTTTGGTTTTGTCCTGCGATTCCCGGACGGTAAAACGGACATAACCGGTATCACGTTTGAGCCATGGCATTATCGCTATGTCGGAAGATATCACGCGTATCGTATGAATGAACTCGGACTTTGCCTTGAAGAATACGTTGATTATCTGAAAAACGAATAACAAAAAGAGATGATCGAAAAGATCATCTCTTTTGTTATTTATTCGTCTTCGTCGGAGTCGTTTTTGGATTTTCTTGAAATGAGCCAAATCACAAAGACTGCGAAAGCAACAAATCCGAGCACAGTGTAAATGTTTGACCATGAAACGGACGTCACAGTTGAATTGCTTATCGAGTCAACAACGATTGCAACGGGGATTCCCGTCTTTTCCGTGAATGAATCGAGCGCGGATTCAATCGTTTTTTCGTTTAACGAAAGCTTACTTTTGTTTACAAGACATGAATCGGACTTCGCTCCCGACGTTTCCGATCTGAATGACGATTCAAGACCGAGCGAGCCGATTTCGTTTCCCATCTGCTCAATAACGGATGTGAGCGACTGGCTGAGAGAGTAGGTATAGTAATCAGCGTCAATGTTTTCGAAAACCGCATTTCCGTAAGCGCTTGATTCGTTACCGAAAAGACTGTTTATTTCAGAACGGACATTGTCGCCTACCCACGCAATCGTGTAAAAGTCGTTACATTCATCGTTTACAAGGAAAACGAGTAAAACGTTATCTTCATACGAGTCTGAATTTTCTCCGAATATTTCCGCGTATTGTCTGTCGGCATAAGATTGAAGCTTTTCCTCGCTGTATTCGATGCTGCCACCGTTAAAAAGCGAAGAAATCGAAGATGAAACAAAAGCAATTACCAAAAATGCGATTACAATGATTAATAAAATCGAGAATCCGCAACCTGATCCGGGACCGCCGTATCCGGGACGTCCCCACCACCATCTTCTGTGGTATCCTCCGAAATGCATAGGTGGGCGCGGTCCTCCCATAGGCGGTCTTCCACCGGGGCGCGGACCTCCTCCGAATCCGCCGTGAGAGCTTCCGCCGGGACGGGAACTTCCACCGAAACCTCCATGGGATCCTCCGCCTCCGCGAGATCCTCCGCCGAAACCGCCGCCTCTTGATCCTCCACCGGGTCCTGGCATAATTATATCCTCCTTAAAATCACAAGTTTATATTTCATTATAAAGTATAAATGTGACGATTTCAAGATGATTGGTTATCATTAACGTGAAAATGTTATTCGAATTTTCTGTCGTAAAGCAAAGCGGCAATCAAAACTACGAGACAAGAGCCGGCATTGTGAACAAGCGCGCCCGTTGTAGGATTGAGAAGCTGTAAAAATGAGAGTACAATAGCGACGAAATTGATGATGAGCGACAGAGTAATGCCGAATTTTATTGTTCGCATAGTCGCGTTGGAGAGCTTTTTGAGATAGGGAAGCTTAGAGATGTCGTCTCCGATCAGAGCAATGTCAGCGGCTTCGATTGCAATGTCGCTTCCGACACCGCCCATTGCGATTCCGACGTCAGCCATCTTGAGTGCGGGCGCATCGTTTACGCCGTCACCTATCATGGCAACACAAGCGCCGTTTTTGCTCAGACCTTCAACAGCCTCGACCTTTTGATCGGGTAACAGCTCCGCACGAACATCCGAAATACCAACCTTTTCTGCGAAATGTGATGCCGCGCGGCGGTTGTCTCCGGTGAGAAGCACCGATTTTACATCAAGCTCGTTGAGATTTGCTATCATCGTGCCTGCTTCGGGGCGGAGCGTGTCGGAGAGAGCAATCGTTCCGAGAATTTTTCCGTTGCTCGCTGCGATGACGGATGCCTTTCCTTCTCCGCGGAAGTTTTCAAGTGCCGATAATGTATTCGCATCGAGTGTTATTCCGTGTTCGTTTAAGTAAGCTTCCGAACCGCAGATAACAGATCTGCCGCCGACAACGGCGCAGATTCCCTTGCCGGATTCCATTGAGAAATCGTCGCAATCGTCAAAGCTTATGCCGACGAATCTTGCATATTCGACAATCGCCTTTCCAAGCGGATGTTCGCTTTTGCTTTCAGCCGAGGCAACAAGTGAAATAAGAGCGCTTGCGTTAAGTTCGCTGTCGGACGAAATGACATCGGAAACTTCAAGTTTGCCGTATGTCAAAGTGCCTGTCTTGTCAAAAGCAACGGTATCGACTTTACCCATCTTTTCGAGAGCTTCTCCGGATTTTATTATGACACCGTGTTTTGTCGCCTGACCGATGGCAGCCATGATAGCTGTCGGCGTTGCCAAAACGAGCGCACACGGACAGAACACAACAAGCACCGTGACCGCAACGACGATGTCCTGCTTGATTATGCCGAATATAACGGCGAGCAAAAGCGCGACGGGAACAAGATAGCTTGCCCACTTGTCCGCGATTCTTTGCATAGGTGCTTGTTTGTCCTCGGCTTCGCGCACCATTCTAATGAGCTTACCGAGCGATGAATCTTCGCCTATTTTTGTCGCGGTAATGTCTATCGCGCCGAAACGGTTGATTGTACCGCAAAATACGTTTTCACCGACGGTTTTGTCAACGGGAAGCGATTCGCCCGTCATAATAGACTGATCGACTGAGGTATTGCCGGATATGATCGTTCCGTCAACCGGAATCGTTTCTCCGGGGAGAATGCGAAGTACGTCACCGATGTTGATCATTTCCGCAGGGATCGTTTCTTCACCGTCGGATGTGAGACGTCTGCCTGTTGTCGGTACGAGTCCGATGAGCTTTTTCAGTCCTTTTTTTGCGCGATCGGTTGTGAGATCTTCGAGAATCTCTCCGAGCGCCATTATGAACGCAACTTCGCCTGCCGCAAAAATGTCACCGATCGCTATTGCGGCAATCATTGCTATCGAAATCAGCAGTGCGGACGATATTTTCGATATGCCCTTGTTGCGGATCAGACGCGATATTGCAAGATATACGAGCGGAGTTCCCGAAATAATGATCGTTATCCATGAAAATTCGAACGGAATGGCGGCGAAAAACGCCGGTTCTGTGCCGGAAATTTCCTCGATAATGTGGGGAATGAGATCAAGCAGCATAAATATTCCGGAAACAATAGTTGCGGGAATTTCGGTTAAACTTGAAAAAAGCTTTTTTATCATTGATGTCCTCCTGATACGGCGCTTGACAAAGCGACGCAAATGATGCATAATAAATACAGTACCGAACATTCAGTACGACATTATTATACGTTGCGTCGATGAGGAAAGCAACAATCATCGTGCGCCAAAAGTAAGATACCGAACTTTATTGTAAATGTGTTCGGTAACGGGAGAAAAATATGGACAGACGACAGCAAAAAACGAGAAAAGCCATTTTCAAGGCGTTTAGAAGCTTGCTTGAAAAAAAACGCTACGATCATATTACAGTTCAGGAGATCATCGACGAGGCAGACGTCGGAAGAAGCACATTTTACGCGCATTTCGAAACGAAGGATCTTTTGCTTGACGCGCTTTGCGAGGAGCTTTTCTTTCACATTTTCGAAAACGATCCATGCCCGTGGGTAGGTAAGGACACCGATCTCGAAAGCAAGCTTTCGCATACGCTTTGGCATATACGCGACGAGAAAAACGACCTGTCCGGTATCCTTCTTTCGGATTCCGGTGAACTGTTTATGACGTATTTCAAGCGCCATTTGCACACAATGTTTGAAAAATTCATTGATATTTTCAAGGTTGACGTGCCGCGCGAGTTCTTGCTGAATCATCTTGTGGGAAGCTTTTCCGAAACCGTGATGTGGTGGATAAAAGAGGGAATGATAACACCTCCGGAATCCGTTGCCGCGTACTTTATGGCAGTGACGGAAACGCATTGAAAAATTGCGGATTTTGCCGCTGCAATGATTTTGAAAAAAAGTGTGCCGACCTAAAGCACGGTCGGCACACTTTAATTTTATTTGAATTGCTGAATAACGTCGCAATAACAGTTCTTCGTCGGCATTTTTATCTGCTCGGTTCTTTGCGCGTATTCCACAATAACCGAATACATTCCCAAAAACATATTCTGGCACATACGGTCAGCATCATCGTGAAGATGCTTCGGAAACAGATTTTTGTATCCATCAACAAACTTATATACAAGAGCTGCATACTTGTCAATGTGTGGAATCAAATAGGCTTCCACAATTTTGTTGAAGCTTTCAGTCTGATCAATGGTAAATGCCGGTGATGTTACAAAGAGACTGCCGTCCTCTCGTTTGATGATATATCCGTCTTTGATGGCATTTGCGAGCGAGTCAATGTCGTCTGTTTTGCCGTCGAATATAATATCTTGGCATACATTGATATAATTATCGTACATCATCGGACGGAACGCAATACCGCTAATTGCGTTGAATGCTTTATGCGAACAACCGCCGCGACTTCTCAAATTAGCACTATGCTGTACACCGATCCCGATTCTTTTGTGTTTGCCGGTTTCCATGTTTCTGATGTAAGACCATTCATTACCATCGAATCTCTTTTTGAACCATGGATACGGAAGCGAGCAATATTTTGTACTTGCGTATGAAAAAGCGAGTACACCAAACAAATAAAACAAATCGGATTCACTCTTTCCTGCTTTGTAAAAATCGAGCTTCATAGCCTGCGTGGTGATTTCTTTCAAAGCGGTCAGAAGATCATCCATGATCGGCATTAATGCTTTTTCGGCATTTTCTTCACAGTAGATGCCGTATTTGTCCGACCAAATAATAAAATCTGTTTGATATTTCCCTTTAGTTGTCTCAACCATTGCTTCGTATTTCAAAAGGTGGCTGATTCTGTCTTCGATGTAATATGCGGGTACTCCGCAGAGCTTTGCCAATTCTTCTACGGTACAAGGCTTCTCGTAAGAATAGTATAGAATATTTTGCGACAAAGCATCATCAATATAGACGGTGGGAAAAGGCTTTCTTTTTCCGTCATAATCTCCGTTTCCGTAAATATCTATGTTCATACGAACAGGACGTAATGCAGTTTCATTCATACTCTCAAACTCCTTTTTTAACTTTTTTCGACCTACCGAAAGCCTCCAGGTGACAGTACCTTCGGGGATATTCAGCTTATCGGAAATATCTTTCGTAGAAAGGCCATCATAATAGTAAAGAATGATGATATTACGGTATATTTCAGATAGCATTGCGATCTTGGTTCGGAGAAAGTCATATATTTCTTCGGTTTCATCGGCGTCGGGAGCTTCATAAGGAACATTTTCAAGAACATCATAGGAATATGTTGCTCGATTTTTGCCCATAGAACGACTGAATGACTTTGCCGTGTTATTGGCGATGCCCCATAACCAAGGTTCAAATTTGCTGTCGTCTCTGAGCTTTGGCAACTCGCGAATTACCGTAAAGAGTATTTCCTGCGATAGCTCGTCTGCTTCATCACAGGTATATGTGTGATTAACAGCATAACCATAAACCTTTTCAATATAATCTTCAATGATCTCCGGTTTCATCATTCTCACCTGCCTTTCGCCTATAAAGTGTCGAAAATATGAGTTTCATTGGGTGGTTTGAGGAAAATTTCAAAAAATAATTTGTTAAGTGCTACGTTAAATGCACAATAAAGAGAGACGACATCCGCCAGAAGCCGAATGTCGTCGATTGTTTGTTCGTTGTTTTTATATGATGAATCCGCCGTCAACAGACAAAACCTGACCGGTGACAAACGACGAGCGCTCGTCCGAAAGGAAAAGCGCCGCC
>CAZPJU010000012.1:0-23589 GCA_964586965.1 uncultured Lachnospiraceae bacterium | reverse complement strand
CGATTTCAAAGCTCGTCATCGTAACGTCCTCGGCTTCGCCTAAAATATTGTCGTTTGTAAGGCTTGTACCCGCAACAAGATCGACCGATGCTGTTGACGATACTCCGGTAAGACCCTCAATATTAATGGCAAATGTCTTGACCTTGCCGGTTACATTTACAAGCTTGATGATAACGTCGCCTGTTTCGTCCGTGCTTACAACATGATATGCGTCCGCATCGGCTGTTTCCTTGATCGTATAATCAATGTAAAGCTTATCATTTATGTAGCACTTAACATTACGTTCGCTGACAACGACTTTGAGCGTATAGGTGCGTCCCTCCACTGCGGTAAAATTCTTTTCGGTTCCTGCAAGCTGATCGCTCTTTACACCGTTTTCAACCTTTTGGAGGCACGAAACGGTATTACCCCAACCGCCTATGTTCCAAAAATAGTTATTTTCCTCATCACCGACCGCAAACGCAATGAGGAATCCCTCTGCGCCGCCCGTCTTTTTAACATCAACGGTGAATGTGTAATTTTCCCACGATCTCTTACCGAAGTACATCATCGTGCCCGTTTTCGAATACTTATCTGTATCTGTAACAGTCGACGACTGCGACAAAACACCTTTCTTAACAGTCCATGCTCCATCCGAAACCTTAGTCCAGCTATCAAGCGATGTCTTGTCGTCAAACGTATCCTCTGCAATCACATTGCCCGTCTCATTATCAACTATCTTGACATTATCAAACGTAGCGGAAGTGTTCCAAGTACCGACACCGATCTTTCCTGAGAAATCGCTCTCGGTTTTCTCCGCGCCGAGAAGCTCGGACTCGATAAGCTGTGTACCCGCGTTTGTAGAGAATATCTTTTGAACATAATAGTTTATCGAAGAAGTAGACGTATGATTGTTAAACCAAATGAGGTCCGGCGCCCAGTGAAGTCCCGTAAGGTTACCGAACAAAGGCGCATACGCCGCCATTTTGACGATATCGCCGTTACGTTCAAGTCCCGTCATATACGCAGCTTCGGCAAGCGCCGCTTTAAGCGTATTTGATTTTGCGGCGTATTCACCGAGGAAAACATTAATTCCGCCTCCGAACAACGTATCTGTCATACTGTCCGTATCGCGTGAATAATTTTCCTCATCATAATAATCTGCATTTTTAAGGAACCATTCGGGTTCATTGTAATAATGATGGTCGATAGCACCTGCGAAATCTTCGATTGTCTTATCGGGATTCTTCTTGAGCCACTTTTTGGCATACTCATAGGACGCCATATAGTGACTTCCGCTGTCACCGTCGTCAACTCCGGCGGAGAACATAAGCTCAATGCCGTCGTAAAGTTCGGGATTTTGCTCCTTTGCCTCTGCAAATGCATCAACGAACGCTTCGTAATGCTTAAAGAAATTATCTCCCCATTGCTCGTTGCCGATTCCGATGTATTTGAGTTCAAACGGCTCCTCGTGTCCCATAGCAATACGTACCGCGCCCCATTCCGTATCGGCTCCGCCGCGACAGAACTCGACAAGATCAAGCGCATCGTCTATAAATCTTTGCATTTCGGCAGATCCGAGCGCAACGCTTTCACCGCTTGACTGACCCATACAAGCAACGCCTGCATTAAGCACGGGCACACCTATCGCGCCGATATCCTCGGCAAGCAGAAAATACTCATAAAATCCGAGTCCGTATGTCATATAGACAGGATTTTGGTCCTCAGTAAGCGACTCATTCGTCCAAAGGTTCTCACCGAGCGGTCTTGCGGCAACATCGCCGTAAGTACCGTTCCAATAATACGGATCTCCGTTTTCATCGGCTCCGATCGAATCTTTCCAGCTGTACGCCGCGTCGAGCGTCGTTCCCTCTATAACACATCCGCCGGGGAATCTCAAAAATGCGGGTTCAAGCGCTTCGAGTTTTTCCGCAAGATCGGCACGAAGTCCGTTTTCTCTGCCCTTGTATGTATCTTCGGGGAACAAAGATACCATATCGAGCGCCGCTTTTCCGTCATCTATTGTAACGCGAAGTCTTACTCCGGAATAGCTTGTTGCGTTTGAGGTAAGCGTAAGCTCATATTTAGCCCATTTATCCGTTACGGCAGAAACGGTTCCCTCTGCGAGAATAGTGTTTCCGCGAACTATGCTGACATGAATCGGGCCCGTATAGCCGTCAATTCCTCTTGCATAAACGGAAAACTTATAATTTTTGTCCTTTTCAACGGAAATTCCGTCAAGGAAACCGACGTTTTCAATACCGGCAGGCGCCCCCGACGTATTTTCAATAACCATATAATTGGGGTTATTATCGTTCAGGCAGCCGTTCTTGTCTGTTGTTACGACATTCGCGCTGACTTCACCAACATCAATCCAGCCGTGCTTTTCATCATTTGCGGCGTATTTTGTGAATTCAAACGAACGATTTTTCACAAGTTCCGCATAAAGTCCGCCGTCAGCGGCAAAATTTATATCCTCAAGAAAAATTCCGAAAAGCAAATCACTTATATCATGAACTCTTACAGCCGCATTGATTCCGAGATAGTAATTAGACTTTTCGGGATCGTATGTTGCTATCTCTCCGGCTTCTCCGAACACGCCGTTCTTATTTGCCGTCGGCTTGTCTGCATCGTCATTGTCCGTCTTTGCAGACGTATCAGTCGAGCTTCCGATATCAGTGCTTTCCGAATTGTCAACGTCGGGATTTTTTTCGTCACCGCAAGCCGACATTATCGGCATCATAGCCAATACGAGTACCGCGGCTATAATTCTCCTCAATGTTTTCATAGTTCCTCCGTTTTGTGTCGATCTGTTCCGCACAAAAAAATTACATTATCATATAAAATTATATCATGCACCAATATCAAAGTCAATTGCAAATATACGCAGACGGTAAGATTAAAAAATAAACTTATTTTTTTCGAATAACGCTGTACCTTTTTTTATGTTTCTGCTATAATTAAAATAAATCAATCACTAAGGAGTGCAATAACATGAATCAGAAATTTTTCGTATGCCCTCATTGCGGCAACATAATAGCAATGGTTAAGGATTCCGGCGTACCGGTTGTTTGCTGCGGTCAAAAAATGGAGGAGATCATCCCCGGAACAGTAGAAGCGTCCCACGAAAAACACATCCCCGTTTATTCAGTCAACGGCAACATGGTAAGCGTCAAGGTAGGTAGCATCGATCATCCCATGCTTCCCGAACATCATATCGAATGGGTATCCCTCCAGACAAAAGCTGGAAACCAGAGAAAGTGCCTTACACCCGGAAGCGCGCCTGAGGTTTGCTTCCGTATTTGCGACGGCGACGAAGTTGAGGCGGTATACGCATACTGCAATCTTCACGGTCTTTGGAAAGCATAATAATCCATGCTTCCGGTTGTTCTGACTGCTTTGGGCGTCGGCGGCGCCACCGTTATAGGTGCGCTGATCGGCTTCGTATTCAAAAAAATATCACACCGTTTCTCTGACATTGTTCTTTCATTTGCCGCAGGTGTCATGCTTGCGGCATCCATAGTCGGACTTATACTTCCATCGCTTGATTACGGCGGAAAATATGCGCTTTTCAAAACCGTTTCAGGCGTTTTTGCCGGCGCTTTATGTGTAAACGCACTTGACCGCATAGTTCCTCATCTTCACAAGCTTACGGGAGTTGACACGGAGACACATCCGGAAAATCAGGAGCGTCTCGGAAAGATATTGCTTTTTGTAATCGCCATAGCAATACACAATCTTCCGGAGGGTATCGCCGCAGGTGTCGGATTCGGCACGGGCAACACCGCCGAAGCTGTAACGATAGCGGGCGGAATTGCGCTTCAGAACATTCCCGAAGGAATGGTTATCATCGCGCCGATGCTTGCAGCCGGTATAAGCCGTTCACGCACATTTATTATCGCGGCGGCAACGGGCGCAATTGAAGTTATCGGAACTTTTCTCGGATATTTCGCAGTAAGCGTATCTGCCGCCGTTCTTCCGTTTGCACTTGCTTTTGCCGGAGGAACGATGCTTTACGTGATCAGCGACGAAATGATTCCGGAAACGCATGCTCACGGATCGGAGCGCGGAGCAACATATTCCCTTCTCATCGGCTTTTGCCTGATGATCATATTTGACACATTGATAGGATAATTAATTCCAAATATCAAAAAAGCCTTCGCCGCGGCGAAGGCTTTTTGTTTTATATGTTATCGATGCTTTTTCACGGTCTTTCTGATAAACTTGGAAAATTCCATAACTACAAGCGGTACAAGAATCAATCTGACACCGGTATAATAAAGCTTCGCGGGAAGTATCACAAGACCGAACGCAACGCGGACGGGAGTAAACAGCGTTATCGCGGTGATAACGATTGATACAAGCGCCGCAAGATTAAGCATTTTGTTTGTAAACGGACCTATCGCAATAAGCGAACGTTCGCTTCTCATATTAAACGCCTGTACGATCTGCGAAAGTGCGAGTATCATAAATGCAAGCGTTTGTCCGCCCTCAAGTGTACCTGTCTGCTTTTCTCCGAGCCAAAAACCGACAAGCGTGATCAAAGCAAACATACAGCCCTGAAGCACAACACGAACTCCGAGTCCGCCGGCGAAAATGCCTTCGTTTTTGGGTTTCGGCTTTTTTTCCATCACATCAGCTTCAACATCTTCCATGCCGAGTGCTATTGCGGGAAGTGAATCTGTTACAAGATTTATCATTAAAAGCTGCATAGACAAAAGAGGTGTCTTATGCCACAAAAGCATGGCCGCAAATACTGTTATAACTTCGCCTATGTTCGTTCCGAGCAAAAATCCCACAACTTTTTTGATGTTTGAGTAAATTCCTCTGCCCTCGCGCACAGCGTCAACTATAGTCGCAAAATTATCGTCTGTGAGCGTCATATCTGCGGCACCCTTGGCAACATCCGTACCCGTAATTCCCATCGCACAGCCTATATCGGCAGCTTTAAGCGCGGGAGCATCGTTAACACCGTCACCCGTCATCGAAACTACTTGATCTTTTCTCTGCCAAGCCTTGACGATGCGAATCTTGTTTTCAGGCGACACTCTAGCATATACCGCGATGCCCTCTACCTGTTCGTCAAGCTCGCGATCCGTCATTGAATCAAGCTCCGCACCGGTGATTGCACGGTCTCCGTCCGAAAGTATACCGAGTTCACGTGCAATTGCGGACGCTGTCACAACATGATCTCCCGTTATCATAACAGGCTTTATACCTGCGCGGCGGCAAACCTCAACAGCATTTTTAGCTTCCGGGCGCGGCGGGTCTATCATGCCGACAAGCCCCATAAACACAAGATCCGATTCAAGCTCGTCCGAAGTCGGCTCTGACGGAACTGAATCTATCTTTTTATAAGCAACCGCAAGAACGCGAAGCGCATCGCTGCTCATTTTTTCGGTAAATTTCTTTGCTTTTTCAAGATCTCCGGAAACACAGCGCTCCGCCATTACGTCAAAAGCGCCTTTAACAATAACAACATTTTCTCCGTTTATGAGGTTAACGGTTGTCATAAGCTTACGATCCGAATCAAAGGGAAGCTCCGCAAGTCTCGGATACTGTCTGTTTATTTCGTCCTTAGGCAATCCGTTTTTATGCGCCGCCAATACGATTGCGGTTTCCGTCGGGTCACCTATATGCTGTTCCTTATCTCCGAGGAAAACGACAGAACCGTCACAGCAAAGCGCCGCATACATAAGTAATTTTTTAATCTTATCGGAATTATTCGCCTCAACGGTATTTATAGTATCATCACCGTCAACGTACGCTTTAACAAGAGTCATCCTGTTCTGCGTAAGAGTTCCCGTTTTATCAGAGCAAATAACCGACGCACTTCCGAGCGTTTCAACAGCGGGAAGGCGTCTGATCAGCGCATTTTTCTTGACCATACGCTGAACTCCGATCGAAAGCACTATCGTAACTATCGCAGGGAGTCCCTCCGGAATTGCGGAAACCGCAAGTGAAACCGCTGTCATAAATATTTCAAGCGCGGGAATATCGTTAACAAGACCGACAACGAAGATAACGGCACAGGCAAGCACCGCAACAACTCCGAGATATTTTCCGAGTTGGGCAAGCTTATTTTGAAGCGGTGTTTGAACGTCTGTTTCTCCGTCAAGCAAATTTGCGATCTTGCCCATTTCCGTATCCATACCGATAGCGGTAACCACCGCAACTGCCGTGCCGTACGTGATCGAACAGCCTGAGAAAATCATGTTCGTTCTGTCACCGATAGGCGCCTTTTCCGCGACTTCAATCGAAGCATCCTTCTCGGACGGAACGGATTCACCCGTCAGCGCCGATTCCTCCGACTTCAAGCTTACACTGTAAATCAGTCTTGCATCAGCGGGGATGAAATCACCGGCTTCAAGTCGGATTATATCGCCGGGAACGAGTTCCGACGCGTTGATAATTTTTTCTTCACCGTCGCGAACGACGCGCGCGTGGGGAGCGGACATATTTTTAAGTGCGTCAAGTGCTTTTTCCGCTTTGCCCTCCTGATAAACGCCCATAACGGCATTTAATATAACAATAACAAGAATAAGTGCGGGTTCAAATAGCTCGCTCCAATTTTTCTCAACACACACAACCGTAAACGAAACGATTGCGGCGGCTATCAATATAAGGATCATCGCATCCTTAAACTGATCAAGAAAACGGCGCAGCGTAGATTTTTTCTTTTTCTCGCGCAACTTATTTTCGCCGTATTTTTCGCGTCGATCCGCGACTTCTGCGGCAGTCAGACCTTTTATTCGATCTGTTTGAAGCTCATTTAGAACTTCTTTTTGTGTTTTACTGTGAAATAACACCGGTACATCCTCCGTAATTTTTTTGCGGTTAACGTCATGCGTTATACGGGAAAATACAAAAAAAGACCCATATATAACCGCAAAGCTATATATGAGTCTCGCAAATTAAAACAAAACCGGACCTTTCGGTCGTGATGTTGGCTTGCTGCGGCAATGCCGCTCGCTACTCCCTCATTATGTTTTATATTATAGCATACATTTGATCGAAAATCAACAGTATTTTGACATTTTTCAAAATTTATCATCAAGAGACTGCCACACGCACACCAATGATGTCAATATTGATTTGCGAAGACAATAAGACATTAATATCGTTCGTGACACGAGGCTCTGTTGCACAAAAAAAGAGAAGCTTAAGCTTCTCTTTTTTTCTATCGGAGTGACTGGATTTGAACCAGCGGCCTCTTGGTCCCGAACCAAGCGCTCTACCGAACTGAGCCACACCCCGTTTTATTTTATTTCAATTTTAAGCATTACCGTCCAACGGAAATGCACCTCCGCGCTACGCTTACGCTCGCCGCGCAATCACTTGCGCTTCTCGCCCTCTATCGGTCGCTTCTTCCGCCACCGGCGGCGCTCCCTCATTCGTCTACCGAACTGAGCCACACCTCGTTAGTCGCACACTTTACGACAGCCTTATTAGTATACCACCTACTTGCCTCAATGTCAAGTAAATGTTTCGCACAAACGATGAAAAATTTTCAAGATTCGCAATACAAAAGAAAAGGCAGACTGAAGTCTGCCTTTTTTCGCTTATTTATTACTTAGCGGGAGTACCCCAGATTTCCATTTCTGCGATGTTGCAGTAGGAGTAGTAATCTGTATCTTCTGTTTCATTAGCTGCCTGATAGGATTCAAGGTCACGAGCGAGGAAACGTACATAGTAATATACTGTATCATCGTCGATATCGAAGAATTCATAGTCGCCACCCTGGTTTACAAGCTCTGTGATTGTAACGAGATCAACCCAGTTTACACCGTCAACAGAACCCTGGAACTTACAACCGATCGCACGATCGTTGTAGCCGGAACGAGGGAAGAAACGAATCTGAGAAAGAACAACGCCTTCTTCGATCCAAGCGCCTACATAACCGGTCTTGGTTGTGTCGTCGTTCCAGTCCTCAAGAACGGTACCAACGTTCATAGCGTCTGTATTTGTGTATTCGCACTTTTCGTCACAGTCATAGAATGTGTCGTAGTCGTTGTCGAATGCATAGATGCCTGTGCAAGATTCGGTATTGTTCCATGTACCCTTACCATCGTGGATAACATGATCCTCGTCGATAGAGAAATATACGGAAGTTGCATCGGGTGCGCCCCAATCATAGTCAACAGAACCGGGAGTAACTTCGCCTTCGTAGGGGAACATATTGGGTTCGTCGCCGGAAACAACGTCATCGGTGTCTTCACCTTCATTTGTGTCGGTGTTTTCGCCGTTGTTTGTGTCGTTGTCTTTTTTGTCATCGGTAGTATCGTCTTTGGTCTCTACCTTGTCGTTTGTGTCTGTGTCATCGCCGTTATCATCGGAGCACGCTGTCATAGCGAACATAGAGATAACAAAAGTAAGTGCGAGAAGAACAGCAAGTAACTTTTTCATCTTTTTTCTCCTTAATTTGAAAAATGATATGTATTAAGATACATATACTACTATACAACAACATCTCTAATTTGTCAATCTAAAACACGCTTTTTTTCAAACAAGTCACATTTTCATTTTTTGTTCACACCGGAGAAAAAATATGGTATACTTAAAAAAGGAGGTCAAAAAATGAAATTAAACGAAGATTTTTATCTCATGTCCGCAACCGAAGCAGCTCCGCTTTTGTGCGGAAAACTTTTATGCGTAAAAAAACCGGACGGAACTGTTATAAAACGACGAATAACAGAAACGGAATGTTATTTCGGTGAGGAGGACACCGCCTGCCATGCGCACCGCGGACGTACAAAACGCACGGAAATGCTTTATTCTCGCGGCGGCGTTGCGTACGTTTATCTGTGCTACGGGATGCACGAGCTACTCAACGTCATTACAGGGGCTCAGGATCACCCGGAAGGCGTACTTATACGCGGAGTCGAGGGCGCGAACGGTCCGGGACGTCTCACAAAGTTGCTCGGAATCGACCGAAGCTATAACGGGATCTCGTTTGTAGATTCGGACATAATCTGGTGCGAGGATGACGGATTTACCGCAACGCTTACATCTGCGCCGCGCATAGGCATTGCTTACGCCGAAGAAGCGGACCGCGAGCGAAAATGGCGTTTCACCGTCACAAATCAAACATCAAGCAAAAACAGTCTCGATCGTTCTTGAGCTCTCCTCAGGAGAATATCTCCAAAGGTCAATATGGCTCGTTTTTGACGGATCAATATAATATTTCGGAGGAGTTACGTCGCGCAAGAGCTCACCTCGATACGCGCCCACAATAGCAAGCTTGATCTTCATTCGTTCGGGGGATATGCTCTTAATATAGACAGCCGCCCCCTCGTCAACACACACGCCGTCATAAGGCTCGGCAAGTCCCGTAAGATTCGGAGTCAGCTCAACGAAAACTCCATAGCTTTCTATTGATCTGACGATTCCCGCAACAGTCTGCCCCGGTGCAAACTGCGCCGCGTTTTCCGTCCAAGTTCCGCAAAGCTCGCGGTGCGTCACGTTTATTCTGCCGTTTTTGCCGTCAAAACCTTTAACGACAACATAAATTCGTGACGATACCGAAAAACGTTCGCTCGGATGTGATATACGCGACACCGAGATGGCGTCAACCGGCAAAAGAGAAACTATTCCGCAACCTATATCCACAAACGCCCCGAAGCGTTCGAGATGCGTTACCTTAGCGGGAATTATATCGCCAGGAACAAGAGAATAAATATATTCATGCATACAGCGCTTTTGCGCTTCCCTTCTCGAAAGATATGCAATCGGCGGACTGACGCTTTTGTCTATGTAGCGCACCGTAAACGCAACCGCACGTCCCACTCGCGTCAGCACAGCTATGTTTTTCACTTCTTCGCCTATGCCGGTCATCACCGCCTCTTTTTTCTCAATCACACCAACAGCTCCGCCGAGTTCAACTCGAAGCGAAAAATCCGTGCTGTCGCACATAACAGCGGGAGCTTCGCATATAATCCCCTCCGTCATCGCGCGCTCAAGCCCGGAAAGACTTGACGTATACATTCTGTTTTCGGGAGATCCGAGTCGATAGCCTTCCGGCAAATATACAGAGTTATTCATTGTTTTCCCTTTCTTTGCTACGATTTGCTTACATTCTATGCGTCGAAAGCGGCATCTATGCCGCAGCATCGCATAGGTTTTTGAATTCGAAGCAAAAAAATTTGAAAAGGCGTATTGACAATTGAGCAGAATTGTATTATACTATTTAGGCGTCAAATGACGGGCCTTTAGCTCAGTTGGTTAGAGCTACCGGCTCATAACCGGTCGGTCCTGGGTTCGAGTCCCCGAAGGCCCAAAAAAGCCTCACGAAGAAATTCGTGAGGCTTTTATTTTTGCTTATTCGATCGCAGGAAGCACTATCGAGTTATTATACGCAGCGACGGAATCGCCCAAAACTTCGAGTTCAAGTCCGTACACCTCTTTGGCATCTGCTTCTCCGAAGCTTGACGACGTAAGTCCGTATGCGGCGGGATCAGCCACAGCCGCTTCAAGCGGCACAATCTCGTGTGCGTACTGTCCGTTTGAAGTTTTATACCTGTGAACAAACGTAGGAATCTGCTTAACTGCACTTACCATGGATTCACCGGTCGAATATTTACGTACCGTGACCTCAACAATAAGTCCGCCTTCCGTATATGTGCTGTTCTGAGTATCGCCAAGAGTACGTCTGTTTTGATTCGAAACAAAATTACCGAGCGAATAAAAGCAAAGCGTCTTATGATCCGGATCATTCTCGCTTGTAAGCGTTTCGGCATCCTGTATAACGTGCGGATGACCGCCGATTATAACATCCACACCGAGATTTGTCAGTTCTTGAGCAATCGCCTCCTGATATCTGTTGTGCGTGATGTTATATTCGTTTCCCCAATGCATATACGCAATAACAATATCAACTCCGTCGGCTTTCATTTCCGACATTATCGTTTCAACCTCGGAATACAGCTCGTCAAGCAATGACAAATTATAAAGATTCATATAGTCAATATCATTATCTTTTATCACCTTGCCGTTTATATAGCGAGTGTCGGTTTTGCCTCCGGAAAGATCATCGGCATAGTTAAACATACCGATCTTGATGCCGTTCAGTTCGACAACGGTATATGCCTTTTGATCCGGCTCCGTCTTTGCTCCGATATAATCCAAACCGTATTCTCCGAACATCTTCTGCGTGCGTAGCAGTCCGGCAAGATTTTTGTCATAGCAATGATTGTTTGCGAAAAGCATCAGGTCAAAGCCGGTATCTTTGATTGCGGAGAGGGTCGAATCAGGTGCGTTAAACGACGGAAATCCGCTGTATCCGAGCTCAGCGCCCGAACAAGTCGTTTCGAAATTCGCAACGGCGTAATCGGCTCCCTCGACTATATCCTTGACATACTTAAATGTATTCGTAAAATCCGGAGTCTCGCTGTTTACCGCTTGCGCGTAATAGATCTGCGCCATGTGCATAATTATATCACCGGCGGAAACGATCGTCGCCTCGGTATATGTCACCGGATCAGGGCCTATTATCGACGTATCCGAAGAAGTATCATCGGAACTGTCGTCCGACGAATCGACAATATTAGACGAAGAATCTTCTGACGCGCTACTGTCAAATCCGCTTTCTCCCGCAGTATCATCGGGTGAGTTTTCCTTGAGATAATCCGCAAGAAAAACGATGCCGAGCACAAGTGCCCACACAAGCATCACGCACACAAAGATAAGCGTATTTGTATTTTGTTTATTTTTTCGGCGTCCGTTCATTTATTTTCCTCTCAGCAGCAGATAAGTCGGTACTCTCTTTTACCGAAACCGAGTTCCGCCGCTCTTTCAACAGTATGTATTCCGTTTCTGGATTCTATTCTTTCGATAAGATGTGACTGTCCGGGATCATCCTTTGCCGCATACACAAGGTCAAGACAAGCCTGATCGAGCGCGATCGGGTCTGTTGAGGCAAGGATGCCTATATCCGCCATGCAAGGATCTTCCGCAACGGCGCAGCAGTCGCAGTCAACGGACATATTCTTCATTACGCTGATGTAAAGTATATTTTCTCCGAAATAATCTGCAACAGATGAAGCCGCCTCAGCCATGGTTTCAAGAAAAGCGTCGTGATCCGCGCGCCAGATCATCGAGGCATCACCTGCGCCGTGAATGTGCGCCTTACCGTAAGCGGATGCGGTACCGATGGATATTTGCTTGAGTGCGCCGCCAAAGCCGCCCATCGGGTGTCCCTTGAAATGCGAAAGGACGAGCATCGAATCATAATTTGCGAGCTTGCCGCCTACGTAATTTTTCGTTATGTGCTTGCCGTTTTTAACATCAAGTTCAAGATCGTCCACATCACCGTCGAGGATCTCAACGTCGAACGCATCGCTCCAACCGTGAGCTTTGAGCGTTTCATAATGTTCCTCCGTTGTGCTTCGCGGACCGCCGTAAGCGGTGTTGCATTCAACAACAGTTCCGTTTACCGCTTCGATCACGGGACGCCACAGCTCCGGACCGATGAAATTCTGATTTCCCGGCTCTCCGGAATGAATCTTGACCGCAACCTTACCGGGCAAGTCATGTCCGAGCGTTTTATAAAGCTCAAGCACCGCCTCCGGAGTTATTTCTTTTGTAAAATACACCGTCGGAAGTCCGTCTGATTCATTACACATGAAATCTTCGGATTTGCCCGCCGCCTTTTTCGTTAAAAACGAAATTGCGCGCGAAAGCGGATTGACCGTTCTTTTGACATATATCTCCGTTCCGTCCGGGTGATTCATATAAATCACTATTTTCACAATTTTCCTCCGCAAATTAGAGTTTACAATTTATCTTATGATACCTCATAAGGTTCATTTTGTCAACAGTCCCATATCCGTTCGGTTAATGAAAAAATCAGCGCCAAAAGCGCTGATTTTTTGAATATGCCTTACGGATTAATCGTAATTTTTTCGTTTACATAATCGTCTGTAAGCCAATCGTTAGCGTCACACACTTTGAAGATGAATTCAATATCTTCAACATCGGTTATATCATTATCTTCAAGAGTGGTATCAGCCCAACACATTGAGCTGAAGACGGAATTTCCGGCATACAAGAACTCACCGTAGTAAGGATCAGCCATAAATCCGTTTACGGATACATCTTCCGCGTTAATCATGAAGTCTTTATCGCTCTTATTTTCCAAGAACATATTGACAACATATTCGCCGTATTCGTTCGTTTCGCTTCCGATAACGGTCACGGAAATATAATCATTATCAATAATCACATTGTCGGAATCACACGACTCCCTTACAAAAGCCGTTGCCTTATCTTCACCTAACGGATAAATATGTATCGTTTCGCTCAAAACATAATCCGCAGCCCAATCTTCGCTGTCGTATGCCATGAATGTGATTTCGATGTCGGTAAATTCTCCTATCAACTTATTCATATCGGTATCCGAAAAAACCATTTCCGAATTATCCTTTTTTCCTGCCGCAACTTCAGTTGCAAAAAAAGGATCATACTGAACGCCGTTAACCGAAACTTTTTCTGCCGAAAACATATACGTCTTATCAGACGATTTATTTTCGAAAAGCAGCTTGATCGTATATTCGGAACGAGCGTCGGAAGTGATTTTTTTCACTGTAATTTTGCACTCGTCGTTTTCAACGACAACATATTCGGAAAACGATGAGTCGTTTTCGCCTGCGCTGTTTTTGTCATCGGATTCATCATCGTTTTTGGCTCCGTCATCGTCTTTTGACTCAACTTTATCTTCATTACGGGAAGATTTCGTATCATCGTCATCTTTATGATCCGAATCCGAATCGCAGGCAACAAGCGCAAAAATCATAAGTGCCGCAAGGATAATTGCAAGTATTTTTTTCATTACTGTTCTCCTCAAGATTAATTTGAACAAGTTGCCGTCTCTGCAAAACAAGCTAACCCGTTCACACGGTTTATTATACTTTAATTGCGGCTAAAACACAAGCAATTTGAATAGAAAATCAAAAAAAATCAGCGCAAAATGCGCTGATTTTTTCATTATCTTTCAACCTCGACCATTTGGAAGCACTCAAAAATATCGCCTTCCTTGATATCGTTAAAGCGTTCGAGACCGATACCGCATTCGAAGCCCTGCGCCATCTCACGTCTGTCCTCCTTAAAGTGACGGAGCGAGCTGATCTTATCCTCGAAAATTACAAATCCGTCGCGAACGATACGAATCTGTGCATTACGCGCGATCTTACCGTCCTGAACGTATGATCCCGCAATCGTTCCGACATTCGGAACACGGATAGTCTGACGAACCTGAGCATGACCGAGAATTTCCTCACGGTATTTGGGAGCAAGCATACCCTTCATAGCCGCTTCGATTTCCTCGATGCACTCATAAATAACGCGATAGGTTCTGATCTCAACATTCATTCTTTCTGCCATATCAATCGCGGATTTGTCGGGACGTACATTAAATCCGACAATGATTGCATTCGATGCGGCAGCAAGCTGAACATCGCTTTCGATGATACCGCCGACAGCGGAGTGAATAACCTGAATTCTGACTTCCTCGTTTGTGATCTTCTGGAGCGAAGCCTTGACAGCCTCAGCGCTTCCCTTAACGTCGGCCTTGACGATAATATTGAAATCCTTAACGCCGGACTCGATCTGAGCGAACATATCATTAAGATTTGCTCTTGCATTCGCGCGGAAAATTTCTTCCTTTTCCTTTGCACGACGCTGATCCGCAAGTGTTCTTGCCATTCTTTCATCTTCAACGGCATTAAATTCGTCACCCGCCGCGGGAACTTCGGCAAGACCAGTTACCTCAACCGGAACAGACGGGCCAGCACTCTTGAGTTGACGTCCGTTTTCATCTGTCATTGCGCGTACACGACCAACCGACGTACCTGCGATAACAATATCGCCGGTATGAAGTGTACCGTTTTGAACGAGCATTGTTGCAACGGGGCCTCTGCCCTTATCGAGCTTCGCCTCGATGATAAGTCCGCTTGCTCTACGGTTGGGATTTGCCTTATATTCCTGCATTTCCGCAATGAGAAGAACATTTTCGAGAAGATCTTCAATACCCATTTTGGTGAGTGCGGATACGGGAACGCACATTACATCGCCGCCCCATTCTTCGGGTACGAGATCGTATTTTGTAAGCTCCTGCATAACCTGATCGGGATTAGCACTGGGCTTATCCATTTTATTTATAGCAACTATTATTTCAACGCCGGCAGCCTTTGCATGGTTGATAGCTTCAACAGTCTGCGGCATAATGCCGTCATCCGCAGCTACAACAATGATAGCGATATCGGTTGCCTGAGCGCCGCGCAAACGCATTGCCGTGAACGCTTCATGACCGGGAGTATCAAGGAACGTGATATGCTTTCCGTTGATCTCGACTCTGTACGCACCGATATGCTGTGTAATTCCGCCCGCCTCGCGCGATGTAACGTGCGTGTGACGTATCGCATCGAGAAGCGACGTTTTACCGTGGTCAACGTGTCCCATTACACACACAACGGGACTGCGCTCGACAAGTGCCGATTCATCGTCCTCAACAGCTTCGAAGAGCTGATCCTCGATCGTTACAACAACTTCACGTTCAGCCTTAGCGCCGAGTTCCTCAGTAATGATGAAGGCCGTATCGAAGTCAATAACTTCGTTTACAGTTGCCATAATACCGTTCATCATGAGCTTCTTGATAACCTCGGAAGCCGTTATCTTCAAACGATTTGCAAGCTCTCCGACAGTAATTTCATCGGGGATTCTTACAACAAGCTGCTGACGGCGCTGGCGTTCGATCTCCTCCTTACGGAGCTTCTCCATCGCACGTCTTTCCTTGTCGCGATCTTTATTCGACGTTGACCTGTTATTCTGTTTTTTGAGTTTCTGCTTTGTAACGATATGGTCATCCTTATCGGAAACATAGCTGTTCAGCTTTTCATCATACTTGGAAAGGTCAACGGAACTTGATCGTGTATCGACTATACGAGTATTGCCCGTACGCTGACGTGCTTCGCCCTGAGTCTCCGTTTTTTTGGTCTTAGGCTGATTTGACGCACCCGCTGAGGGTTCCCACGGTCCGCGGTTTTTCTTCGGAGCTTCGACCTGACCGCGTCCCTGCACGGTAGCACCCTTCTGCTGAGGCTGTTGCTTTTGCTGTGCGGACTGCTGAGGTCTGTTATCGTTACGGAATCTGTCCTGCTTAGGCTGCTCTGCACGCACACGGTCGTTTGCGCGGTCATTTCTGTCGCCGCGCTCCTGACGCTTGGGCTGTTCCTTCTGCTGCGGAACTCTATCCTGATTTCTGTTCTGCGACTCCGTTTTCTGATGTCCCTGCTGTTTATCTCTTACGGGCGTCTCCGTTTTAACGGAAACCTCCGATTTCGAAACTTGAGGTTGAGTCTTAGGATCCGCCTTCTGCACAGGTTTAACTTCCGCTTTACGCTCGGATTTTGCCACAGCTTCAGCTTCTGGCTTCACCTCAGGCTTAGGTTCGGACTTAACAACGGGTTCAGCCTTTGTCTCAGGCTTGCTAACCGCCTTGGGTTCGGTTTTTACGATAGGTTCGTCACGCTTTTCGGTCTCAACGGATTCCGTTTTATTAGTATCATTTTTCTCTTTCGACACTTTTTTCGGAATTACCGCTTCGCCCTTAACGTAAGCATCCAGATTTGTTATTTGATTTTTAGCGGTCATGAGCTCAATGAGCAGATTGAATTCAGCGGGCTCAAGTATCGCCATGTGAGTCTTTCCTTCGACGCCGTTTTCCGCCAAAAGATCAACGATATCCTTACTTTTAAGATTAAATTCTTTAGCCAGACGGTTAATTCTGTAAGTCGTGGCTTGCTGTGCCATATAATTCCTCCTCGCCGCCGAAAGGCGGGTTCGTTTAGTGTCGTTATCTTATATATGATGTGATTTTCAACGTTAACACATCGTTTAAGCTGTAATAGCCGCAATCGCGGCGTTTGCAAGTCCCTCGTCGGTAATGCAGACAGCGGCAACCGCTCCCGTTTTACCGATCGCGTGGCCGAGCTCCGCCGTATCAACTTCGAGTATCACAAGTTTTACCCCGTAAAACGTACATTTGTCGGTCAATTTTTTTTTCGTTGCCGAAGAAACATCGGACGCCGCAAACACGGGATTTTTCATTCCCTTTCGCAAAAGCTCGCACACCGCGTCCGTTCCGAACGTAAGTTTTCCCGCTTTTTTCGCTATTCCGATGTAAGAGAGTACTCGGTTCATTTGTCTGTTTTCCCACCTTCGATCAGCGATGCAAGCTCGTCTCCGAGCTCATCCGGAATCGGACATTCGAGATTACGTGCAAGCTGTTTGCTTTTCACTGCGCGTTTAAGGCACGCCGCAGACGGACACAAATATGCGCCTCTGCCCGATTTTTTTCCGGTAAGGTCAAGCGTTACCTCCCCCTCGGGCGATCTTACAACGCGGATCAATTCCGATTTAAGTCTTGTCTGACCGCAACCGATACATCTGCGTTCGGGTAATTTTTTCTTTTTCGGCGCTGCCGTTTCTTTTTTTGCCACAGTCACCAACCTCGCAAATATTAATATTCGCTCTTAATGTCTATCTTAAATCCGGTGAGGCGTGCGGCAAGACGCGCGTTCTGACCTTCCTTACCGATGGCAAGCGAAAGCTGATCGGCATCAACGTAGACCTTTGCGGAGCGTTCGCCGTCAATCACTACCTCGTTGATTGTTGCGGGAGCAAGCGCAGCGGATATATATTCGCTCATATCTTCGCTGTATTTTACGATATCTATTTTTTCTCCGCAAAGCTCGTCGAGTATGCCGTTGATTCTCGAACCGCGGCTTCCGATACAAGCGCCGACAGCATCAACGTCGGGATCACGAGAATAAACCGCAATCTTTGTACGCGATCCTGCTTCTCTGCAAATGCCCTTTACAATGACTATTCCGTCCGCAATTTCGGGAATTTCAAGTTCGAAAAGACGCTTAACGAGATTCGGGTGAGTTCTTGAAAGGATAACGATAGGTCCTCTTGTTTCGTTTCTGACCTCTGAAATATAAACCTTTACTCTGTCGCCTACTTCGAGCTTCTCACCGGGGATCTGCTCGTCTTTTACAAGAACAGCTTCGCTTGTACCCGTATCGACAACAACGGCGCCGTCTGTAATATCGACTTTTGTAACGAGTGCGGTAACGATTTCTTCGCGTTTGGTTTCATATTCGGCGCGAACGATCTTGCGCTCCTCCTCGCGGATTCCCTGAATGATGACCTGCTTTGCCGCCTGAGCGGAAAGACGTCTGAAGTTTTTGGGTTTAAGCTCAATCTCGCAAATTCCGCCGAGTACGTTTCTCTTGGATATCGTCTTTGCTTCCTCAAGTGAGATCTCACAAGTCGGATCCTCGACTTCCGCAACTATATTATACTGCTGATACACCTTAATATCACGCTTTGCTTCGTTTATCGCAACGCGGACATTACCGTTTCCGCCGCTTTCACGCTTTACAGCCGCAACAAGCGCAGCTTCGATGCGTTCCAGCATATATTCCTTTGATATTCCCTTTTCCTTTTCAAGTGCTTCCAAAGCCAAAAAAAGTTCGCTGTTCATTTCTGTAAGTTTCCTTTCAAAACCGTCGTATCAGTTGAATTCTCCGAAATCAAAAACGGAGCAAATCTTTGCACAATCGCTTCTTTTAACGGAAAAGCGCTCGCCGCCCTCCGGCAAGAAGCATATCTCGTCGTTTTCTTCGTCATAATCAACGATCTCGCCCTTAACTGTTTTGACACCGTTTCTCGGCGCAAAAAATCTGATCTCGATCGCTTCGCCCGTACCGGTAAAAGAACGGATGTGCGCAGGGCGCTTGAGTTCACGTTCGATTCCGGGAGATGAAACTTCAAGTCTGTACGAATGTTCTATCGGGTCCGCTTCATCTATTATAGGGTCGATCGTACGATGAACGAGCTCGCAATCATCTATTGTTATACCTTCAAATTTGTCGATGGTAACGCGAAGGAACCATTCGGAACCTTCTTTTTCGAATTCAACGTCCCAAACATCGAATCCGAGTCCGTTTATGACGGGCGTGAGCAATTCCTCGACAGCGCCGGCAATATTCTTTTTGCCGCCGTTTTGTTTTTTTGCCATAATCCCTCTCCGTGCCGCAGTATACGGCAAGTGTGCTCTTTGATGTGTTAAAATTCCAAAAACAAAGAGCGGGTCACCCCACTCTTGCTTCACATCCTTACTTCTTACGTCAACAAGTATATCACATACACCGTCGGTTTGCAATACTTTTTAAGAAAAATCCGTTTATTTTATTATGTTTCCGGCAATTTTTTCGTATTGATCGGAATTATTTGCGTCCGCGAAAGACAAAAAGCTTGCTGAACACATAATTGACAACGACAACGACGACCGCGGCAACAAGTTTTGCCGTTATTTCCGACGGATTCATACCGAAGATCACATCGGGAAGGAGTTTTCCGAGCAAAACAGTACCCAAATAGGTTATGACAAAATCAAGACCGAGCGTCAAAAGTCTGCCGGACGCAAACACAAGAAGTTGACGGACGCCGGATTCCGCCCCATCGGAGCCTGTAAACACCCATTTGCGATTCGTAAAAAACGCAAACAGAACAGCCGCGACCCATGAAATCACCTGAGAAGCCGTATATATCGCGAAATATGCACCACTCGTAACATCGGATGTCGGCACAGACAAAATTATTTTTCCACCGTACATCACCGAGAAATATACACACCAACTTACCGCTGTTGTGAGCACTCCGAAAACGAGATACAGTATAATTTCTTTGTTTTTATCGTAAATTTCCCGAAGTTTCATTTATCGCCCTCCGAAAAAAGCTTATCTGCCAACGCCTTAAAGCCCTCCTTATCCGTTATGACATTGAGTGCCGCAAGAAACGCGTTCGGCGTCATTCCGTCCGGAAGTTCAAGTTCCGCGGCAAATCTGTCCCTGCGCTCGGACGCGGAATCCGTTCCGGACATTCCGTAAATATAAAGGTCTGCCTTTGTTATATCAGCGCCACGTTTTTTTTCGCTGTCATCGGCTCCGCCCTCTGTTGAAAACGGAAGCAAAAGCGCATACAAACGCTCCGCGTCTATTCCTTCGACGCCGAGCGTCCCCTCCTTCGAACCGACTTTTTTTCTTTTTTCTTTTCCCTTGATCTTCGGAATATATATTTGCGTAACGCTTCCCTTCGGCACCGCAGACGTAATATAGCTTCTGATAACACCGCCCGCGCCGTCGCTGTCCGTCAGCAAAATAATTCCTTTTTCGGCGGCAAGGCGACGTATCAGCGCAAGTTTTTCTTTTTTGTTGAAGATACCGAAGCCGTTAGTCGTTATTATATTGCCGTCCATTATCATACTGAGCTTTTGCTTATCGTATTTGCCCTCGACTATAACGGGACGTGCTATATGCAGGGGTTTCATTTTTTCTTCTCCGTTTCAGATAACACTTATTTTTTAACGCCGATCGACACAACAAGTCTTTCAAGAGCTATATATCCGAGACGGGAAGATTTAAGCTTCAGATCTGCCTCCGCGCACGCTTCGACAGCCTCTTCTATTTCGGATATTTCGCGCATTTCAACGCTTTTCATCGTAAGTTTTACTTTGTATTCGTGAATTCCGAGTTTTGACGATATTTCAGCCGCACTGTTCCCGCGCTTCATCATTATTTTCACTGTCAACATATCTGATATTGTTTTCATGATGCTTCCGAGGAGCATTATCGGATCCGTACGTCTCTTTTGTTCCGAGCGAAGTGCCGTAAGAGCATCCTCGCGTCGGTAATTCAAAATCGCGTCGGACAATTCAAACGCGTCGTATTTGTCAACTGCGCTGCAAACCTGCGCAACTTCGGCAAGCGTTACTCTGCTTGAATTTTTCGATTTCGTATAGGCGATAATCTTGTTTATTTCCTCGGCAAGAACTGTCATTTTTCGTCCGGCGATAAACAGAATTCGATCCGAAACTTCATAATCGGAAGTAAGTCCCGCGCGCTCGAAATGACGCTCTATCCACCTTCTGAGCTGTGCCGGCGTCGATTCCGGAAAATATACCGATTTGACGTTTCCGAGCGCAAACAAGCGCTTGGCAACGGTACTCGGACGCTTCGGAAGCGTTCCGTAATCGAACGTGCCGGAAAATAACGTCACAACGACAATGCTGTCATCATATTCCGAAGCCGAATCGAGCGCCTCAAGAAGCGCTTCGCGCACATCGGCGAAAAGCGAATCGAAATTTTCTACATTAACCTCAACAAGTTTCTTCCCCGACACGCTCATCATCGATGGCGACATCGCCGTGCTGACGATAAGCTTCGCATCCTCCTCATCGGAATATGCTATTTTCAAATAATCAAATGACATTGCCGCATCGGTCAAATACGGCTCACGAAGTTTGTCGCGATAATGTGCAATGAGATAATCTTCTTCGCCGAAGAAAACATACACACCGCCGTTTCCCGTCCGAGACAGCGACTTATATTCGGCTTCGTTTATCTGCGGCATAGTTTCCTCCCACGTTCATTTCTCCGAAAAAGCTTATTTTTTCAATCATTGTTTCCCCTTGGAGCAACGCTTATATTCATTCTGTTAAACTGCTCCGCGCCGAGTCCGCTTTCAACCGTATAAACAAGATACAGCTCGCCACCGTTTTCCGTAAGCGTATTTTCGACACGCTTTGCAGTAGTATAAATCGTGATCGGCATATAAGCCGTATTATAAACGCAGGAATGACGGACACCGGATTCGAGTATCAGCGCCGTGTAAACATCTCCGCCGCGCATGATCGCGACAAGTCCGCGGTCTGACGGATCAAACGAGATCGACGTGACCGTTTCGCCCATTCCCGTCGGTGCCGGCTCCGTGTACTTTATCTCAATACGTCCGTCATCGACAAAAAGCTCGCCCTCGGTGCATATTTCCATCGTTTCCGGATCATTTTCGAACAGTTCTTTCAGCATGGCGTCAAAGCCTTCGTTCGTGATCTCCGAGCTACCTTCCTCGGACGCAGCGTGCTTCATTTCGGTCAAAAATCTGATCGCATCCGTTTTATCCGGCTCGACCTCATGAAACTGAGATCTTATTTTAATTATAACTTCTTTTCTCATTTTATAGCTTTTCTCTGTAAATAATATATTTGTCTCTGAATAATATATCACAGCCGACTTTTGTTGTCAACTTTCGTTCGGAGACAGAGGAGGTAACATGAAAACGGCATTGGCATTTTTACTCACAACAGTGATTTCGGTAACAGGTTCATCACACACGGCGTTTCCTTACGAAACGGACATTTTGGCTGCATATATTGAGGGCGCCGCCGCAGAACAGAGCCTTGACGTAATGTGCGCCGTCGGAGCCGTTATAATAAACCGATGCAACGGCGAAGCAAGCATAATTATCGAGGGCGACGCGCTCGGCATAAAGCCATCGCCGTCACCGTCACCGATGGCGCGATACGCCGCCGAGCTTGTACTTTCGGGCGTGGACATAACAGACGGAGCCGTGATCTGCTTTCGTGAATCGGATCATGTACTGTACGCACGTTTCGAAAAGCTGATCACTTATTCATCAAACGGCTACTGCTTCGCACGAAGATAAAAAAGAGGCTCATAGAGCCTCTTTTTAATTGAAATTATTCGTTTGTTTCGGATTCTTCCGCTGTTTCGGATTCGGAATCTGTTTCGTCGGCAGTTTCCTCTGCTGTTTCTTCATCGGTATCTTCCGCATCGGCAGTGGTATCAGCTGTGAGTGCATCCATATACTGCTTATACAATGCATCATAGTCTGTCTGATCCTGAAGAACGTACGAAACAAGAACAATGAGCACGAAGATGATCGCAACGATCGTTGTAAGCTTGGAAAGCTTCTTTTCTATTGTCGCGCCCTTTTGCTTACCGAAGAATGTCTCAGCGCCGCCTGCAATAGCACCGGAAAGGCCGTGAGACTTACCATTCTGCATAAGCACGGCAACTACAAGGAAAACCGCTCCTATAAGAATAAGCACTCCGAAAACTATGTTGATAGTATCCATAATTATGTTAATCCTCCTGGAAATCGCATCACAAAATAAACCCACACGGACGTGAGTGTTAATTATTGTAACATATCATTTCTCGAATTGCAACAGTTATTTTTATTTTTTTGATGTTTTTTCCGCTTTTTTTCGTTCAAACACGCTTACATGAGCTTTTCAAGCGCCGTATATTCTTCATCGGTGATATTTATAATACCGCCGTGACGCTTCAACGTCTTGCCCATATCGAATTCGTCATCGGAAAGAACCTTGAATTCACCGGACGAAAGATCGCTCGTTATAAGCGGCAAGTATCCCTGACCGCGAGCAAATCTGTCAACGATAAGACACCATTCGTCTCTGTCGTTGAATTTGAATATTTCGGGGCCCTCAACGCCGGGAAGATCTTCAAGCACCGTGGACTCCACATCGACAAATCCGTTTTTATCGAGCGTCTTTCCGAAGTCAACTCGAATATGCTTTGTTGTCTCATCCTTTGAGTAGCGGTAATATCCGTCAACTCCCTTGATTATCGTCGTGTCTATAACGTGATTGTCACGTTCAATGTACAGTTCCGGCTCGGTAAATGTCTCGAAATCCTTCGTGTACGAAACAAAAATGCGCTGTTTATG
>CAZPJU010000011.1:10648-23680 GCA_964586965.1 uncultured Lachnospiraceae bacterium | reverse complement strand
GAACACAAGATGAGCAAGAGGCACTGTATGCCGAGGATCCGTCTACGGCGAATCTTCCGGGAACAAGCGAGCATCAAACAGGACTTGCGCTTGATGTGTACGTGAAATATTATGCAGGTTTCGGCTTCATAAAAACCGACGCCGGCAAATTCGTCAATTCCGAATGCTGGAAATACGGATTTATCATAAGATATCCCGTTTACGGCAAGGACGAAACCGGCATGCAGTACGAGCCTTGGCATATCAGATATGTCGGTGAGCCGCACGCGAAGATAATTTACAACAATCATTTGACGTTGGAGGAGTACTTCGAGTTTCTGGAATACGGAAAATGGTACGAGACGGACGGATATTTAATCTCGCATCAGAAAGTTTCGGATGAAGGAGAACTGTCATTGCCTGCGAATTTTTCGAGCGCAGTTATGTCGCCTGACAATGCCGGAGGATACATCATTACGCTGTCGGTTGAATGATATTTTGTTGACAAGTCAGGTCTTTGATGGTATAATGATCACATCATAAAGTGAAAGAGAGGTGGACAAAATGGTAAACTTGTATACGACAGAATTCGAGGTCCTTTTGTCCGCTGAATAAAGCCGCATTTCAATGGATGTTTCAGCCGCTTCCGATTCTGTCGGAAGCGGCATTTTTTATTTTATTGAAAGAGGTTATTTTTATGACAAAACTCAGTTATGTTCAACTTAATTCCGATAGCGCGGATGTTTCGACCGCAGGCTCGATTTGGAAGCGTTTTATCACCGAAGTCAACGAAAATGACGGAATATTTGAGTCGGATGACGAAATATCGAATGGATTTGCTAAGCGTGTGGCTATTCAAGGGACCCGAAGCGATATGCATTTTGAACTCGTCTTTTCGGGTGACACCGCGGTCGGCATTGCTATGTTTGCGGTGGACTCCGGAACTGTATACGGCTTGCTCGAAAGTGGACTCGGTACGGTTATGGGCTTTTATGTTTGCCCGGAATATCGCAGGCGCGGAATCGGTACCGCAATTTGGAATCATATAGAAGCTGTTCTTCGGGACGACGGTGCTGTGGGATTTTATGTAGTCCCCGATTTGGTTACCGGCGTGCCGTTTTGGGAGAGTCTCGGTTTTGAAAACAGCGGAATATTGGATCCGGATGATAAAAAATTGATATATGTCAAGAAAAAATAAACATATTTTAAGACGAAAAGGAGAGCATTTTGGTGCTCTCCTTTTAATTTTCGCGAAATAAGCTTTGAAAATCTTGTCGCAAATGTCGAAAAAGCTCCGTTCGAGCGAGTATAATCAGATATGGGTTGAAAAACAGAATGTTTTGTGCTATAATGTCAAATGTAAATTGGGTAATTATCGTATTCGAAAGATGTTCGATTATAAGGAAAATATAATGGAAAATTCAATGAAAAAAAGAGAACAGTTCAAACGACTTTTGATGTTTGTTTCTTCTGCGGTATTGCTTTTGGGGATGACCCTGATATTCAGCAGCATTTGGTTTGGATATTATGTTAACTCCCATGTTATCGGAGAAACCTTTTACCGTCGTGGGAATTATGTCGTTATAGCAATTTACTTTGTTATGTTGTTTTTGTTTTACAGAGTGTTCGGCGCCTTGAAAATAGGGAAAATGCGTATTTTCGAGGCAATGCTTACTCAGATTTTGTCGGTGCTTGCCGCAAACGCGATGACGTATCTTCAGCTTTGTCTTATAGGTCATTGGAGTTTTTTGAGCAATGTCAGACCGATGCTGTGGCTGACCGCCGGCGATCTTGTGCTTGCGTTTTTGTGGGTGCTTTTGACACGTTGGATATATGTTAAGCTTTATCCTCCGCGAAAATTGCTTGCCGTCTGCGGCAGATACAGTTCGGATGAATTGATACATAAAATGTCCCTTAAAAAGGATAAGTACGCGATAGAGGAAACGATATCCATTGATTGCGATATCGAGGACATAAAGGCTAAAATCTGTGAGCATGATAACGTTTTGCTGGCTGACATCCCGGATGAAATAAGAAACAAGCTTTTGAAGTTTTGCTTTGAGCAGGATATACGTTGCTATGCCCTGCCTAAAATATCGGATATTATGGTCAAAAGCGCTAGTGAAGTGCATATTTTCGATACCGTACTTCTGCTTTTCCGCAACAACGGATTGACATGGGGGCAGAAGATCGCAAAGCGTATTTTTGATGTCGTTGTTTCGGGAATTTGTCTTGTGCTTCTTTCGCCCGTAATGCTTGTGATATCGTTTTTTGTCAAGGTTTACGACGGCGGTCCCGTGTTCTTTGCCCAGGATCGTCTTACTGAAAACGGACGTGTTTTCAAGGTTTATAAGTTCAGAAGTATGCGTGTGCGTCGTGAGAACGAAGAATATTGCATGACGCGCAAAAATGACGATAGAATTACGCCTGTCGGTAAGGTTTTGCGGAATATTCATTTTGATGAGCTTCCGCAGCTTTGGAACATTTTTAAGGGTGATATGTCTTTTGTCGGACCGAGACCAGAATGCCCGGATATTGCGGATGAATATGCCGATATTATTCCCGAATTCAAATATCGCTTGAAGATGAAAGCGGGACTCACGGGATACGCGCAGGTGTTCGGTAAGTATAACACAACTCCTTACGATAAGCTGAAGCTTGATTTGACTTATATTAAAAATTATTCATTTTGGCTTGATATGAAGCTTTTGCTTTTGACAGTGAAAATTCTTTTCCAAAAAGAAAATACCGAAGGGATCGACAGTTGGCAAAAGACTGCCGCAACCAAAAACAATTTGGAAAAGATCGGTAAGCTGTGATGAAGAAAGCTGTTTTTGAACCGCTTGTGTCTGTCGTAATTCCCGCATATCGTTGTGCGGATACGATAGCGGAGGCTGTTGATTCAGCGCTCAGACAGGATGTTCCGTTTGAAATAATTGTTGTTTCGGAGGATGCCGACGGAGAGATCGCACAAGTTATGGAGCGGTACCGTGACAATGAGTCGGTTGTGATGTGCCGAGTAAATGAAAATCTCGGCGCTTCGGGAAACAGAAATTTCGGCGTAAAAGTTGCTAATGGAAAGTATGTTGCATTCCTCGATGCAGATGACGTATGGTGCGAAGGAAAGCTGAAAAAACAGCTTGATGCGATGGCGGCGAGCGGAGATGTGATTTCGTGCACCGCACGTATGCTTATGAATCGCGACGGAACTTGCTTGAATCGAATTATTTCCGTTAAGAAACGAATAACGTACCGAGATCTTTTGAAGCATAACAGTATAAGCTGCTCGTCTGTACTTTTGAAGCGCGATGTGGCGCTCGAATTTCCCATGCATGGTGAGGACAGCCACGAAGATTACATAATGTGGCTTGAGATATTGAGAAAGTACGGCACTGCAACGGGAATAAACGAGCCTTTACTTATGTACCGTGTCAGCAATACCGGGAAATCGGGAAGTAAGCTTCAATCTGCGCGTAAGACTTTTCGCGTGTACAGATATATGGGCTTCGGAATAGTTAAGTCAATGGTGTGCTTTTGCTCTTATGCTTTCAACGGCGTAAAGAAATATTGCTTTGCAAAAAGCGGAGGTAAAAAAGCGGATGAAGCTTGAAATTTTACTTTCGTGCGTCGGGCAAACAGATAACTCTATAGTTTGCGACGCTAATATATATACGGATGTTGTTGTTATAAATCAATGCGACAAAGAAGATTATAACGAGTATCCTACAGGGCACGGCGTTGCGCGTGTTTTTTCGATGCGTGAACGCGGATTGACGCGTAGCAGGAATGCGGCAATCGAGCGTGCGAGGGGAGACATTTGCCTTTTGTGCGATGATGATGAGAAGTTTGTTGCCGATTATGAAAAAAAAGTCACTGATGCTTATAAGATGATTCCCGAAGCGGATGTGATAATAATGAAAATGTGTAACAGAACGCCTTCTTTCCCCGATAAGGTGATGCGTTTGCGATTCCCGAAGACGTTAAAGGTGAGTTCTTGGCAGATTTCATTTCGTCGCGAAAGTATTATTCGAAGCGGCGTACGATTTGACGAGCTCCTCGGTGCGGGAAGCGGTAACGGCGCTGAGGAGGAACTTGATTTTTTGATGCGTTGCGAGCGTGCCGGCTTGAAAATATGGTATGTGCCCTTTGAGATAGCGAGTGTCGCGCAGGAAAAGTCAACGTGGTTTTGCGGATTTACAGAACAGTTTTTTTATGATCGCGGAGCTACGACGCGTTATATTTTAGGATTGCCAACGGCGGCTGTTTACGCGCTGTATTACGTAATTAAGAAAAAGCCTTTATACAGCGGTAATCTTTCAGCGAAAGCGGCGTTTCACGCGATTTTTCGCGGTATCTGCGACGATAAAATAGGAAAGCAGGCTCGCGGTAAAAAGGAAAGCCGAAACTTATGAAAATCTTATCTTTTATTGTGCCGTCGTACAATTGCGAGGCGTACTTGAATAAATGTATTTCGTCGATTGCGGACGAAAATGTAATTGACAGGCTGGAAGTAATAATTGTCAACGACGGTTCATCCGATAAAACGGAGATGATCGCGCGAGAATGGTGCGACAGATACCCGGAATCGATCCGTCTTATAAATCAGGAAAACAAAGGACACGGTGGTGCGCTTAACACAGGATGTGCTGCGGCAACGGGAAAATATCTGAAAGTTGTCGATGCCGATGATTGGGTTGAAACGCAAAATCTTGCCGAATTTTTGACAAAGCTTGATCGTGCGGATGCCGATGTTGTCCTAACTCAGTATTATACCCGCGATATTTTAAACGGAAATGTAAATCAGTGGCGCTGCTGTCCTGCTGATTTTGATCGAAAATATACACTTAACGAAGTTATGTCCGATTGGAGAACGTTTGAGAATGGTTTTACACTTCACGGCATAGCTTACCGCACTGATTTTTATCGCGAAAAATGCATTCAATTGACAGAGCGCGTGTTTTACGAGGATTATGAATTTGCCTCCGTACCTGCTTGCTTTGCCGAAGATATATTGGTGGCGGATGTCTTTGTTTACGATTACCGTATAGGTGATGTTAATCAAAGTGTGTCAAATAAAAACAGGCTTGCTCGTGTGTCGCATACCGAAAAGGTTATCGAACGGCTTGTTTTGCAGTATCGTGAGCTGGCGTCGGACGTGGATCCCGCCACAAGAAAGTATTTGTGTGTTAAAACTAAAGAACTGCTTTTGAGTTATATGAAAACCGTTATGCTCGATGAGCCGAATCATAAAAAAGGCAGGCGCGAGGGCAAACGCATGATGATGAGAATCGGTGCGGATATGCCGGAAACTTATGCTCTTGCCGAAAAGCAGTATACGGTGCTTCGTTTGTTTAATCGCTTGCACATAAGCACACAGGTGCTTAATCGAATTTTGCAGTCTCGAATTTACGGACTGTTGAAAAGGAGCTTGTGAAAAATGATCGAAAATATTAAGAGTTCGATAAAAGAATTTTGGCAGTACAAAGATCTGCTGAAGCTTCTCGTAAGCAGAAATTTGAAACTTAAATACCGTCGCAGTGTGCTGGGATATGTATGGAGTGTTTTAAATCCGTTGCTTATCATGATCGTTATGTCCGTTGTTTTTTCGACGATGTTCAAACGAAATATCGAAAATTATCCGGTATATTTGTTCTGCGGTCAGCTATTGTACAACGCAATGAGTAATTCCACACATCAGGCTATCAGTTCAATCACGGGCAATGCCGCACTGCTGAAAAAATCCTACGTCCCGAAGTACATTTTTACTGTTTCAAAGATAACGAGCGGCATGGTGGACTTGCTTCTTTCCATGGGAGCACTTGTTATCGTTATGATTGCTACCGGTACTAAATTTACATGGTATCTGTTGCTTGCACCGTTTGTGCTCGTGCAGTTATATATTTTCTGCATCGGTCTCGGACTTTTTCTCGCGCAGGCGAATGTGTTTTTTCGGGATATTCAATACATTTACAATGCCGTTACCACGGCGTGGATGTATTTGACACCGATTTTCTATCCGATCGAATCTTTGCCGAATAATGTTGCTTGGATCATAAAGCATCTTAATCCGATGTATTTCTATGTCGGACAGTTCCGTGACCTTGTATACAGTGGAAGAATGCCGGGACCTGTTATAATCCTTGCAGGATGTGTAACAGCACTTGTTGCGCTTGTGATAGGTATTTGGAGCTTTAAGAGATCGGAAGACAGATTTATTTTGTATATTTAATCAGGGGGCGTTGTGATGGATAAAAACGTCATGATTGATGTGGATAATGTAACTGTCCGATTCAATCTTGCAAGCCAAAAGGTTGATAATCTGAAGGAATACGTAATTAAACTGATAAAAAAAGAGCTTATGTTCCAGGAGTTTTTGGCTGTTAAAGATGTGAGCTTTAAGGTGTATAAAGGAGAAGCATGGGGGCTTATCGGAACAAACGGATCCGGTAAATCGACAATGCTCAAGGCAATCAGCGGAATATTGAAGCCGTATAAGGGCAAAATCACCGTTGCGGGAAGCGTTGCGCCGCTTATCGAGCTTGGCGCAGGTTTTGACCCTGAATTGACGGCACGTGAAAATATATTCCTGAACGGGTGCGTTCTCGGACATACGGAAAAGTTTATGCATGAGCACTTTGATGAAATCGTTGATTTTGCCGAGTTACATCAATTTCTTGATTCACCTGTCAAGAATTTTTCTTCCGGAATGAAGGCTCGCCTCGGTTTTTCAATCGCTACGGTTGTCAAGCCGGATATTCTGATTGTGGATGAAATTTTGTCCGTAGGTGACTACAAGTTCCGTCAAAAATGTGAAAGCAGAATGAAAGAGCTGCTTTCGGGCGGCACCACGCTTCTTTATGTTTCGCATAATATAAACGAAGTCCTGCGCCTTTGCGATCATGCTATTTGGATAGATCACGGCGAGTCAAAAATGATAGGCGATGTGCAGGCAGTTTGTGAAGCTTATATGTCTGAAATGAAGAAATAAAAAAACAGCTCGTTTGGAAAAACGAGCTGTTTTTTTGTTGAGTTATGATTTACTTGACTCTTTCAGCGTCGAAATTGTGTGCGAAAATCCTGTCTCGGCATCGAAAACACCGTGCCACCCAAGCGAATAAAGCTTATCACTGTTAAGCGAGGAATTGTTCATGGGATTGAAAGCTGCGGAGTCTGACTCTGTTGGAAGATCAAAAATTAACGAAACATTTGCAAAACGAGCGATCAGCGCCGCCATTTGGCGTATCGTAATGATTGAATCTGAGTTTGATATATTGTATGCCTGCTTGTTTTCTCCGTGCATTAGAACGCAAAGAATCGCGCTTGCACAATCAAGGCAGTGACAATATGATCGTATTTGTGTGCCGGAACTTTTTAATACGATGTTTTCTTTCGCAAGAGCTTGACGAACAAATGCGGATGAAATGCGGTTGTCGGATAACTGAGCTGTCGGACCGTATACGTGTCCGGGACGAACGATTGAAACATCTATGGCGTACTGATTGGCATATGCTATGCAAAGGGCTTCCGCCGCCTGCTTACCGATCGGATAGGCAGATCTTGCGGAAAGAATGTCGGTTGTTCCGTATTCGTTTTCGACAAGGGGAGTGTTGCTCGGAAGCTTACCGTAAACCTCGCTTGATGAAATGTATACGAATTTTTTCAGAGCTGACACGCGTGCACACTCAAGCAGATTTTGTATACCTACAATGTTAGCAAGAAGTGTGTCAACAGGCTC
This sequence comes from uncultured Lachnospiraceae bacterium, assembly GCA_964586965.1. GTDB lineage: Bacteria > Bacillota > Clostridia > Oscillospirales > CAG-272 > DTU064. Next base: position 15,966 of record CAZPJU010000011.1, on the reverse strand, counting down.
TGAAATGTATTTTTCCGGACTTGCATTGCTTGCGCCGTGAATGACAAAATCAATGTTGCGGTCAAATTGAAACGGCTTTGTTGCATCGTATTTTACAGGAATCAGACCGTACGCTTCCATGCCCGGAAAACGTTTTGAGAGTTTTTCAGGAGTTCGTACTGCGGCATAAACCGTTGCGTTGAGCGCGCTGTTTTTGTTTGCAAAAAGCAACAGATCCACGACTGCGGAGCAGATCAATCCGGTCGCACCGGTGATGAGAATCTTTTTGCCGCAAAATGGAGATAAGTCGAGAGTTTCGGAGACGGTTTTTAAGTCGGAAAGATACGTGCTGCTGGAATAAATGTTCATAGTTGCCTCTTATTTCAGCCACTGACTTTTCTCAGCGGCGAGAAATGCATTAAAAATTTCAATATCGTCCAGTGTTGTGAGCTTGAAATTCTTTTCGCTTCCGCGAGAAAAGTAAACAACTTCACCAAGAGCGTTCATAAGAGTACACGAGGCGGCTGTGTTGGTAATGCCTCTTTTTTCTGCTTCTTCATGTGCCCAAAGAAGTTTTTTTAACGTATAGGTGTGAGGTGTTTGAGTACGTTGAAGCGCCTCACGCGGAATTGAGACAGTGGAAGTGAGCCCGTCTTCACTTTTGAATACGGCTTCCATACACGGAATGACGGCAACAGCCGAGCCGTGCTTTGCGAATACCGCAAGGCTGTCGGAAATGATATTGTTATCAACCATCGGACGGTTTCCGTCGTGAATCATTACAACAGTATCATCCGGACAATGTTTTTTTAATTCCATAAGACCGTTGTGAATTGATTCTTGACCGGTTGCGCCTCCGGCAACGACCCATTTGAGTTTTGTGATATTAAACTGCCGCGCATAAGCCTCAACAAAACCAAACCAATTCGGAAGCGTTACGAGTATGATCGCATCTATTTGAGGATTGTTTTGGAATCGTTCAAGAGTATAGATGATTATGGGTTTGTCTTTGACGTGAAGAAATTGTTTCGGAATGTCCTGCCCCATTCTGGTTCCTTGACCTGAGGCAGTCAAAAGTGCAACTGTCATGTTGAATCTCCTTGTTGCAAATTAATTATTTTTCTCCGTTAATTCTGAAAAGTATTGCTTGTAAGGAACATCGGGGACAAAGGTGACCTCGCCATGACATCTGCCGTTCATTGCGCCGACGTCGTCGGGAAGTTTCATAAAGTTGCCATACTGACGAGAGAGGATTTCTTTATAAAAGAGCGGAGCTCTAACCTTCATTCCTTCAAAATCGAGATAGCAATAGCCGTCATACCATTCTCGCGGCCATTGAACATTTGGGCGCCATTTAAGCGTGACGTCACCGACAAGCGCGGTTTTTCTGTTTTTGTATCGCGCAAGTAAATTATCAAATCTCTTATAATATTTTTTGAAATCAACTACTTTGAAGAATGCGTGTACGAGCTTGTAAAAGATCTTGCCTTTCAGTGTTTGCCGCGCGTAGTCTCTGTCATACTGAAACGCAAGGATCTTTTTTCTGACAGCAATTTTTTGCTTGAATATTTTTTTTCGAATGGTTCCGTTCGGGATGTTGTCCAAAACAAAGATGTCCATGAAAATTCCACAATTTACGTCTTTTTTTCGACCGTCTATTTCAATGAATCCGGTCGTTTCACTGTTGCGAAGCTGAGCGTGAGTGCGGAAAAATCCGTTTTCGGAAACAGTTGTTTGAAAGAAATAAGGGTATGAGAATTCTTTATCGGCAATTTCCCACAGACGATCGTAGTCCTTTCTGGGCATAATTATGTCTATATCATCGTCCCACGGAATAAATCCCTTGTGACGTACCGCGCCGAGCAGTGTGCCGCCGTCAAGAAAGTAATTCAGATTGTTGCGTTCACATACGTCGATGAACTTTTCAAGCATTTGCAATTCGACTGCCCATACTTTTTTCATTGTTTCGCTTACGACATAGCCGCAGCGTACTTCTTCATTGTAAAAACTTTCGGAAAACTCCATGTTATCTCCTATGTCTTAAATCTTGATTCTTTTCTTGATGTAACGTGCTGTATATTTTATACCGTACTGCTTCCTGAGGCGTTTATACATGAAAATTCGCTTTTTCATGGAATTCTTTGAGTTAGCGAGCATAAAAGTGTCTACGCTTTCCAACAGGTATGCGAGCATATCACGTTCGGGAGCGGTGAGCAAGCCCGTATTGAGAAGATGTTCGTCGCGAGCAATTATCATATCTTTACGCATGAGCTCACAATACTGAGATTTGAATTCGGGGTCGATGCGTTTGAATGTTTGATAATGTGCGCGGAAAAGTCTTGCGTAGAATGCGGGCATTACAGTGCTTTCGAATTCGGGGTGGGAGGCGAGGAAACTGCGTATGAAAGAATATTCCTCTGACATAGTGTAGACCTTGCTTTTGTCGTGTATGGATGAACCCGGATTGTCGATGCGGTAGCAATAGCACGGACGGGGAATGTAAACAAGTTTTTCAGCTTGAGAAAATACTTGAAAGAAAAATCCGTTGTCCTGATAAGAAGCGCCGGGAGTTTCGTTATAGCGAATGTGATATTTTTCAATAAAATCGCGATTGTATATACCAGTCCAGTTATGCATGACGAAAGAATAGACCTCTAATTCTTTGTTGGGGCAAATGGGACGGTAATAATATGAAAAATCCTTGCTTATTTGTTTAACGGTGAGAGAATCCTTGCCACTTCTTGCGGAGAGATCAAAATAGTCTGAGCGAACGATGTCTGCCCCAAACTGTTCTGCGGCTTTGTAAAGAATTTCGCAACTGTCCGGCATAATAAAATCATCGGATTCGACGATCATAAAGTATTTTCCTGTTGCAATATCCATGCCGGAGTTCATTCCTTTGCCATAACCGCCGTTTTCCTTGTGGATTGCGACGATTCTGTCATCAATTTCGGCATATTCGTTTATTATGTCTCCCGTTGTGTCGGTGGAACCGTCATTGACGCAGATGATCTCAATATCCTTTAATGTTTGATTTACTACGCTGTCAAGGCACTGACGGAGAAATTTTTCAACGTTATAGCAGGGAATGACAATTGATATTTTCGGATTAGACATTATGGATTACCTTTCATTAAATAGATAATACGGATTTCAAATCATCCAACGCAGCGCGGATAACTTTGTCCATATCGTAATATCGGTACTGACCGAGGCGGCCGCCGAAGATAACGTTTGTTTCGGCGTTTGCCAACTTTTTGTATTCGGCATAAAGTGCACTGTTTTCGTCATCGTTGACAGGGTAATACGGCTCCATGCCGGGTTGCCATTCGGCAGAATATTCTCGGCTGATGATCGTTGTCGGCTGTTTGCCGAATTCGAAGTGCTTATGTTCGATGATTCGCGTGTAGGGCTGATCCCATGAAGTGTAGTTGACAACGGCGTTGCCCTGATAATCTTCGACGGGGAGCTCCTCTGTCTCAAATCTGACGCTGCGGTAACGCAGGTTGCCGAGTTTATAGTCGAAATATTCGTCGATGCAACCGGTATAGACGATTTTTTTGGCGATGTTCGGTGTCTCGCGGATCAGATTCTTAAAGTCAATGCCGAGGCGGACCTCAACACCGTCGAGCATTTTTTCGATCATTGCGGTATAGCCGCCGATCGGAATTCCCTGATAACGATCGTTAAAATAGTTGTTATCGTATGTGAAGCGGCACGGCAAGCGTTTGATGATAAACGCGGGAAGATCCTTGCAGTCACGTCCCCACTGTTTTTCTGTGTAATCCTTGACAAGCTTCGTGTAAACGTCGGTTCCCACGAGACTGAGTGCTTGCTCCTCAAGATTCTGCGGCTCGTCGATGGCAAGCTCCGCTTTTTGTTCCGCGATCTTCGCTTTAGCTTCGGCAGGAGTGCGTATCCCCCACATTTTCGAGAAAGTATTCATATTAAAAGGAAGATTATAAAGCTCGTCCTTGTAAACTGCAATGGGGCTGTTTATGTAATTATTGAATTCTGCGAAGCTGTTAACGTAATCCCATACTTCTTTATCGCTTGTGTGAAAAATATGCGCGCCGTACTTATGAACGTTTATGCCGGAAATGTTTTCCGTGTAAATGTTTCCGGCAATATGATCGCGTCTGTCTATAACGAGGCATTTCTTGCCGGCTTTGTGAAGCTCATGGGCGAAAACCGCGCCGTAAAGACCCGCACCCACGATCAAATAATCGTACATTAAAAGTAGTTCCTTTCATCAGAGAGAGAAATTCGGTTCACTCGTTTGACAATAAATCAATTATATTATACTATATTTGATCTTAATTGTCTACACTTTGGGCGGATTTTGTGAAAAAGCGGCATATATCGTCGGCGTTTGATGACCGTTTTTTTGCGATTTTTTGTCTGTTTGTAAATAAAGCTTTGAGTATGTGCTAACTTTTGAATATTAGGTTGAAAGAAATGCGACTTTTATGCTATAATAAATGTAACCGAAAAACAAAAGACGAGGCGGAGCGCACATGAACGAGAAAAACAACGGCGATAAATACGATTTTCAAGGTTTTGGTGAAAACAAGATTGCGAAATGGTTTGATAACTTTTGGTATCATTATAAATGGCATACTATCATAACGCTGTTTTTTGCGATCGTGATAGGAATATGCGGATATCAGTACTTTACGCGTGAGGTGCCCGATGTCTACATAATGTACGCAGGCCCCGAATATATCTCCGCTGGCGACGTGATATCTATAAAGTCCGCGTTCAGGGACAATATGAAGGACTATAACGGTGACGGAGAAAAGGGAATAACGCTTATAACTCTTACCTGTGTGTCCGACTCTAAAAGGGAGCAGCTTGAATCCGAGGCGGAGGCTGAAAGCCAAAGCTTTTATATAGATATGGAAGCAAACTCGCAGAACATACAGCAGTTCGATCTTGAAATATTCGCCGGCGAGGCGGTTGTATGTCTCCTTGATCCGTCGCTTTACGAAAGAGTGCATTCCGAGGGCGGATTTATGACGTTGTCCGATATTCTGACTGAGGAAGAACTTGCGGATGTTGAGCTTTATGACGAGTCCGGTATCTACCTCAGCAGTACAAAGTTCGGTAAATATTACAGTGCAATGTCCGGACTGCCGGACGATACGATCCTTTGTATACGCAAGATCTCGACTATATCGGTGTTCAAAGGGAAGAAAAAATACGAAAAGCTTCACGATTATCACGTGGATATGTTCAAAAACATAGTCAATTTTGAGTATCCGGAGGGGTATACTCCGGAAAATGCGGCAAAGTGAAAGCTGAAAAACAAAATATGTGCATATAATGATCGTAGGGGC